>JANPEK010000318.1:0-27906 GCA_031422915.1 Phyllobacteriaceae bacterium | reverse complement strand
AGACTGACGACCAAGCGGTGACTGTCACGCTTTGACCGGGATGTTTTCGCTTGACGCCCCATAATCCTTGCCAGATATATATCCTAACTTTGGATATAAACCAAATAATCGGGATGATTGGGAGAGCATCATGAAAGCGTCAGTTGTCGCTCACAAGGACTACACGATTTCAAAAATCGACGACCGCATCTACAGCGCGTTTCTCGAACATCTTGGCCGGGCGATCTATACGGGCATCTACGAGCCGGATCATGCCACTGCCGACAAGAACGGCATGCGCGGCGATGTTGCCAAGCTGGTGAAGGATCTGAAAATCCCCTATGTGCGCTATCCCGGCGGCAATTTTGTCTCGGCTTACAATTGGGAAGACGGCGTCGGCCCGCGTGACCAGCGCCCGACCCGGCTTGACCTGGCTTGGCACACATCTGACAGCAATGCTGTGGGTGTGCACGAGTTTCAGGACTGGTGCGATACGGTCGATACCAAGATGATGCTGGCGATAAATCTCGGCTCGCGAGGCCTCGACGAAGCGCGCAATTTTGTCGAATATGTCAACGGCCCAACCGGTTGCTATTGGGGCGATCTGCGCAAGAAGAACGGGCGCGCCGAGCCGTTTAACGTCAATCTTTGGTGCCTTGGCAACGAGATGGACGGGCCTTGGCAGGTCGGCCACAAAACGGCGGACGAATATGGACGGCTTGCCAATGAGGTGGCCAAAACCTTGCGCGCGTTTGACAAGAAGCTCGAACTGATTGTCTGCGGCTCTTCCAACTCGGACATGAAAACCTATCCTGAGTGGGAGCGGATCGTGCTGGAGCACACGTACGAGTCCGTCGATCACATTTCGCTGCACATGTATTTCGCCAACCGGGCGAGAAACACCGCCAACTATCTGGCGCTGAACGAAAAGCTCGACACTTACATTGCCACCATCGGCTCGACGATCAATCTGGTGAAAGCCAACAAGCGCTCCAAGCACAGGGTCGGCATTTCGTTTGATGAATGGAACGTCTGGTATCACTCCAACCAACAGGACCGCGCCATTCTTGACGGCAATGAAGGCTGGCCGCATGCGCCACGCTTGCTTGAAGACATCTACAATTTTGAAGATGTGCTGCAGGTCGGCTGCATTCTCAACACGTTCATCCGCCGCTCGGATGTCGTCAAGATTGCCTGCATCGCGCAGCTGGTGAATGTTATCGCGCCGATCATGACCGATCCGAAGGGCGCGGCATGGCGGCAGACGATTTATTACCCCTATTATTTCGCCTCGATCTTCGGCCGCGGCACGGCGCTGAACCTTGCCGTCAAATCGCCGGGCTATGATGCGGATGTGGCTGACAATGTGCCTTATGTGGATGCGTCCGGCGTGCACAATGAGGATGAGGGGACGATCAGTTTCTTTGTGGTGAACCGGAACAGTTCGCAGGCCATCGTCGTTGAGGTATCACTGCAGGGTTTTGGCAAGGCGTCCATCATCGACCATCAAGTGATGACGCATCGCAGCCTTGAAGCGGTGAACACGGCGGGCGATCAATCCAACGTCGCGCCGCGTAAGGGCACGGGTGCCATAGTTGAGGATGGCATGGTTAAACTGTCACTTCCGCCCTATTCTTACCAAATGATCCGCGTGAAAATATAACGTTCACTGCAATCCGCAAAACCGACATCAGTCAGGAGCACTTCATGCAATACCGCCGTCTGGGTAGATCAGGGCTTCAGGTCAGTGAATTTTCGCTGGGTTCCTGGGTCACTTTCAGCAAACAGGTGCATGAGAGCGATGCGCTGAAGCTGATGACGACGGCCTATGAGGCCGGGATCAATTTCTTTGACAATGCCGAAGGCTATGAGGCGGGCGAATCCGAGTTTCTGATGGGCAAGGCGCTGAAGAAGCTCAACTGGACCCGCGACAGCTATGCCGTGTCCAGCAAGGTTTTCTGGGGTGGTTCCAAGCCGACGCAGCGCGGCCTGTCGCGCAAGCATGTGACGGACGCCTGCCATGCGGCGCTGAAGCGGCTGCAGGTGGATTATCTCGATCTCTATTTCTGCCACCGCCCGGACATTGACACGCCGATTGAGGAAACCGTGCGGGCGATGCATGACCTCGTCCAACAGGGCAAGGTTCTGTACTGGGGCACGTCTGAGTGGTCCGGCCAGCAGATCACCGAGGCCTGGGCGGTGGCGCGCGAACTGCGCATCACACCGCCGACGATGGAACAGCCGCAATACAACATGTTCGAGCGCGAGAAGGTCGAGCGCGATTATTTGCCGGTTTATGATCTTGTCGGCACTGGCACGACCATCTGGTCGCCGTTGGCTTCCGGTGTTTTGACTGGCAAATACAACAAGGGCATACCCGATGACAGCCGCCTCAATCTGCTGGGCTATGAATGGCTGAAGGCTGAATGGGAGAGCCCTCAAGGCAAGGCAAAGCTCGCCAAGATCGAGAAGCTGGCAGCGGTTGCCGAAAAGGTGGGGATGCCTATCCATCACATGGCGCTGCTCTGGTGCCTGTCCAACCCGCATGTTTCGACGGTGATCCTCGGCGCGTCAAAGGAAAGCCAGTTGAAGGACAATCTGGCAGCGCTTGAGAGCCGCCATCTGATGACCGACGCGCTGAAGGACAAGATCGAGAAGATCTTGATGAACAAGCCGGAAGCGCCGCGCCGCTATTAATCGACGATCGTCGCTTCTGTCGCCGCGCGCAGTTCTGCTTCGCTGACGCCCTCGGCGCATTCGATGATCTTTAGCCCGCCGGGGACGACATCAAGAACACCAAGATTGGTGATGATGCGGTTGACGACCGCCTTGCCGGTAAGCGGCAAGGTGCAGGCTTTCAGGACTTTTGATTCGCCGTGCTTGGAGGTGTGGTCCATGACAACGACCACACGACCGACACCGGCGACAAGGTCCATCGCGCCGCCCATGCCTTTGACCAGCTTGCCGGGGATCATCCAGTTGGCGAGGTCGCCGTTTTCGGCAACTTCCATGGCGCCAAGGATCGCCATGGCAATCTTGCCGCCGCGAATCATCGCGAAGGATTGGGCTGAATCAAAAAAGGCGGTCTTGGGCAGTTCGGTGATGGTCTGCTTGCCGGCGTTGATGAGGTCGGCGTCTTCCTCGCCCTCGAACGGAAACGGGCCCATGCCCAGCATGCCGTTTTCCGATTGTAGCGTTACCTCAATGTTGTGCGGAATATAGTTCGCCACCAGCGTCGGGATGCCGATGCCGAGGTTCACATACCAGCCGTCGCGCAATTCTTTTGCCGCCCGTGCGGCCATCTGGTTCCGGTCCCAAGCCATCAGCGGCCGCCCTTTTTCGGTTTCTTCGGCGGCAAGGGGAAGTCGTCGTCGTCGTCTGGCAGCATGTCAAACATTTCCATCGGCATGTTGGACGCCGCAGCCATGAAGGCGTTCAGATTCGCAGCGCTGGCTTGGATCATGGCACCTATCAGCACGGGATTTGCGCGTGCAAAACCAGCGCCGAAGGTGGCGTCGATCTTGTTAACGGCGGCGTCGAGAAAAGCGTCGGTGTAGCCGGTTGCGGCTGCGGTACTGTCGTCAGCGTCTTCGATCATGCCCATTATGCTGCCTCCCGTTTGCGTGTTGTGCGCTGTTCGATGCGCTTTTCGTGTTGGCCTTGGATAAGCCGGTGCACATAGATGCCCGGCACGTGGATGGCGTCCGGGTCGAGTGAGCCGACGGGTACGATTTCCTCGACCTCCGCGACGCAGACCTTGCCGCACGTCGCGGCTGGCGGATTGAAGTTGCGGGCGGTTTTGCGGAATACGAGGTTTCCGGTGGCGTCCGCCTTCCACGCCTTGACGATGGAGAGATCGGCAAAAATGCCGCGCTCCAGAATGTAGGTCTGGCCGTCAAAGTCCTTGTGCTCCTTGCCCTCGGCGATCACCGTGCCGACGCCGGTCTTGGTATAAAAGCCGGGAATGCCAGCGCCGCCCGCCCGCATGCGCTCGGCGAGCGTTCCCTGCGGGTTGAATTCCAGCTCCAATTCGCCCGACAGATATTGCCGCATGAACTCGGCGTTTTCGCCGACATAGGACGAGAGCATTTTCTTGACCTGCCGGGTTTCCAGAAGCACGCCAAGACCAAAGCCATCAACGCCGGCATTGTTGGAGGCAATGGTCAGATTTTTCGCGCCATTGTCGCGAATCGCCGCGATCAGCAGTTCGGGAATGCCGCAAAGGCCAAAGCCGCCAGCGGCGATGAACATGCCGTCGAACAAAAGTCCGTCGAGCGCCGCGGCTGCATTGTCATACACTTTCTTCATCAGGTCACTCCATCGTCCGCAAGAAGATTGCTTCCTGCATGGCGTGCAAGAACGCAAGCGCAAAATGCGCGTGGCGGTGGCCGGTTTGCGGCAAGCAACGAAAAACCCGCCGACGCGATCCGGCGGGTTTTCTTTGTTTCACGATGCGCCCATGGTCAGTGCGTGAGTGCGCCCGGACCCGGGATTGCGCCTTTCGGGCACTTGCCTGCGATGATCATGCCGAGCACCTCGTCATGATCGACATCGGTGGTTTTGGCCGTGCCGACGACTTTGCCGTTTTTCATCACGCAGAGGCGGTCGGCCAAATCGAACACATCGTGCAAGTCATGGCTGATGAGGAAGATGCCAATGCCTTCCGCCTTCAGCTGCTTGATCAGCTCGCCGACCTGCGCGGTTTCCTGCGGGCCGAGCGCTGCCGTTGGTTCGTCCATGATCAGTATGCGCGCGTTGAACAGAATGGCGCGGGCGATGGCAACCGACTGGCGCTGGCCGCCAGACAGTTTCATCACCGGCTCCTTGAAGCGGCGGAAGTTCGGGTTGAGCCGGTGCATCACCTTGCGCGCCTCGGACTCCATCGCGACATCGTCAAGCGTGCCGAAGCGCGTTTGCAGTTCGCGGCCGAGATAGAGGTTGGCGGCCGCATCCACATTGTCGGCGAGCGCCAGCGTCTGGTAGATGGTCTCAATCCCTTGCGCCTTGGCATCGCGCGGATTCTGGATCGACACTTCTTTGCCATCAATGAAAATCTGGCCGTGATCGCGCCGGTAGGCACCGGACAGGATTTTGATCAGCGTTGATTTTCCCGCACCATTGTGGCCGAGAAGCCCGACGACCTCACCGGGATGAAGATCGACCGACGCCTGATCGACAGCCCTGATGCCGCCAAAAGCGATCGAGATGTCGCGCATTTCGATCAGCGGTGTGCCGCGATTTGCGGAAGCATTGCCAGTGTTCATTTCTACAGTTGCCATTGCCTTGCTCCCTTATTTCACACGGCGAAGGTAAAGCTGATCGAGGAAGACCGCGAGCACCAGCACCGAGCCGACAACAATGTTCTGGAAAGCCGCCGGCAGATTGAGCAGCGACATGCCGGAGATGATCGATTGCATCAAGAGTGCGCCAAGCATGGCGCCGTAGATCGTGCCGACGCCGCCTGCCAGCGATGTGCCGCCGATAACAGCGGCCGCGATCACGTAGAGCTCGTTGAGCGAACCCAGCGCATTGGTGGCCGCGTCAAGGCGGGCCGACGAGATGATCGCCGAAATGCCGACAAGAAAACCCATCAGCGCGAACACCTTGACCTTCATCAGGCGGGTGTTGATGCCGGCAAGTTCGGCAGCTTCAGGGTTTCCACCGATGGCATAGACATAACGGCCAAAGCGCGTGCGGGTGGAAATAAATGTCATGATGGCACCAACCGCCAGCGCGATCAGCACCGGTACCGCGTAACCGGTGTAATAAATGAGACCTTCTGCGCACCGAACTACCTTGTCAGCCGCCATGCAAATCGCGTTGCCGTCACGGTCCTCGATGCCTGCCGGGATAAGAACCTGGTTGGCAACCGCATATTGCTCTATCAGCTTGGGCGGCCAGGGATAGCTGTTGAAGATTCCCGTTATTGCTAGAACGCCGAAGCTGCCAATCGAAGCAAGCGTTACTTCGGCCCACATCGGGCGAAGTGGAAACTTGAACCGTTGCCTTTGTTTGCGCCCGTTGGTGATTGCAAACACAATTGCGGCGCACGCGAACAATGCCAGCGCCCAGCTCCACACCGGTCCAATCCATGATGCAGGTATGCCGCCACCAATGATTTTGAATGTCTTGTCCATCGGCGCGACTGTTTCGCCTTTGGCAAGGAGAAACGCCACACCGGAGTAGCCGATCAGGCCGCCGAGCGTGACGATGAACGAGGGTATCTGCGCATAGGCTGTCAGATAGCCGTTGAACGCCCCGATCAGGGTTCCGAGCGCAACAATCATCACAATAGCCAATATCCAGATTGCCGGATGGCCAACCCCGAGTGCGGGTGCGAGATGATAGACTTGAATGACCGCGCCAGCGACAGCGATCAGGCTGAGCATCGAGCCTACTGACAGGTCAATTTGGCGCATCACAATAATCAGCACCATGCCTGTGGTCATGACGGCGATGGACGATGTCTGGACAAACAGCGTCCAGATGTTGCGCGGCGTCAGAAACGAACCGCCGAACAGACCATCGTTTGGACGGATGATTCCGCTCCAGATATCGAAAATGCACCAGATGGCCAGCAGCGCGGCGATCATGCCGAGAATGCGCGCATCAATTTCTGTGGCACGCAGGAAACGCGTGAACGCACTTTCCTCTACCGTGGCCGGGCCTTGCGAGCCTTGGGTCGTATTAGACATGTTTCCCTCCCCGTTATGCGGTTGTCCCGATAAGACTACTCCCAAAAAAACCGCGCCACTTTTTTCAAGTGACGCGGTCATGTTGGTTCAATCGTTCAAGTCAGGCAAGTGATACTTGCAAAGCCAGTTTCACCTGCAAGGCTTGACTTACTTGCAAGCCTCAACGCCGTCCTTGACGCCGGCACAAGCTTCTTCCTTGGTAATCCAGCCAGCGGAGATCACTGCGTCAAGATTAGCCTTGGTGATCGGGGTCGGCGCGAGCAGGATCGAGTTCATTTCAACCTTGTTCTTGCCATCAGAGAACTTGGCAACGCCCGGAAGCGCGTCCATTGCGGTGCCGCCAGCCATTGCAACAGCTGCTTCAGCTGCGACCTTGCCGAGGGCGCGCGCGTCTTTCCAGATCGAAACAGTTTGGGTTCCGATTGCAACGCGGTTCAGAGCGGCCTTGTCGCCATCCTGACCCGAAACCGGCACAGTGCCTGCAAGGCCCTGTGCTTCAAGGGCTGCAACAACACCGGATGCCATGCCGTCATTTTCCGAAACAACGGCATCGATCTTGTTGCCGTTGGCGGTCAGGCACTGTTCCATGTTCTTCTGGGCATTGTCCGGCTTCCAGCCGTCAGTGAAGGTTTCACAGACGTTCTTGATCTTGCCGGCGTCCATGCTCTCTTTGAGAACTTCGGTGATGCCCATGAACAGGAAGGTTGCGTTCGGATCACCCTTGTCGCCCTTGATGAAGGCATAGTTGCCTTCCGGCTTGGCAGCGAGGATTTCCTTGGCCATCAGACGGCCAACGCCGACGTTGTCGAACGTCACGTAGAGCGCTGACGGATCTTCGAACTGGACGTCATAGGCAATTGCCTTGATACCAGCGTCGTTGATTGCCTTGATTGACGGCAGGATGGCATCACTGTCGAAAGCGACGACGAGAATGACATCAACCTTCTGGGAAATCAGGCCTTCGATATCGGCAGCCTGTTTCTGGGCGGAGCCTTGCGCATCCGTCGAGATGTACTTGTCGCCAGCGGCTTCAACTACAGCCTTGATGGCGGCTTCGTCGGTCTTCCAGCGCTCTTCCTGGAAGGTCTTCCAGGACACGGCGATAGTCTTGTCCTTGGCCAGCGCAGGCGCGGCGAAAGACATTACGAACACAGCGCCCGCGAGGGCGGCGGCAAATTTCTTCATTAGTTCCTCCCGATGCCCGTTGGGGCACATTTTCAAAACTTGCATGACGGTACTCATCCCGTCAGCAGCAGACACTCTTTATTTCGAGCGCCGAAAAAAATAGTGACTCAAATTCAAACCTGTGTCAACATTGTTTTCAAGGATTGGACCGAAAGGACCAGTCCAAACTGTTGCCAAATTGAGGAGGGGCAGCGGTTCTCGGGAGGAGCAAATTGTGCAGTTGAAGGCGGGGTCGGATCTGGTCCGGCGGCAAAACCGTGCTGTGGTGATCGCAGCATTGCGCCGCGGCGCGACGATGTCGCGCACAGATCTTTGTGCGGCGACTTCCCTTTCGCCCTCAACCGTCTCGGCCATCACATCGGATTTGCTGAATGAAGGGGCTCTTGCCGAACAGCGCGAGTTTGAGCCGGCAGGAAGCCGCCGCGGGCGGCCGCAGATTGCCATTGGGCTGGCCCCTGCCCGGGCACATGTCGTTTCAGTGGAATTGACCCATAATCAGCTTTCGGTCGGGGTCAGTGATTACACCGGCAAGGCGATCCATGAACTTGATCAACGGTTTTCAACGGCGGCCTGCTCGGGGGAGGACTTGTTGGTGCGCTGCACGCAGCTGATACGCGTCGCGCTGTCCAACGCCCGTGTTGAGCAGCCTTCGTCCATCGTCATGGCTGTGCAGGGCCGCACGGACGCGGAAGGGCGGGACTTGCTGTGGTCGCCGATTGCCGCCGGGCGCAATGTTCATCTGGCCGACTATCTGCAGAGTGAATTCGGCTGCCCGGTGACTGTCGCCAATGATTGTTCGATGATCGCGGTGGCGCTGCGCTGGCTGGAGCCGGAGCGTTATGGACGGGATTGTCTTGCTGTGCTGTTGTCGCATGGCATCGGCATGGGGCTTTATCTCAATGGCCGCTTGTTTGCCGGGCGCAGCTCGTCTGCTGCTGAATTTGGACACATGCTTTACAAGCACAATGGCGCATTATGCCGCTGCGGCGCGCGCGGGTGCATCGAAGCTTACGCCGGTGACTATGCGATCTGGCGCGCGGCACACGGCCTGCCGGACGACGCGCTGCCGCCGGTTGAGCTGTCGGGCCTCGACATGCGCACACTCGCCAGAAGGGCGCGCCTGTCCGACGGTCCGGAGCGGCGTGCTTACAAGGAAGCTGCAGAGGCGATCGGGACCGGCCTTGCCAGCCTGTTCGCATTGACTGATCCTGTGCCTATCGCCTTTGTCGGCTCCGGTACCGCTGCCTTTGACATTTGCGAGCCCTACATCCGCGCCTGCATATCCGGGTCGAATTCGGGCGGATTTGATGCACATTTCGAGCATCAACTGTTCGAATTTGAACTGCCCCTGATCCGTCAAGGGGCAACTGTCACCGCGCTGCTTGCCGTTGACGAAAAGGTGGCCAGCGGGCCGGACCATTTGTCCAGTCGTGACGTTTCCATACTGGAGGTCGCATGACTTTCCAGCGCACCATACTCCCAACGCAGACCATATAAAGAGCCAACGTATGACCACCTATCTTGGTATTGATCTGGGAACTTCCAGTTCCAAAGTCATCATAATGGACGAAGACCAGAAGATTCTGGCCTCTGCTTCCCATGCGATGGATGTATCGCGGCCGCATCCGGGCTGGTCAGAGCAAGAACCGAGTGATTGGGTTGCAGCGACGACAGCGGCGATTGACGCGTTGAAAGCCAACCATGGCGGGCTGCTTGCACGCGTGCGCGGCATCGGATTGTCAGGTCACATGCATGGCGCGACGCTCATGGACAGCGACGACCGGGCGCTTCGTCCCTGTATCTTATGGAACGACACCCGCAGTCACGCCGAGGCTCATGAGCTCGACAGTCAGCCGATCTTCCGGCAACTGACTGGAAACATTGTGTTTCCCGGCTTTACTGCACCCAAGCTCCTGTGGGTGGCGCGCAACGAACCGGAGGTATTTGCCAAAATCCGCCGGGTGCTTTTGCCCAAGGATTATCTGCGCCATTGGCTGACCGGCGAGCATGTGTCCGAAATGTCGGATGCTGCGGGAACTTCATGGCTCGATACCGGGAACCGCAAATGGGATCCTCGTCTGCTCGCGGCGACCGGCCTTGAACTTGAACATATGCCTGACCTTGTCGAGGGCACGGATGTGTCCGGCACCTTGCGGGCGGAGCTTGCGGCGCGCTGGGGTATGCAGCCCGGCGTGGTGGTTGCTGGCGGGGCTGGCGACAATGCGGCATCGGCCTGCGGACTTGGAGCGGTGGCACCTGGCACGGCGTTTGTGTCGCTTGGCACATCGGGCGTGTTGTTTGCCTCCAACGAGCGCTATCTGCCCAATCCGGACTCTGCGGTGCACGCGTTCTGCCATGCGGTGCCGAACACATGGCACCAGATGGGCGTGATCCTGTCTGCGACCGACAGTTTGAACTGGCTTGTAAACCTGACAGGCCGTGACGCTGCGGCGCTGACTGGTTCGCTTGGTGCTGACCTGAAACGGCCAGGACCAGTCACGTTCATGCCCTATCTTTCCGGCGAGCGCACACCGCACAATGACGCCGCTATCCGTGGCGCATTCACGGGGCTTGGACATGAATCTGACGCCACGGCGCTGACGAAGGCGGTGGTTGAAGGTGTGGCATTTGCCGTGCGCGACAGCCTCGAAGCGCTGCGCAGCGCTGGAACCGAGCTTGGCCGTGTGTCGGCAGTCGGCGGCGGATCGCGCTCTGACTATTGGCTGAAAGTGATTGCGACGACGTTGAACATGCCGGTTGACATTCCGGCGGAAGGCGATTTTGGCGCGGCGTTCGGTGCAGCACGTCTTGGACTGATTGCGGCAGAAGGCGCCGATCCGTTTCTGATCTGCCAGCCACCCGCTACTGAGCGCACCATCGAGCCTGATGACGCGCTCACCGATGCGTTTTCGCATGCCTATCACGCCTACAAAAACCATTACCCCGCCATCAAAGGAGTCCAGCTGTGAGCACCGGTTTTTTCAAAGACATCGAACCGATCAAGTATGAAGGACCGGACTCGACCAATCCGCTCGCCTATCGCCATTACAACAAGGATGAAGTGGTACTTGGCAAGCGGATGGAAGAGCATCTGCGCTTTGCGGTCGCCTATTGGCATTCGTTCGCCTGGCAGGGCGGCGATCCGTTTGGCGGGCAAACGTTTGACCGGCCATGGTTCGGCGATACGATGGATCATGCCAAGTTGAAGGCTGACGTGGCGTTTGAAATGTTCACGCTGCTTGGCACGCCATTCTACTGCTTCCATGACGCGGATGTTCGCCCTGAGGGCGCGACTTTTGCCGAGAGCCGCAAGAATCTTGAGGTCATTGTCGATATTTTCGCTGAAAGGCAGAAGAAGACCGGCGTCAAGCTGTTGTGGGGCACGGCCAATCTCTTCTCGCACCGCAGGTTCATGTCCGGCGCTTCGACCAATCCCGATCCGGATGTGTTCGCCTATTCGGCGGCGACCGTGAAGTCGTGCATGGACGCCACGAAGACGCTTGGCGGCGCAAACTATGTGCTGTGGGGCGGACGCGAGGGCTATGAGACACTGCTCAACACCGATCTGGCACGCGAAGATGCGCAAATGGGCCGGTTCCTCAATCTGGTGGTCGAGTACAAATACAAGATCGGCTTCAAGGGAGCAATTCTGATCGAGCCGAAGCCACAGGAGCCGTCCAAGCACCAGTACGACTACGATGTGGCGACCGTCTATGGCTTCCTCAAGCGGCACGGGCTGGAAAAGGAAGTGAAGGTGAACATCGAGCAAGGCCACGCGATCCTTGCCGGTCATCTGTTCGAGCATGAACTTTCACTGGCCAGTGCGCTCGGAATTTTCGGCTCAATCGACATGAACCGTAATGACTACCAGTCCGGCTGGGATACGGACCAGTTTCCGAACAATGTGCCGGAAATGGCTCTCGCCTATTACGAGGTCATCAAGGCTGGCGGGCTCAAGACTGGCGGCACCAACTTTGATGCCAAATTGCGGCGCCAATCGCTGGATCCGGAAGACCTGCTGATCGGCCATATCGGCGGCATGGACACTTGCGCCCGTGCTTTCAAGGCGGCTGCGAAGCTTTATGAGGACAAAGCGCTGATCAGCCACGTTGAAGAGCGTTACGCGGGCTGGAAGAGTGCGGAAGCCAAGGCCATGCTGTCTGGCAAGCGTTCGCTTGAAGAGATTGCCGAACGGGTGGAGAAGAAGAACATCAACCCGCAGCCGCGCTCAGGCAGACAGGAACTGCTGGAGAACATCGTCAACCGCTACGTTTGAAGTATGTTCAAGGCGCATGGCTGCATTGCAGCACCTGCCCTTGTGTGTGTTGCAGCGCTCAAGTGATATTCGGCGCGGGAACAAAAATCCGCGCCGCTTTGACATCTGCCTTAATGAGATGCTAGCCACCGGACAGTTAAATCGATTGAATCCGGAGTATACATGAGCAAGACATCCTTATCCGGAAGTGCAGACGTGGCCGACTTGCTCGTTGACCGCCGCACTTTTGCAGCCAAGATCATCGAAAAGCTGGTCTATTCGATTGGCAAGGACACGTTTGCCGCCAAGCCACACGACTATCTGACAGCAACAATCCTTGCCCTGCGTGACCGGATCATCGACCGCTGGATGGAGTCCACGCGCGAGGTTTACAAGACCGGTGGCAAACGGGTGTATTATCTGTCTCTGGAATTTCTCATCGGCCGGCTGATGCGCGACGCGATTGCCAACATGGGTCTGATGGAAGAGGTTTCAGAAGCACTCAAGTCGCTCAATGTGGATATTGATCTGATTGCGGCGCTGGAACCGGATGCTGCGCTGGGCAATGGCGGTCTTGGCCGCCTCGCCGCGTGTTTCATGGAAAGCATGGCGAGCGTCGGGATTCCAGCCTACGGCTACGGCATCCGCTATGTCCACGGCCTGTTCCGGCAGGAAATCAAAGATGGATGGCAGGCCGAGTTTCCAGAAACCTGGCTTGCACATGGCAATCCATGGGAATTCGAGCGCCGCGAATCCAACTATGAAGTTGGCTTTGGCGGCGTTGTCGAGACTGATGACAGCGATATTGATGCTGACGAGCCGCGCTATATTTGGAAGCCGAACGAACGCGTGATCGCGGTGGCTTACGATACGCCTGTGGTCGGCTGGAAGGCCAAGCGGGTCAACACATTGCGCCTGTGGGAAGCCCAGCCGATCGATCCGATCAGTCTGGCGGCGTTCAATTCGGGCGATCACGTCGGTGCGCTGCGTGACAGCGTTGCCGCTGAAGCGATCACTCGCGTTCTCTATCCGGCTGACTCGCACAAGGCGGGCCAGGAATTACGGCTGCGGCAGGAGTTCTTTTTCTCTTCCGCCTCGCTGCAGGATATCTTGCGCCGACACAAGCAGCAATATCCGGACTTTCTCAATCTGGCTGACGCTGTTGCCATCCAATTGAACGACACCCATCCGGCCGTTGCTGTGGCTGAACTGATGAGGCTTCTTACCGATGTTCATGGGATTGGCTGGGATACAGCGTGGACAGTGTGCAAAGGCACGTTTGGTTACACCAACCATACACTGTTGCCTGAAGCGCTCGAGACCTGGCCGGTCGAGTTGTTTGAGCGGCTGTTGCCGCGCCATATGCAGATAGTTTACCGCATCAATGCGCAGGTGATTTTGGAAGCGCGCAAGCTTCGCGGCTTCGGCGACGGAGATGTTGCAGCAATCTCGTTGATCGACGAATCCAGCGGGCGGCGTGTGCGCATGGGCCAGTTGGCATTTGTCGGCGCACACTCGATCAATGGCGTTTCGGCGCTGCATACGGAATTAATGAAGCAGACGGTGTTTGCAGACCTGCACCGGCTCTACCCCGACCGGATTAACAACAAGACCAATGGCGTGACTCCACGCCGTTGGCTGAACGGCTGCAATCCCGGGCTTTCCGCGCTTATTCACGAGTCCATCGGGGAAGGCTTTCTGGATGATGCCGAAAAGCTGGTCGCACTTGAACCTTTTGCGACTGATTCGGCTTTTCAGGCCAAGTTTGCCAAGATAAAGCAGGCCAACAAGGAGCGGCTCGCGGCGTTGGTTCGCCAGCGGATTGGTGTGCGGATTGATCCCAAAGCCATGTTCGACATTCAGATCAAGCGCATACACGAATACAAGCGCCAATTGCTGAACATCATTGAGGCGGTGGCGCTTTATGATCAGATCCGCTCCAATCCGCACAAGGATTGGGTGCCGCGCGTCAAGTTCTTCGGCGGCAAGGCAGCACCCTCCTACACAACAGCAAAAATGATCATCAAGCTGGCTAACGATGTGGCGAAGGTGATCAATTCAGACCCGGCGGTGCGCGGACTTTTGAAAATCGCGTTCATACCGAACTATAACGTCTCAACGGCCGAAATCATGATTCCCGCCGCCAATCTTTCCGAACAGATATCGACGGCGGGGTTGGAGGCTTCCGGTACAGGCAACATGAAGTTCGCGCTGAACGGCGCAATTACGATTGGCACACTTGATGGCGCAAATGTAGAAATCCGCGATCATGTGGGCGACGACAATATCTTCATCTTCGGCCTAACCGCCGATCAGGTCGCCGGATTGCGACGGGATGGCTACAGGCCGCGCGACGTGATTGACGCTTCGCCAACGCTTTCCGAGGCCTTGTCTCAAGTTGCCTCCGGCGTATTTTCACCCGACGATGTCAACCGTTACAAAGACCTGATCCAGAACCTTTATGACACCGACTGGTTCCTGGTGACGGCGGACTTCGATGCCTATTACAAGGCCCAAAGGCAGGCAGACACTGTATGGGGAACGCCTGCGGAATGGAACCGCATGGCGATCCTGAATACGGCACGCGTGGGATGGTTCTCATCCGACCGGACAATTCGGCAGTATGGCAAGGAAATCTGGGGCGTCACCGGGCTTTGATACTTCATCGGCAATTTGAAATCCGGGCAAGTCCGCTGAATCGCAGCATGGCGAACTTGTCCGGAAAAACAATCGGAAATAGGACTTGTAACCGCTTTCAATTCAGCGCTAGGTTTATCCTTGGGAGGGGATGTCGCAATGGCAGGCAAGACCAAAACTCCATCGATAGAGCTTTCAGCCGCTGAAAAGAAAGCCGGCCAACTGCGCGATGCGCTGCAGGCCATCGCTGAGGGCCGTCACACGGACCCCTTTTCCGTGCTTGGCATTCACAAGGCGGGCAAGAGTTGGTTGGGGCGGGTGTTTGCGCCTGGCGCGGACACTCTGGAAGCATTTACCCTCGCGGGCGCTGCGATCGGAACTCTGTCGCGCATCCATGACGCAGGCATCTTTGAAGGCGAACTCGCCATAAAGACCCATCAGCCAGTGCGCTATCAAGCGCGTGCGTCACATGGTGACTGGTCCTTTGCCGACCCGTACTCTTTCGGACCTGTGCTTGGCCCGATGGATGATTATTACATCGCAGAAGGCTCGCATCTGCGTTTGTTTGACAAGCTTGGCGCGCATTTGATGACCCACGAGGGTGCAGACGGCGTGCATTTTGCAGTCTGGGCACCAAATGCGTGGCGCGTGTCGGTGGTTGGCTCATTCAACAGCTGGGATGGCAGGCGTCATGCCATGCGTTGCCGCACAGACACCGGCATATGGGAAATTTTCATTCCCGCTGTGCACGCGGGTGAGCCGTACAAGTATGAAATCCTTGGTTCAAATGGCGTCGTCCTGCCGCTGAAGGCGGACCCGTTTGCGTTCCAATCTGAACTGCGCCCCAATACCGCTTCTGTGGTTGCCCGCCCGTTGAACCATGAGTGGCACGACGAGGCGCATTCCAAGCATTGGGGCAGCATTGACGCCCGTCGCCAGCCGATGTCGATCTATGAGGTACATGCCGGATCGTGGAAGCAAAAACCGGATGGCTCGTTTCTGTCATTCGACGAGATGGCGGCTGATCTCATTCCCTATGTTGTCGATATGGGATTTACCCACATCGAGTTTCTGCCGATTTCCGAGCATCCGTACGATCCCTCGTGGGGCTACCAGACGACCGGCCTTTACGCGCCATCTGCACGGTTTGGTGACCCGGAATCGTTTGCGCGGTTCGTCGACGGTGCGCACAAGGCGGGCATCGGCGTCATTCTGGACTGGGTTCCGGCGCATTTCCCGACGGATTCGCACGGTCTGGCCAATTTCGACGGAACAGCACTTTACGAGCATCAGGATCCGCGCCAAGGTTTTCATCCCGACTGGAACACCGCAATCTATAATTTCGGGCGCAAGGAAGTGAAGTCGTTCCTGGTCAACAACGCGGTGTTCTGGGCTGAGAAGTATCACATCGATGGTTTGCGCGTTGATGCCGTGGCTTCGATGCTTTACCTCGACTATTCGCGGAAATCCGGCGAATGGGTGCCCAACAAGCATGGCGGGCGTGAGAACCTTGAGGCTGTGTCGTTCCTGCAAGAGGCCAACAAGGCCGGGTATGCCGCGCGCCCCGGTTTCACGATGATTGCCGAAGAATCGACGGCGTGGCCAAAGGTCTCGCAGCCGGTTTATGCGGGCGGGCTTGGCTTTGGCTTCAAGTGGAACATGGGCTTCATGCACGACACGCTCGAATATTTTGCGCGTGAGCCGATCCACCGCCGCCACCATCACGACGACATTACCTTCGGGCTGCTCTACGCCTTCTCGGAGAATTTCGTGCTGCCGATCAGCCATGACGAAGTCGTGCATGGTAAGGGCTCGCTGCTCACCAAGATGGCGGGCGATGACTGGCAGAAGTTTGCAAACTTGCGCTCTTACTATGGCTTCATGTGGGGTTACCCCGGCAAGAAGCTGTTGTTCATGGGACAGGAATTTGCCCAGCGTGGTGAATGGTCGGAAGCGCGTTCGCTTGACTGGCATGAGTTGGACCATGCTCCGCACAAGGGCGTGCAGAACCTTCTGCGCGATCTCAACCGCGCTTACCGGGATCTGCCAGCGCTGCACAGCCGAGACTGCGAGCCGGAAGGTTTTGGCTGGCTTGTGGTCAATGACCGCGAGAATTCGGTGTTCGCGTGGGCGCGGTTTGCTCCGGGCGAGAAGCCGGTGGCCGTTGTCTGCAATTTCACGCCAGTGACGCGAGAGGGTTACAGCCTGCCGCTGCCTGCCAAAGGCCGCTGGCGCGAGGTTATCAACACCGACGCAACAATCTACGGCGGCTCTGGCAACGGCAATGCAGGCGTGATTATCGCTGATCAGCCGGGCCATGACGGGCAGCCTGCTGCGGCATTTGTCAATCTGCCGCCGCTGGCGACGATGATATTTGAATTTGAAATCTGACGGACTTTGGGAGGAGACCGCGCATGCCCAATAGATACACACAGCCTTTGGCCCGTGATGCAATGGCCTATGTGCTTGCAGGAGGCCGCGGCTCGCGCCTTATGGAGCTGACGGATTTTCGCGCCAAGCCGGCGGTCTATTTCGGCGGAAAAAGCCGGATCATCGATTTTGCGCTCTCGAACGCGCTCAACTCAGGCATTCGCCGCATGGGTGTCGCCACGCAATACAAAGCGCATTCGCTTATCCGCCATCTGCAGCGCGGCTGGAACTTCCTGCGGCCGGAACGAAACGAAAGCTTCGATATTTTGCCGGCTTCCCAGCGGGTCTCTGAAGACCAGTGGTATGCGGGAACAGCGGACGCGGTGTTCCAGAACATTGACATCATCGAGAGCTATGGCCCCGAATACATCATCATTCTGGCGGGCGATCATATCTACAAGATGGACTATGAGCTGATGCTGCGTCAGCATGTGGACCAGAACGCGGACGTGACTATCGGCTGCCTAGAAGTGCCGCGCATGGAGGCTGTCGGCTTCGGCGTCATGCACGTGGATGAGAAAGACCAGATCGTCGCTTTCGTTGAGAAGCCAAAAGATCCGCCTGCCATTCCAGGCCAGCCCGACATGGCGCTGGCATCGATGGGCATTTACGTGTTCCGCACCAAATTCCTGATTGAAGAACTGCAGCGCGACGCATGTGATCCCAATTCGGCACGCGATTTTGGCAAAGACATCATTCCTTACATCGTCGAACACGGCAAAGCGGTCGCGCACCGGTTCACCAAATCCTGCATCCGTTCGTCGCAAGAGGCGGTCGCCTACTGGCGCGATGTGGGAACTGTGGACGCCTACTGGGAAGCGAACATCGATTTGACCGATATCACGCCGGAACTTGACCTTTATGACAAGGAATGGCCGATCTGGACCTATGCCGAGATCAAGCCACCGGCAAAGTTTGTGCATGACGAGGACGGTCGCCGTGGGTCGGCGATCTCATCGCTGGTATCCGGTGATTGCATCGTCTCCGGCGCAGCGCTGCGGCGTAGTCTCCTGTTTACCGGTGTCAGGGCCAACTCGTTCTCATCACTTGAAGAGGCGGTGGTGCTGCCGGAAGTTGTCATCAGCCGTAATGCGCAGCTGAAAAAGGTGGTGATCGACCGGGGCGTGGTCATTCCCGAAGGCCTCGTTGTCGGCGAGGATCCGGAAGAGGATGCGCGCCGTTTCCGCCGTACGGACAGGGGCGTCTGCCTTATCACGCAACCAATGATCGACCGATTGGGGTAACACTTTGGCGAAAGCTGCAATCAAGGTCCTATCCGTTGCCTCCGAGGTCTACCCGCTGGTGAAAACCGGCGGGTTGGCTGATGTCACAGGCGCGCTGCCGGGGGCGCTCACTGACAATGGCGTGGAGATGCGAACGCTGATGCCGGGCTATCCGAAGGTGCTCGCGGCGCTGAAGGATGGCAAACCTGTGTTGAAATTCTCGTCACTGCACGGCGGGGAAGCGACGGTTCTGTTTGGAACGGCTGGCGGACTGGAGCTTTATGTCATCGACGCGCCGCATCTTTATGTCCGTGATGGCGGCATTTATGGCGATGCGTCAGGCAAGGATTGGCCGGACAATTGGATGCGCTTTGGCGCACTTTCGATGATTGCCGCGCGCATTGCAGAGGGTGCGGTTGACGGCTGGACGCCGGATGTTGTGCATGCGCATGACTGGCAGGCAGGACTTGTTCCTGCGTACATGAAATTCGGCGCTGCCCATGCGACGCCATCGGTCATAACCGTGCACAATCTGGCCTTTCAAGGCCGCTATGGCGCAGATATCTTTCCGGCGCTTGGTTTGCCTTACTACGCTTATGGCGTTGATGGCGTTGAGTATTACGGCGGTGTCGGCTTTTTGAAATCGGGGCTTCAGTCCGCTTGGGCGGTGACCACTGTCAGCCCGACCTATGCCCGAGAAATACGCACGGCTGAATTCGGCATGGGGCTGGACGGGTTGCTCAACGCGCGGTCTTCAAGCGTGTACGGTATCGTCAATGGGATCGACGTAGACGTCTGGGATCCGGCGACAGACAAAGACATCGCCAAAAACTTCACTGCGAAGTCGATCAAGGACCGTGCGGCCAACCGCGACGCGCTCAATGAACGGTTTGGTTTGACTGCATCGAAGGGCCCGCAGTTCATCGTCATCAGCCGATTGACCTGGCAAAAAGGCCTTGATCTGCTCGCCACTGCTGCTGACACGATCGTGTCGATGGGCGGCTCGCTTGCCGTGCTTGGCTCGGGCGATGCGGCGATTGAAGGGCAGTTGCATGCCGCAGCCAACCGGCACAAGGGCAAGGTCGGAGTAATGATCGGCTATGACGAGGCGCTGTCGCACCTGATGCAGGCGGGCGGAGACGCAATCCTTATCCCGTCCCGGTTCGAGCCTTGCGGCCTGACGCAACTTTACGCCGTGCGCTATGGCTGCATTCCGGTTGTCGCCCGCACAGGCGGGCTCGCTGATACAGTGATCGACGCCAATGACGCCGCGCTGTCACTGGGCGTTGCCACGGGCTTGCAGTTTGCGCCTGTCGATACCGGTTCGCTCAATGACGTGATTGGCCGGACGTTCGCACTCTGGGATGATCGCGCGACATGGAGCGCCATGCAGCAGAGTGGCATGACGTGCGATGTGTCGTGGGAACGCAGCGCCAAAGCCTATGCACGCCTCTACCAAAACCTGTTGAAGAGCAAAGCCCGATGATCGTCTCTGTCGCCACCACGCCGTATTCCGACCAGAAGCCCGGCACCTCTGGCCTTCGCAAGAAAGTTATGCATTTTCAGCAGAAGAATTATGTCGAGAATTTCATCCAGTCGGTGTTCGACAGCCTTGAAGGCTTTAAGGGCAAGACGCTGGTGATCGGCGGCGACGGGCGCTATTTCAACCGCGAAGTTATCCAGATCGCCATCCGCATGGCCGCCGCCAATGGTTTCGGCAAGGTGATGACCGGACAGAGTGGCATATTGTCGACGCCCGCAGCGTCCCATGTGATCCGCAAATACAAGGCATTTGGCGGTCTAATCCTGTCGGCCAGCCATAATCCCGGCGGGCCGACGGAAGATTTCGGCATCAAGTACAACACCGGCAATGGCGGGCCGGCGGCGGAGAAGATCACCGACGCAATCTTTGAACGCACCAAGGTCATTGACCAGTATATGACGATCAACACGGCGGACATTGATCTCGACAAGGCTGGCACTTTCGATGTTGCGGGCATCGTGGTCGAGGTGATCGATCCGGTGGCCGACTATGCAGAACTGATGGAGAGCCTGTTCGACTTCGAACTGATCCGCGCCAAGATCAAAGACGGACTGACACTTAGATTTGACGCGATGAGCGCGGTGACCGGTCCTTATGCCAAGGAAATTCTCGAGCGCCGTCTTGGCGCTGCCGAAGGCTCAGTGGTGAATTTCGTTCCGCTGCCGGATTTTGGCGGCCATCACCCGGACCCCAATCTCGTCCATGCGCATGAGCTTTATGAACTGATGATGAGCAAGGACGCACCGGATTTCGGCGCAGCGTCGGACGGCGACGGCGACCGCAATCTGATCATCGGCAAGCATATCTTCGTCACGCCTTCCGATTCTGTTGCGATGCTTGCCGCCAATGCGCATTTGGTGCCGGGTTACAGCCGCGGCCTTGCAGGAATTGCCCGCTCGATGCCGACATCCGGCGCGGCGGACCGCGTGGCGGCCAAGCTTGGCATTGGCATGTATGAGACGCCGACCGGCTGGAAGTTCTTCGGCAATCTTCTTGACGCTGGAAAAGTGACCATTTGCGGCGAGGAAAGCGCGGGAACCGGCTCCGACCATGTGCGCGAGAAGGATGGCCTGTGGGCAGTGCTGCTTTGGCTCAACATCCTTGCCGTGCGCGGTGAGAGCATGAAAGCCATCGTTGAAAAGCATTGGGCCGACTATGGCCGCAACTATTACTCAAGGCATGACTATGAAGAGGTCGAAAGCGACCGTGCCAACGGGCTGATGGCCGATCTGCGCGCAGCAATGGCGAGCCTGCCTGGCACGACATATGGGGATTTGACCGTCGAAAAGGCTGACGACTTTTCCTACCTCGACCCGGTGGATGGTTCTGTCAGCGCCAATCAAGGCGTTCGCATCCTGTTTGTCGGCGGTTCGCGTGTGGTTTACCGCTTGTCCGGCACAGGAACATCCGGCGCGACACTTCGCGTGTACATCGAACGTTATGAACCGAATGCGTCCAAGCACAACATCGAAACTCAGACAGCACTTGCCGATCTGATCGCGGCGGCGGATACAATTGCTGGAATCCGTGCCAAGACCGGACGCAGAGAACCGTCTGTTATCACATGAACCACGTGCATCCCGGCATTCACTTTGATGCAACAGGCTTCGGTTTTTCTGTTGTCTCGCATCACGCCGACGCGGTCTGGCTCTGCCTGTTCGACGAGACCGGCAACAGCGAGACAGGCCGAATTGAGATGCGGCGGGCGCATGGCGGTCAGTTTTCCACTCATGTCACCGGGCTTAAACCTGGCCAGAAATATGGCTATCGCGCCGATGGGCCATGGGAGCCTCATGTCGGCCACCGGTTCGATATCTCCAAACTGTTGATTGACCCCTATGCGACGATGATTGACCGGCCATTGCAGTGGCATCCTGATCTTGCCGCAAGAGGCGTTGACACGCGGGTGTTTGCGCCAAAATCCGTACTGCAGCAATTCGGACAGTCTGCCCGGCACGCTCCGGTGAAATGGCGGGAAGCCGGTCTCATATACGAGGTGCCGGTGAAGGCATTTTCCAGATTGAACCCGGACATACCCGAAACGCTGCGCGGGACGTTGGCGGCGATAGCGCATCCGGCATCCATCGCGCATTTCAAGAAACTGGGAGTTGCCGCAGTCGAACTGATGCCGGTCAACGCATGGATCGACGAGCGGCACCTTGCCCCGCATGGCCTTGCCAATGCCTGGGGTTACAATCCGGTTTCGCTGATGGCGCTGGACCCCCGATTAGCCCCGAATGGCATTGCCGACTTGAGGCTCGCTGCGGATGCGCTGCACAAGGTGGGCATCGCGCTGATCCTTGATGTCGTGATGAACCACACCGGCGAAAGCGACATTTTTGGACCCGTGCTGTCATTTCGTGGTTTGGACAATGCGCTCTACTACCGCCATCACCAAGATGAGCCGGGTGCGCTGATCAATGATGCGGGCACCGGCAACACGCTGGCTGTTGATCTCGGGCCGGTGCGTGATCTCATCATTCAATCGCTGCGCCATCTGGTGATCCATGGCGGTGTGGATGGGTTCCGCTTTGACCTTGCAACCGTGCTTGGGCGCACAGACAAGGGGTTTTCACCGCACGCGCCGCTGTTTGAGGCGATGCGTCACGACCCGGTGCTGTCCGGCGCGACGATGATTGCCGAACCATGGGACACCGGCCCGGGCGGATACCAGCTGGGCAATTTTCCACCACAGTTTTCCGAGTGGAATGACCGCTACCGCGACGATGTGCGCCGTTTCTGGCGCGGAGATCCGCACACGCTGGGAGATTTGGCGACTCGTCTTGCGGGCTCAGCCGACTTTTTCGGGCGTTGGCCCGATACGACCCGATCGGTGAATTTCCTTGCTGCCCATGACGGGTTTACACTGCATGACGTGACCGCCTACAAACGCAAGCACAATCTTGCCAATGGCGAAAACGACCGCGACGGTCACGGAGAAAATTTCTCCTGGAACCATGGCGCGGAAGGTGAGACCCCCGCACCCGGCATCCGCGCTGCACGGATTGCCGACGTAAAAGCCATGCTGATGCTGCTGTTTGTGTCTCGCGGCACGCCGCTCTTGACCGCAGGCGATGAATTCGGCCGCACCCAGCATGGCAACAACAATGCCTATGCGCAGGACAACAAGATCACTTGGCTCGATTGGGCCAAGCGCGATGTCGAGCTTGAGGATTTCACGGCGAAACTGTCGGCACTGCGCAACAAACATCCGGCGTTGGCGTCTGCAGCGCTTCTATCCGGCGAGCGGCGGGATGGCGCCGCCCATGCCGACGTCTTGTGGTTCCGCCCCGATGGCGAGCCGATGCAGTCAAGCGACTGGGAGAACCCCGCGAATCATTTCCTCGACATGTTGCTGGCAGCGCCAGCAGCGAAGTCAGGTGGCATCGACCTTTGCGCTGTCGTTATCAACCGGAGCGAAGGCCGTGTTTTGACCCGCCTGCCCCCCGCCACCAAACGGCGTGAGTGGCATTGCGCCATGTCCTCAAAGCAGATCGGTCATGACGGCGAATGGATATCCATGACTGCGCATAGCGTAGGCATATTCGAGCTCGCACCGGCGTCCGCAAAGAAGAAGACCGCCAGGAAATAACCACGAGCATCATGGCACCGCCCAGCGCTTGCGGCGGTGGCTCTTTCGGTCTGCCATGTCCTACATCAGAGGCAGTACAACAGATCCAGACACCGGGTCCGTCAAACCCAGATCACCGCCGAGATCGTCAAGCGTGTGTCGGAAGCTGTCGAGCGTGGCGATCATTTGCGACCGCGCGGCGGCCATTGCCTCCACGCTCTCCCATTCGCCAATAATGCAATAGCGGCTGTCACCGGTCTTGATGATGTTAGCATGGCGCATGCCCGTCCATCCTGCGCCCATAGTGCGGTGCGCGTCGAGAAACACGTCTTCCATGCCTGGCTTAATCTTGAAACGCACAACGTTGAATGCTGTCATGATGGCCTCCGGTGGGACTTTGACTTCAGGCAGGACAATGCCGCAATTTGAAGCCAGCGTATACAGCGGCATTTATTGGCATTTCACATCCGCATCAGCTAAACAGGACAAAAGCTTAAGCGGAAGCATTCTGAGCGGGATTGGGCTTCACTGCAGCCGATATTCTACCGATAAATTCCCGTGCCTCCATTAGCTCTTGGTCGTTTTGAATATCTCGGTTTTCTAGTACCTGTTCAACAAAGCCGGGACCATGTGACCCTATGCTGCGGCAAAATCCTTCAATTTCGCCAACGGGCACTATCCAAAGTCCGTGTTGGTCACATATTTTGGTGAGGGAATCATAGTGTTTTATTGGCTCGCCGGGAGGTAAGGCGCTACGGCCACTTCGCTTCATCGCACTCCATGGTGAAACGGATTTAAACACTTCCTTGATCGCGCGCTCTTTGCCTTCCGGAAATTCGCCAGTTCCCACGACTCCTGCTATTTGATCGGCGATTAATCTCTGGACCTGCTCTGAGTTGAGCGGTGGCTTTTGCTTCAGAACAGCGTCATTGACAGCTTTCCAATGTTGACACACACAGGCCCAAGTTCCGCCAAGCGTCTCAAAAAGCTTCTTAAATATCGCCTCGTCGTTAAGTACATCAATATCTGCGATGACGGAAACTGGCACGTCTAGTGATCGAAGGGTGTCGGCGAGCTTTGCCATCCTATGCTTTCCCGAAGTATGTACGAAGAGAACGTCGGGCCTACGGTCACCAGAAATGGACGGCAAGTTTAGAATCGACTGATAGAACATACAATCGGCATCTGATTCACAAACAACAACATGCTCAAAAAAATTCCATCAAAAACTCTGGAAAACCGAGCCAGAGTGTCCTTGGAAACTGACTTTGTCTGAGCTTTGCCAAGTTCTTTAATGTGGTTCGTCACGCCATCGCGGCGCAAGCGCACAATCCGAACTTTATCCGCCCCCCCTTCTATCAACCCATCCAAGACATCGGTGCTGTGAGTTGAAATAAAAAGTTGTGAACTGCCTGGCCTATTCTCGGCAATATACCGCCCCAGCAACCGTGCCTGAGGTGGATGGAGGAAAGCTTCTGGTTCATCAAGGAACTGGATCGAGTGCGAGCTGGCCGCAATCACATGCAATAACACAGCAGCGAAACTGCGCATTCCATCTCCCTGAGACTCAAGCGTGACATTGGTTTTCTGTAGATCCTCCACAAACTCCTTTGATAATTCGTCTTTCCCATTCGGGATAGTAGGCTTATCGCCAACATATAACGGAAAACTGCTACCACCAGCACGAAACGGAGTAAGGTCTTTGCCGAACGCGTGCCGAAATTTTTCGCTAATTCCTTTTGCCAATTCTTGATCAATCAGGAGCATATGAATTGGATGAGTTGGTGGTGAACTGAAAAATGCGATAGCTGGCGCAGGGTTTGAATCTTGGATGCGACCTTCAGTAGACAATCGCTTGGCAAAAAAAGTTGCGACGGGATGACGGTCTGATGGTTGATCATAGTAATGTAAATTCAGCTCGTGAATATTGTATCCTATACCACCAAATTGTATACTGCCACCTTTGCTAGTCTTTTGCGCATGAACATTCAAATAGGCGCGAAGATCACTCTGATTTCCGACCTTACGCAATGTAGCACTCTTGACCACAAGTCCAGCCGTTGATCTGGCAACCCAAGCCTCCAGTTCCCTCAACGCGGCACTCTTTCCAGCATTATTTGGACCTACGAATACAACTATATCGTTTTCGTCTAGGTTCAAAGTTGTTCCATCAGAAAACGTAAGAGTTTCAAACGAGAGGCGCGGGCGAATAAGCTCACATGCATCTTCTATCTTCCCGCTATTAATTTTATCTGAAACCATAGAATCATCACTATCATGCCTTGTAGATCATTCCAACACATCGCCGCCAATTCATGTATATTTATTTTCCAATACCCATCGGACAGCAAGGTACCGTCCCAAGCACATCACGATTCGCTCTCTGCCGGCAGCATCAGTTTGAGATCTGTAGCTTTTTAGAGCTACCATACAGCTTCGAACTTCACATTTCAGTAGTCGGTTCTCTAGAAAGCCAATTCCCAAGGTATCTGTCTACTCGAGCTAGTTACATAACTCGAAATAATCTTGAGTGCATATTCGGATCGGTAAAATGGCGCACCCGGCAGGATTCGAACCTGCGACCTTTGGATTCGGAATCCAACACTCTATCCAACTGAGCTACGGGTGCCTGACGCCGCTTCTAGCGGAAGGGGCGGGCCGCTTCAACCGCGAAATCCGCAGTCGTGAGGTTGACCGCCGCGTGGCGAGGCGCATCTATGGTGCACACACAAGAATCAGGATCACCCATCATGGCAAAGCGTATTGCGTTCACTGGCGGCTCGGGCAAGGCGGGGCGGCATGTTTTGCCTTGGCTGGCCAACAAGGGCTATGAAGTCTTCAACATCGACCTTTCGCCGCTCAATCATCCGGGCATTGCCAACATCAGCGCCGATATCACGGACTTAGGGCAAATGTTCAATGCGCTGTCGATGCACACCGGCTTTGACGACCTTGATGTGCCCGGAGGCCCGAAGCCGTTTGACGCGGTCATTCATTTCGCTGCTGTGCCGCGCATTCTGTTGAAGCCGGACAATGAGACGTTCCGCATCAACGTGATGGGCACCTACAATGTCATTGAGGCGGCGGTGAAGCTTGGGATCAAGAAGGTGATCGTCGCTTCTTCTGAGACCACCTACGGCGTGTGCTTTGCCGAGGGGCACCGCGATTTCCACCAGTTTCCGCTGGATGAGGATTATGACGTCAACCCGATGGACAGTTACGGCCTGTCCAAAGTGGTCAATGAAAAGACCGCGCGCGCCTTTGCCGAGCGGGCCGGCATCGATATTTATGCCTTGCGCATCGGCAATGTCATTGAACCGCACGAGTATGAGCTGTTTCCGGAATTCTTCGCCAAGCCGGAAATGCGTAAGCGCATTGCCTGGTCGTACATCGACGCGCGCGACCTTGGCCAGATTTGCCATCTGTGCATCGAGAAGGATGGTTTGGGCTATCAGGTGTTCAACGCCGCCAACAATACGGTATCGTCCAACACGCCATCGCGCGAACTGGCCAAACGCTTTTTCCCCAGTGTGCCGTTTACGCGCGAGATCGGCGAGTTCGAAGGGCTTTTGTCAAACCGCAGAATCCGCGAGGTGTTGGGCTTTGTGGAAGAGCATGATTGGCGGCTTTATGTGGACTAAAGCATGACGCCTGCGTTTGACGTTCCGACCGATTGGCGACCCGTGCTGGAAGGCGTTCTGCAGACTGAGCGCAGCCATGCGCTGGCAGGTATGCTTGACGCGCAAGAGCGCGCAGGGGTGCCGGTTTACCCACCAAAGCCCCTGCGTTTCCGCGCGCTGGAGCTGGTTGCGCCGCAAAACGTCAAGGCGGTTATACTGGGGCAGGACCCCTATCATGGAGCGGGTCAGGCGCATGGTCCCGCCTTCTCCGTGCCGCCGGGCGTGAGCATTCCGCCGTCGCTACGCAACGTGTTCAAGGAAATTCAACGCGACGTCGAGATTGAATCGCCGAGCCACGGCTTTCTCGAATCATGGGCTATGCAGGGTGTGCTGTTGCTGAACACAGTGCTTAGCGTGGAGGAAGGCAAGGCCGGCTCGCATCAAGGGATGGGATGGGAGGAAATCACCGATGCGGTGATTGCCCATGTCGGTGGGCGGCAATCGCCAGCGGTCTTCATGCTGTGGGGCAGCCACGCGCAGAGGAAGCGCGAAATGATTGATGCATCACGGCATCTGGTGCTGGAAGCGCCTCACCCTTCGCCGCTATCAGTACACCGCGGCTTTCTAGGCTGCGGGCATTTTGGCAAGGCGAACGGGTTTTTGAAGGCGAATGGTGTTAAGCAGATTGATTGGCAGATTCCGGCTTGAACCCGCCTTCGTTGCTCACGCAACAACGGCGCGGCAGCCTTCGCCATTCGGGCTGCAACC
>JANPEK010000317.1:0-41463 GCA_031422915.1 Phyllobacteriaceae bacterium | reverse complement strand
TTCGTCGACAGCCTCATTGACCTGGCCCGCGCTCGCAGCAAGATGCGGAACACGGCCAATGGCGTTGGCCATGAGATGAAAACGGTCGAGACCGTTCATCACCACTTGGTCAAACGGCGTGCTCGTTGTGCCTTCTTCCTTGTAGCCGTGCACATGAAAATTCCCATGGTTTTTGCGGCGATACGTTAGGCGGTGAATCAGCGTGGGGTAGCCGTGGTATGCAAAGATGACCGGCTTATCGACAGTGAAGATGCTGTCAAAGTCCGCATCGCTCAAGCCGTGAGGATGATCGCTCTTTGACTGGAGCTTCATCAGGTCAACCACATTGACCACGCGGACCTTCAAATCGCGAAACTGCGCGCGCAGCAAATCGACGGCGGCCATTGTTTCGAGTGTCGGAACGTCGCCGCAGCACGCCATCACGACGTCCGGCTCGCTGCCGCCGTCGCTGCCTGCCCAATGCCAAATCCCGATTCCGGCAGAACAGTGCTTAATGGCAGCGTCCATGTCGAGCCATTGCGGAGAGGGCTGCTTGCCGGCGATGACCACATTCACGTAATTGCGACTGCGCAGGCAATGGTCCGTCACCGACAACAGCGTGTTGGCATCCGGTGGCAGATAAACGCGGATGACTTCGGCCTTCTTGTTGACGACATGGTCGATGAAGCCCGGATCCTGATGAGTGAAGCCGTTATGGTCCTGCCGCCAGACATGTGATGTGAGCAGGTAATTCAGCGACGCGATGGGCCGCCGCCATGGAATTCCCCGGGTTACCTTGAGCCACTTGGCGTGTTGGTTGAACATGGAGTCGATGATGTGGATGAACGCCTCGTAGCAGGGAAAGAAGCCATGGCGTCCGGAGAGCAAATAGCCCTCCAGCCAGCCCTCGCACTGGTGCTCGCTCAACATTTCCATGACCCGGCCGTCCGGCGCCACGTGGTCGTCGAAGTCGAAAATCTCGGCGGTGGAGCAGCGGTTCGTGACCTCAAACACGGCGCCCCAGCGGTTCGAGGTGGTTTCGTCCGGGCTGAAGACGCGGAAGTTATCCGGATTATTTTTGATCACGTCACGGATAAACTGCCCCTGCACGCGGGTGGCTTCCGCACTCACCGCTCCGGGCGTTGGCACATCAACCGCGTAAGTGGCAAAATTGGGCAGCTGCAAATCCTGCAGCAGCAGACCGCCATTGGCATGGGGATTGGCGCTCATGCGGCGCTCACCCTTCGGAGCTAAGTCCGCAAGTTCAGCGCGGAACCTTCCAGTGCTGTCGAACAGCTCTTCAGCCCGGTAGCTCTTCATCCAATTTTCCAAGAGCGCCAGATGCCCCGGCTTGTCCATCTCGCCCATGGGCACCTGATGGGCGCGAAACGTGCCTTCGGTCGGCTTGCCGTCAACCACTTTCGGGCCGGTCCAGCCCTTGGGCGAGCGCAAGATGATTATGGGCCAGAGCGGGCGCGTCTTAAACCCGTTGGCACGGGCGTCATGCTGGATGGATCGAATGTCAGCCACGACTTGGTCCAATGTCGTCGCCATCAGTTGGTGCATGGTCATGGGGTCATCGCCCTCGACAAAATAGGGTGTGTAGCCGAGCCCGCGAAACAGAGCTTTGAGTTCATTGTGTGGAATGCGTGCCAGCACGGTCGGTCCCGCAATCTTGTAGCCATTCAAATGCAGGATGGGCAGCACCGCGCCGTCATGCACCGGATTGAGAAACTTGTTCGAGTGCCAGCTCGTCGCCAGCGCCCCGGTTTCGGCTTCGCCATCGCCGACGACGCAGGCGACTATGAGGTCAGGATTGTCGAATGCAGCGCCATAAGCATGGGACAGCGCGTATCCCAGTTCTCCGCCCTCATGAATGGAGCCCGGCGTCTCGGGCGCCACATGGCTCGGAATGCCGCCGGGAAATGAGAACTGTTTGAACAGTCGTTTCAGGCCGGCCTCGTCCTGCGAAATCGTTGGATAAACCTCGCTGTAGGTTCCCTCAAGATAGGCGTTGGCAACGAGCCCCGGCCCGCCATGGCCCGGCCCAATTACATTGATCACACTAAGGTCGTGTGCCTTGATGACTCGGTTGAGGTGGGCGTAAATGAAGTTAAGCCCCGGCGTTGTGCCCCAATGGCCGAGCAAGCGCGGCTTGACATGCGCCAGCGTCAGCGGCTCCTTCAGCAGCGGATTGTCATAGAGATAGATCTGCCCGACCGACAGATAGTTCGCCGCGCGCCAATAGGCGTCGAGCTTTTGCAACATGCCGGGGTCGAGGGTGTTCCATTCTGGTCGCTGATCCATTGTTAACCGGCTTTCTGCGCTTCAGGGTTGTTGGTTCATTTCGCCATTGCGGGCTTGAGCGTCGGTGTGGAGACTGGCACCACCGCATCCTGGCTGCGTATACCAGTCAGCTTGGTCCGCTTCAGCATTAGTGCATTGATGGCGACGAGCGCCGAGCTGCCGGACATTGCGATTGCGGCGATGGTCGGGCTGAGGAGAAATGGATACAGCACTCCGGCGGCCAGCGGAAATGCTATGACGTTGTAGCCCACCGCCCACCAGAGGTTCTGGTGCATTTTTCTGAGTGTCGCGCGCGACAGTTCAATGGCGCCGACCACGTCGAACGGGTCGCTTTTCATCAGCACGATATCGGCGCTTTCCATCGCCACATCGGTGCCTGCGCCAATTGCAAAACCGACATCGGCTTGCGTAAGGGCAGGTGCGTCGATGACGCCATCGCCGACCATGCCGACTCTTTTGCCTTGCGACTGAAGCTCCTTGACCTTGCTCGCCTTGTCGCCGGGCAGGACGTCCGCGAAGACCCGGTCAATTCCCACGCTCTTGGCAATACGCTCCGCAGTCGCCTGGTTGTCACCACTCAGCATGATGACTTCGACACCGCGCTCGCTGAGCGCTTTGACCGCTTCCACTGCAGAAGGCCTGATGGCATCGGCAATGGCGATCAAGCCGAGGAGCTTGCCGCCCAGTGCCAGATGAACGACTGTGCGTCCGGAACCCTGCAATTCAGCGGATTTCGCGCCAAGTTTGCCGAGGTCGATCTTGTTTTCCGTCATTAGCCGTTTGTTGCCGAGCAATGCGGTTTTGCCGCCGATTTTGGCTTCGGCCCCTTTGCCTTCGATATTCTTGAAGGCCGTTGCCTTCGTCACCTTCATGTCCGCGGCCCGGCGCAGGATGGCTTGCGCCAAAGGATGGTCTGATCCCGCATCCACAGATGCGGCTGCAGCGAGAAGCTGATTTTCGGTCACGCCACTAGCCGTCACCAGTTCAACCACTTCCGGCTGACCCATGGTCAGCGTGCCGGTCTTGTCGAAAATAATAACGTTAAGTTTGGTCGCGTCTTCAAGCGCAGAGGCATTTTTGAACAGGATGCCGTTCTGTGCACCTAGACCGGTTCCCACCATGATCGCCATGGGCGTTGCCAGCCCGAGCGCATCGGGGCAGGCGATGACAAAAACAGTTATTGTCAGGCTCATTGCGAACAGCAGGGTCTCACCAATCCACCAATACCAGACCGCAAAGGTCAGAAGGCCTGTCACAACTGCTGCCAGCACCAGCCATTGCGCGGCGCGATCCGCCAATAATTGCGCGGGCGCTTTTGAGTTCTGCGCTTCCTGGACGAGTTTGACGATTTGGGCGAGTGCCGTGTCCGCGCCAACTTTAGTGGCGCGATACTGGAACGTGCCGCTCTTGTTGATGGTGGCGCCAATTACTGTGTCACCAACTTTCTTGCTAACCGGCATGGATTCACCCGTCAGCATTGACTGGTCGACCTGGGATTCGCCCTCCAGAACTGTGCCATCGACCGGAATTTTGTTTCCGGGCCTGATCACGACAACTTCGCCGGACATGATCTCGGCGGTTGGAACTTCGAACTCCTTGCCGTCTCGCAGCACCATGGCGGTGGGCGGCGCCATATCCATGAGGGCACGGATCGCTTCCGACGCGCCTGCACGTGCACGCATTTCAAGCCAGTGCCCGAGCAGGATGAAGACCAGCAGGAGGGCCGACGCCTCATAGAATTGCTGCCCGCCATAAATGAACGTCGACCCCACACTGAACAGATAACCCGTGCCAACGCTGAGAACGACCAGCACCGCCATGTTCGCGACACCGCTGCGGATGGCGCGGAAAGCTGCAACGACAAAAGGCCAGACTGGATAAAGAATGGCCGCGCTCGCCAATACAAACAGCACAAGATCAAGTGGCAACCCGAAGGGTGGCTCGATTTTGATGAAGTCCATGCCCATCGGCGACAGAAAGAAGATCGGCACAGTAAAACCGAGGGCAATCCAGAAGCGATTGCGCATGTCCCGCGCCATGGCGTGCATGTCCATGCCAGAGCCGTGGCCCATTTCGTGCGCCATGGCGTCGCTTTTCTCGCCGCCATGCGCCGTGTGTCCGGCGTTTGCATCAGCAGGTTTGCCTACAGGCGAAAGTGCGTCTGAATGGGCTATATGGCCAGCGGGGTGTTTGGACTTCAACGAGCTGCCGGGCGCACCCGGCACAGATTTTTCCGGTATCGCATGATCTGCACAAACATGCTTGGGCAAAGTCTCGCCTGCACAGTGAAAGTCGCACTCTTTGATTGCGGCCTGGAGTGCAGGGACGGAGGTCTTGCCTTTATCATATGTGACAGTTGCCGCTCCGGAGACCGCGTTCACCGACACCCGCCCAACGCCATTAATTTGCTGAAGCTGCTTTTCAATTCCCCGTGCACCAAGGATTGACAACAGCCCGCCGACCTCAAGTGTGCTGGTCGTCATGGCCGGGCCGCGAAAAAATTGTAAATCGGGCCAAACACCAATGCCACATACCAGCCCCAGCCGAAGCTCTCAACCAGCCCCAAGAAGAAGCCCGGCCAGCTCAGCAACGTAAATCCGGGCAGGAAAATAGCCAGCGCAGAATGTTGAATAGGCAAGCTCGGGAAAAACAAATAGCCAAGCACACAGAGAACATAGGTTATGGAAACGGAAACGCTTAGCCCCATACCCAACGCAAACACGGGAATCAAATGTGCGGCGTGCGAGCCGAGTTGCAACCCTTCGCTGACGATGGCTATCGGCTGATCAGTGCTTGTGTTCATTGACCTGCTCCATATTTATTGGCGAATTCGTCGCGCCTTCTGCGGATGAATGCCGCAAGCCGGTCACAGGATCGTCCGGCTTCTAGCCTTTGTCGCTGCGTCTGTGCCCATGCCCCATGACATGCGCCCCACAGCCAAACCTCATCATCAAGAAGATGAAGACTCACCAGATTAGAAAGCACATGAGCATCTGCATGGCTAGATATCCCTTCTGGACGGGCACCGATGGCTGTGTTCCAATTTGCACTGGCTGGTTCACCAAAAGATCAAACGCTTTGATCAAGATAAAGTTCCATGGGACGCGCGTCGACTTGACGATCGCTACACAGCGAGTTGCGCTGACTTGTGCATTCGTCAGTATCATTTGGAGTTTTCGCTGGTGCTCAACGATGACGTCAAAGTCGCCATAGAGGTTTAAGCCACGGAGGCCGGTGCAGAGACGCCAACTCCGAAAGCCGTCGCAGAGAAATATCGAGATTTGAAAAAAATTTGCCGACTGCGAGCTGCCACTTCAAACGAAAGAGCGAGGTATTGCCGCTGAAAAATGTGCGAGTCTTGCTACGTATGACAAGGAAATAATGCATAAGCGTGAGAGGGAATAGTGGCAAACGCTGGCGTCATTCAATGATTAAGAGCCCGTCCGGAAAGAAGTTGATTCCTATGAATCACTTGTGATTCCCTGCGTTTGAATGATTCGCGGGTGGCACCATGTGGACGACAAAGAACCGGCAGTTATACAACCGTGACAAGCTTCTCTATCCAAGCGATTTGACGGATGCGGAATGGGAGCATGTGGAGGCTCTGATTGCGCCGGCCAAGCACGGCGGGCGCAAGCGATCCGTGAACGTGCGCGAAGTGTTGAATGGAATCATGTATGTTTTGAGCACCGGCTGCCAATGGCGGTATCTGCCTGGCGACTTGCCGCCACGCAGCACGGTCAACGACTATTTCAATCTGTGGAGCTGGGACGGCACGCTCGACCGGATTCACGAGGCGCTTTATGTCAAATGCCGCGAGGCGGCTGGCAAAGAGGCGAGCCCGAGGGCGTGCATTATTGACAGCCAAAGCGTCAAAAGCGCCGAAAAAGGGGGATCCTTATCGATCCGTGCGGCTATGATGCAGGCAAAAAGATCAAAGGCAAAAAGCGCCACATCCTTGTCGACACGCTTGGCCTCGTGATGCGGGTCATCGTCCACCCGGCCGATATTCAGGACCGGGACGGTGGCATCATGCTCCTCAAAATGCTGTTCGGGCGCTATGCTTTTGTAAAGAAACTGTTCGCAGACGGCGGCTATCAAGGCCCGTTATTCGAGCGCGCCCAACGCAAGTCGCTGCCGGGCGTGAGAACCGAAATCGTCAAAAGATCAGACAAAGCATCAGGATTTGCGGTGTTGCCAAAGCACTGGATTGTCGAGCGGACATTCGCATCGCTCGGCCGCTGCCGCAGGCTCGGCAAGGATTATGAGAACCAAACCCGCAACGCCCTCATATTCAGCAAACTCGCCTCAATCGGACTCACGCTCAGAAAGCTCTATAATGGCTGATATACTTTCCGGACGGCCTCTAAGACGAAACGCCGGCACGGCGTTGCGGCAGACGCGGACCCACCTTGCGAGACGGACGGGCTTGGCCACAACGCGGCGCGAAGCGGCCTTGGATCGAGCAGCGACCGGTTCAGACCGCAGAAAAACCGAAGGAAAGAACGGGTTGCCCGAGAGAAACCGGCCGCATTTGATGAAACGGGGTGGCATTCATCGGTAGTTTCGAGACGTTCAGACAGAGACGCACGCTTTCAAGAACTTGAGCGGACCATGCAATAGGATGCAATTCCAGTCTTCCCGTCGGAAATAGAAACCCGAAACTGATGAGGCCGCCGATTTTGACACAGCGGCCCTCCAGCACCTTTGTGCGCATATATGACCGCGCTCAGGCCGCTTGCAGGCTTGGTTTATCGGTCATGACTTCCTCAAGCACGGCATTGGAATGCGGGTGCTGTTTCAGCCATCTGGCGGCGGCTTCATGACTCCCGGCAAGGTGCAGAAGGTCCGTGACAGTGCCGTATTGTTCAGGAACCCGGACGTAACTCAGAGCCGGGGATTCGATCACGGCAAACCGCAATCGCGTATCGACGTTGAAACTGCGTTGCAGCACGATCAGCACAATGCTGCCTCCGCCATAGTCGCCCTCGTGCAATGTGAAGCTGGCCGGGCAATGATAGTTCCCGACGGTGCGTCCCGGCGACGTACGGATCAGTCGGCCTGAACCGTTGTTGCGCTCCCAATGCTCGAGTTTCTTGGTGAACCTCGTTGGCGGCTTAAGTGTGCCGTCCGAGTAGCGGATGATTGAGCCGAGCGGGGTGTCGTCGAATATGTGTTGAGCGGACATGTTGTGCTCCTGTTTAAATGGTGGAAACAAAACCGCCGCCAGCCCTTCCGTATTGGCGGCGGCGATAACTTCGGGTGTTGAGGATGTGCTGCCGCTATTCGGCGTTAACCGCGTAAGGCTGGTAAACCTCTTCATCGTCGGCATTGCCGCCCTCGGCTTCGGTCTCATCAACCGACTGTTCGACCGAGATATCAGGACCGTCGGCGCCCGACGCCGCATCCGTCATTTCAGGCTCGCCTGCCTCATCACCGGACCAGTTCCGCTCTTTGCTGCCAATCCAGCCGGTGATTTCATCCGGCTTCAATCCGTACAAGTCTGACGGATGCACCAACTCAGTTTTAGATAAGCGCTTGACCAAGGTCGCCCGTGTGTCTTTCACTTTCTGTTGCAAAGGAATGGACGCTCTCTTGGCTGCGCCTTCCATTGCCGGGCGCGACAGGCACGACAGGCACTCATCCGTTCCCATGTTGGGCAAGAAACTGTCCGCCCCAATCGCCTGTCCGGCAATCCGCGCGGAAAATCCGCTGTTTGTGCGGTTGACCTGACATGAGAGGACATGCCGGAGAAGCGGGCGTGCTGTCTGTTGCAAGGTCTCACGCTCAAGAATGAGCGTTCCGTCGTCCTCCATAAGCCCCGCAATCAACCGCGCCGTGGTGGACGCGCTGTGAAAATTGTTAGGCGAGGCGCTTGTGACGCTGACCTTCTGGCTTGCGAACGAAATCAATGTCAGCGTCAGCAGCGCGTAATCCTCAATCGGCGCGCGCAAGGGCATCATGCAAAGCGTCGGTGCGCAGGTCACCGATGATCTCGTGGCCCTTGATGGTCACATCGGGCCGCACCCGGCTCGGCGCGGCAATGGTATCTCCATTGACCTTGACCTTCGCCGACCTTGCTTCGGGAAGCCGGAAGGCGACGAATTTGACCTCGCCTGTCCGCTCATCGAATTACAATCCCGTGTAATGGCTTGGATCAGGATTCCCGTAGGCGCGCTCAGCCTTGGGCGGCAGTTTTGGCTGACCCCATTGGTCGCAGTCGATCAACACACCTCGCTCGGGCAGATTGTTCCCCAGCCATTCCCGCTGCGCGCCGAAGAACGCCTCGACCTGATTGGTGTAACGGCCGTGCTCGTCGCCAGGTGCGAACAGGTCTTCCTGCCAGACAATGCCGTAGGCTGTCGCCAGATCATCGCCAAATTGCGCGCGCTTGGCTTCCATGCGCTGCTTCGAAAGCGCCCGCGCCACTTCATGCCATGAAACCTGCGGCGACGCCTTCTTCGGTTTGAAGCGTTTCCAGACATCCGCCTGTTCGCCCTGCGCTCCCGCAGCGATGGTGCGCAGCTGGCTCTCATTGGGCATATCGCCCTTGGCCATCTGGTCCAGCATGGCCGGCAGGACATTGGCGAGCAGCCTGAGCTTTTTCACCTGTCGCACTTGACTGGCCAGCGCCATGGCAATGGACTCTTTCGTCCATCCAAGCGCTGCCAGCCGTTCAATCGCCCGCCACTGATCCACCGGATTGAGCGGCTCGCGGACAATGTTTTCGGCAAGAGCGCTCATGCCATGGTCGGCGTCAGCCTTGGTCGCCACAATGACCTCAATCTGCTCATGTCCGGCGGTGATCGCCTGCGCCACGCGCCGGTGGCCGAAATTGATCACAAAGCCGTTGCCGCCATCGGGCGCTGGATAAACAACAGGCGGCTGGACGATGCCGACGGCGGTGATCGACGCCAACAACAGCGAGTCCGACTGCGGATTGCTCTTTGCGCGCCGTAGCTTGTCAGGATTTTCGATGAGCGAACGCGGGTCAACAAGTTTCAATTCCATGGTTGTTCTCCTTTTACGGGTTATGATGCCTTGTTCCGGCATCCGTCTTCTCCCCGAAGACCCCTTCCGGAAAGCGCAGACCGTTCATCCGGCGCAATTGTCAGCAAGCATCCCTGCCTGGCGCGCAAGCGGGGCTGCCCACGCCAGCCCTGTGAAGCAAGCCGGGCCGGGATCGCGAAGACGGCGATTGAGGAGAACCGGCGCTGGATGAAACGGCCGTGCGAACAGGTTCTTCTCTCGTTTTCATTTTCTAATTTTTTGATTGCCTTAGACAGTTGCGAGGTCGCGAACGCAGCACTTGATTTGCCACCATTATGGTGGCATACTCCCTCAATGGAAAAGCGGCGGCAGACCTATGATCTGGAAGCAATCAAGCTTGCGCTCGGGTCAATTGAATCTCTCGCCATAACGACATCCGCATTGCGAGATGCAACGGCCTTGGGCTTTGATCGAGCAGCAATTGTTGAGACGATCACCGGCATGGAGCGAAAAATGTTCGTCAAATCCATGACGACGTTTGCGGACCACCGCGTCTGGCAGGATATCTACCATGTGCCGACGCGCGGTTTGTCGCTTTATGTGAAGTTCCAAGCCGATGTCATCACGGAGTTTACTGTGATGTCGTTCAAGGAGAAATGAATATGGCTGCGAAGGAAATTCTAATTCCGGAGACGATGATTTCTCCCGAAACCGGAGAAACACTCAAAAGGGACATTCGGCCGTTTGAGGTCTCCTACAAGGGAGAAAAAATCATTGTCAATCTGCCCGGATACTATCCCTCGGGCAGCGGGGATGCTGTGCATGTCGGCAATGACATGAGCGCTGCGGACGACGCACTTCGGCAATTGAAGGAAAGTATCGAAGGCTTGCCTACCCCTGCCACGATCAGGCGCGTTCGGGCTAAACTCCATTTGTCGCAGCGTGAGGCGGGAGCCTTGTTCAAAGTTGGCGAAAACGCGTTCGACAAGTACGAGCGCGGTCTGATTGAGCCGAGCGGACCGACGATCCAGCTCATCAAAATGCTGGACCGTCACCCGGAGCTTGTTAAAGACCTACGATGAGCCTCAACTTTGGCAGCGAAGCGCTCGCCGCTATCCCTGTTCATGACATTGGCATTTCTGAAAGTGTCCGACCTCGCAGCAAGATTGTCGGCGATTCCGGCACAAAATCCCTGCCTCCCATTCTTGCAATTTGCCAATTGGCTCAAGCCAAGAGATTGCACTCCGAGCGATCATGGCATGATGCTCAGCCAATGCAAGCTAGCGCGCGATATATTGGAATGGTTGGCCCCGACTGGGATAACTTCCAGCCGCCCAATGCGATCTGGAAGGAGCATGTGGTGATGGGATAGTTGCCACAAACTTCCGTAGGGACGGAACGTTTTCTACTCGCAGACGTTGCCATTCAAATTGAATACGCTCCGAACCTGAAACTGCGGACGACCGACTGCTATAAGCATTTCTGGGTCGCAGTGATGTCAGGCGTTTGGTTACTAGCTGAAACGGGTGGCGAACCATGGTCAATCGACGGGCAATTCTTGCAGGTGGCGGTATTGTGGCTCTCGCCGGGATTGGCGTTACATCTGCCGTCATTCAGAGAATGGGCTCAATGGAGGACTACAATGCCTCCGTTATAGAAACGCGAGCTGTGCTAAAGAATGCACCTGAGACACGTGAGCTTGTCCGTTACGCTACCCTCGCGGCCAACAGTCACAACACACAGCCCTGGCAATTTAAGGTCAGTCAAAGCGGCATCGACATGCTCCCGGACTTGACGCGAAGTCTCGCTGCTGTCGATCCGGACAATCACCATCTTTTCGTGAGTCTGGGCTGCGCGGCCGAGAACCTGGCCATCGCAACAGCAATGCGCGGTAAGTCCGCTGAGCTCAGCTTCAACCCATTGAATGGTGGAGCTGTTTCCGTCGCCTTCAGCAATGCGTCCAGTGGAGAACCGGCTCTTTTCGATGCGATCCCGAAGCGACAATCCACGCGAGGCTACTTTGACGGTAAACCCGTTACCGCCAGTGATCTGACCGCGCTCACTGTATCTGCGTCGGTACCCGGCGTTACTCTGGTTTTGATAACGGAGCGCGCCCAAATCAATGCGGTTCGAGATCTCGTGATCGCGGGCAACAGTGCGCAAATGGCAGACCCTTACTTTATGCGGGAGCTGAAGACTTGGCTTCGCTTCAGTCCCGGTCAGGCCATGGAGACTGGCGACGGTCTTTTCGGCGCCTTGAGCGGCAATCCTGCCCTTCCTGATTGGCTTGGACCAATCATGTTCGATATCGTTTTCAAGTCGGCAGCGGAAAATGAAAAATATGCGCGCCAGATGGCTTCGTCCGCAGGTGTTGCGGTATTTGTAGCCGCAAAAGATGATCCTGAACATTGGGTTCTGGTTGGGCGAGCCTGCCAGCGCTTCGCGCTTCAGGCCACCGCCCTTGGTCTCAAACACGCCTTCATCAATCAGCCCGTCGAGGTCGCCAGCCTGCGCTCGGAACTGGCTGCGCTGGCAGGTCTCCCGGGGCTCCGGCCGGATCTTGTGATGCGCTTTGGCTATGGCCCGGCACTCCCATACTCGGCACGCAGGCCGGTGGAAGATGTTTTGTTGGCATGATCGCAAAGGCGCACAGCAACCAAAGAAAAACATGCTTCTGCTGTGTGGCCGGGGCATTTCTTCTGCTGTGGTCATTGTTCTTGCCGCCCGCTGCCGATGCGGTTAACGCTGAACAAGAAACGAGGCTCGACCAGTTTCTTCGGCAATCAATGGCCACGGGCGCAATACCCGGAATGGCACTGGTGATCGTGAAGGACGGAGAAATTTCGCGCGCCAGGGGTTACGGCGTGACAGGCGATGGACTGCCGTTCACCGCAGACACCCCAATCCTCATTGCGTCCCTGTCGAAAGCCATGACCGCGGCTGTTGCACTTATGCTGGTTGCGCAGGGTCGCATCGACCTCGACGCCCCGGTGCAGCGCTATTTACCTGCGTTCCGGATTGCGTCACCGGACCGCGGCGCTTCAATCACGGTCCGTCATTTGCTCAATCAGACAAGCGGTCTGTCCGATCCGGGCTTTCCGGAGATGCGCATGGTTCAGCCCAGTTCGCTTGCCGATAGGGTTTCCAGCCTGCAATCCGTCCTTCCGGAGAATGAGCCGGGAGCGGCGTTTCACTACTTCAATTCCAATTATGCCCTTGTTGCGAGGATAGTCGAGACTGTGAGCGGCAAACCATTTGAAGTCGTTCTCAAAGACAAGCTGTTCAGGCCGCTCAGCATGTTTGGGACCCATGCAGTCCCAACATTTGCTTTCGCACAAAAACTCGATATGCCGCCTGCCACCGGACATGTGTTGGCATACGGGCAGGCTTGGCGCTGGCGCGAGCCGGGCGGCTTCCTAGGCGGCCACGGCGGTGTCATCTCGACCGCCGCCGATATGGGCAAGTGGCTGCGTTGGCAAATGACAGGGCAGCCAGACATCCTGCCGCCAAAACTGCGCACCCTGATGCAAACTCCGCCCTCTGGCTCAAGCTATGCGATGGGCTGGTTTAGGCAGACTGCGAACGGCGAATCCGCGATTTGGCATGACGGCGCATTCTCAACTGTCTTTTCGGATATCGTTATCAAGCCGGAACAGGGTCTTGGTATCGTGCTGCTCTACGGCGTTGGTGGTGCGCTGCCAGCTGCTGTCACATTCCCGAACATACGCGCGGGCGCGCTCGCCATCGCCAACGGAAAATCGCCGGAGCCGTCTGGAGTGTCCTCCGTCGCGATAGGTCGTTGGGCCGGTGCCGTGACGCTGATCCTTACCGTTGTGGCGCTCATGGACCTGAGCAGCTGGCGGCGGGTCAGAACCGCGCTGACATGGAGAGCTACCGCAGGATTGGCGGCGCGCTTCATCCCGTTCATTTTTTTGCTATCGCTACCGCAAATTCTCCAGTTCGCCATCGGACGGGCTTTCAGTTTTGAAGCCATTTTCTTTGCCATGCTTGACCTGACAGCGGGCCTCGCAATTGTCGGAATGATCCTCGCTTTGAGTGCATTTTTACGTTTGTCGCTCATCGCGCGAGACGTTTGGCGGCCCGCGAGGGCTGATGCGGGCGGACGGACATGAGTGCGCTTTTCACCATAGGACGTTTTTGGTGCGCAGCGACATTCGGCAGACAGAAGGAACAAGTCACATGAAACTCGCCGCAATGATTTTCGGCGTCATTTCCGCATTGCTGGGCGGCCTCTGGCTGCTCCAGGGACTGGGAACTGTGCGTTTGCAGCCAATTCTTTGCTTTGCCGATTGCGCCGCCATTCAGGGGCCTTCGCTGACTTGGGCTGTTATCGGCGCTTTCGCACTCGCGGTCGGCGGACTTGTCATCTTTTGGGCGTTGAAGCGGATCAATTCGTGAATCCGCCCGTGTCATTCATTCGGCGTCACCCGCTGCTTTTCGGTGTAGGGCTCGGCATCAGCGTCCTGATGCTGATGATCTGGTGGCGCTTTGAATCCGACATCGATGTCGCCCGCAGCCGCGTCTCGCATGACAGCCTTCTGATCGAAACCCGCTGTGGCGCCATCGAGTATCAGGAAGCAGGCGCTGGTTTTCCCCTCTTGTCAATTCATGGCAGCGGCGGAGGATACGATCAGGGCATGGCCTTTGCCGCTCCGCTGACGAAACAGGGCATAAGAGTGATCGCCATGTCCCGCTTTGGCTATCTGCGCACGCCGATGCCTGCCAATTCATCGGCGGAGGCGCAGGCCGATGCGCATGTGTGCCTCTTGGACGCGCTCGGCGTAACGAAGGCCGCTGTAATGGGCGGATCGGCAGGCGCGCCGTCGGCGCTGCAGATGGCCATCCGCCACCCAAACAGGGTGAGCGCGCTCATTCTCCTTGTGCCGCTGGCCTATAAGCCCGCAACGCAAACTAATTCTGCCCCGCCACTGTCGCCATTGGTCGAGAATTTGATGATGCGTGTCATCGGGTCAGACTTCCTGTTCTGGTCTGGAATGCACATCGCGCGGGATCAGGTGATCAAGGTTGTGCTGGCCACGCCGCCGGAGCTGCTGAAGATGGCAAGCCACAAAGAGCAGGCCCGGGTCAATGCAATGCTTGATAATATTCTCCCCGTATCCTTGCGCGCAGCAGGTTTGCGTAGCGATAGTTCTGTGGGCAAGCGTCTGGGGTCCGCGCCCTTGGAATCGGTTAAAGCGCCAACCCTGATTATCAGCGCGCGTGACGACGGCTATGGCACCTTTGCCAGCGCGGAATATACCGCCAATCAAATTGCTGGCGCAAAGTTTATTGGCTTTGAAACAGGCGGCCATACTTGGGTTGGTCACGATGACGAGGTGATGGCAGCAATTCTGGAGCTGGTGCTGGCAGAAAAGCCGGAGCCCAAGTCATGATCAGAAACTTGCTCCCCGGAGAAACAACTATGTCGGACTCGAACCGACTCGCAGGATTGATCGGCCCAATCATGGTCGCTTTGGGCATCACTGAGGCTATGAACTTGGACGTCTTTGCAAACCAAATTGCACCTGTTGTTTATCTCAACGGCGCAATTCTTTTCGTTGCAGGCCTTGCTGTCGTTCGCGCTCACAATCTCTGGACTTGGCGTTGGCCCGTCATCATCACGTTGACTGGCTGGGGTGCCATGATTGGCGGCCTTTGGCGCATGGCCATGCCGGAGGCGCCGCAGATGGTTGAAAATGTGTTCACATATGCAGTATTAGCGACCATTGGCGCATTCGGTGCCATTCTAAGTGTCAAAGCCTATGGTTCAAAGGTTACCTCGATACAAGAACACTCCGATGTCTGACAATTCAAAAAGCGGCGGATGCACACGGAGTACTTGCGTCATCATGGTTTTTAAATCCACCATGCTATTTCCAATACTTATGCTTGGCAGGCTATGGCTTCTGCAATCACGCGGCTCCGGCGTCATTTGGTCCCGTAAGCACGCTCCATCATGAGACCGGAAGGAAAACCCGTGCCCTTACTTACTTGGATAATTGTTGCAGCTGTAAGCCTTACATTGGTCTACTTTGCGGCAAGTGCGTATGGCGCTTGGCGTTGGCAGAATTCCACCGACGCTCTTGTGTCAGAGTTGGATGATGGTCGCATTACTCAGATAATAAGCCACTACAATTCAGCGGAGTTGGCAGGGCTGCCCAAGCCGGTGAAACGCTATTTTCGCGCGGTTTTGACCGATGGCCAGCCGGTTGTGACCGCCGTGACTTTGACACAAAGCGGCATATTCAACATGAGCGCCACAGCGGCGTCGTGGAAACCGTTTACTGCCGCACAAAATTTTACCACCGAACGGCCCGGCTTTGTGTGGAATGCAAAAATCATGCTGTTCCCTGGCGTTCCAGTTCGCGTAGTGGATGCATTTGTTGCTGGCGAAGGTTTGTTGCGTCCCTCAATACTGGGACTTTACGGGCTGGGCACGCTGCATGGGACGGGCGAAATCGCGCGAGGTGAATTGCTTCGCTATTTTGCTGAAAGCGTATGGTTTCCGACCGCGCTTCTGCCCAGCCAGGGCGTGGACTGGCAGGCGGTGGACGACACATCCGCCAATGCCACAATCACCGACGGTCCCATCAGTGTGACGATGCTGGTCCGCTTTGACACAAATGACCTGATCGCTTCGGTCTACGTCCAAGAGCGAGCAATGACGGTGGGGACAACCACCGTGCAGACGCCGTGGGAATGCCGCCTGTCGAACTACCAAACCCGTAACGGCATGCGCATACCCCTAACAGGCGAAGCTTTGTACATCACACCACAAGGTGAAAGGCCCTATTTCAACGGCACGATTGAAACGCTGGCCTATGAATTCGCATCATGACTGCGGGCAATAACAGCTCCGTTTGGTGGTTTTTTGCGCTGGTGCTGATCCTGTCGCTGCCGTTTTATGCGCTGGGTATGACGGGGGCTGCCCTGCCTTTTGCGCCCGCGTTGCCGATCAGCGCCATGATGGCCGTCGTGCCGATAATTGCCGCCTTGGGTTTGGTCTGGCGCCAAGATGGCAGGACAGCAGCACGGATACTGTTTGCCAGCGCGTTCTCTGTGCGCACAATCCCGAATGCGTGGTGGCCCGTTGTCGCAGTTTGCTTCATGCCCGTGGCCTTCGCACTGACAGCTGCCTGTGTCTGGCTGTCCGGTGCACCGCTGCCTTCCTTGAACTTTCTCTCTGCCAGCGCGATCATCTCAGCATTTGCGCTCTTCTTCCTCGGAGCGGTAGGCGAGGAACTGGGATGGCAAGGCTACGCCTATCCCCGCCTGAGCAAACGCTATTCAGCCCTGGCTGCGGCGGTCATCATAGGCGTATTCTGGGCGCTGTGGCACGTCATCCCGTTTGCACTGATGGGGCGCAGCGTTGGGTGGATCATCTGGCATAGTCTGGCGATGGTTCTGATGCGGATCGTCATCGTGTGGCTATACGTGAGCGCAGGGCAAAGCATCCTGATCGCAGTGCTGTTTCATGTGATGAGCAACAGTGTCTGGGGGACGTTCTCAGATTTCGACCCCTACTACAATCCGATGTTCATGTGCTACCTCATCGCACCGGTTGCAACAGGCCTGTATCTTCGGGGTCCAACCGCGCCAATGCGACGTTGTTTGACGTTATTGATACTCGTCACTGTGCTGACCGGCGTGGTTATATCTATGATCATTCAGGTCGGACTACTGATGCGCGCACTCCCGCCGCCAGACACTGCATTGATCGGCGCTGCAAGTGACATGGCCATCGACACGGCACGGCCTGACCTCTTTTCGGACGCACCGCAGCGCACCGTTCCGTTCCAGTTGCTTTACCCGGCAACCGCGCCCGGGACGATTGCGGCGTATGTGCCCGATGCAGGTCCGCAGATTGACGCGATCGTGAAAAGTCACGGCTGGCTGTCTGGTGTTTTGCTCGGCCAGACCGGGGCGCTCGCAGCGCCTTGGACAGATGTGGCAAAGCCTGCAGCGGGCGGGCCGTTCCCAGTGCTCATCTATTTGCCCGGCGTGACGGGCTACATGCAGATGGGCAGTTTTCAGACGACCGAACTGGCCGCGCATGGATACATCGTCGTTACGCTGAACCAGCCCGGCGCCGTGGCTGCCGCCATTTTGCCCGATGAACAAATTATTCCGGGCTTGACGCGCGAAGATGCCGTCTCGCTGATCGCGCCGTCCTATCGGACAACCGGTCAGGCGCTGCCTGTTGGCTTTGCAACCAGACTAGCGCCCGAAATCAGCATCGTGCCGTATTTTGCCGCAGATGTGGGAAGTGTTCTTGATCGATTGGTGCAGATAAACGCCGACCCCGCGCATGTCCTGCATGGTTTGCTTGACCTTGACCACGTGGGGGTGATGGGAATGTCCTTGGGCGCAATTGTGACGGCGCAGGCCTGCGCAACAGATACCCGCATTGGCGCTTGCCTGATGATGGATGCGGCGGTCCCGACCAAGGTGGCGGCGGCAGGTCTAAGGCAACCCGCCCTGTGGATCAGTCGACCGCCAGAGGACCAACGCCTTGAGCGCGCTGCATCGGGCGGCTGGCCTGAGGATGATATAAAGGCGCAAGCAGATTCGATTGCCAAAGCCTTGGCCAACAGCGAACACGGCGAACTTGTGCTACTGCACGGTCTTTTTCATATTGATTTCACCGATCTTCCTGCCATTCAGCCCATAATCGGGTGGCTTGGGCAATCAGGCCCGGCTGGAGTGGTGGAGGCGCACTGTCGGATAAATCGGCTGAGTTTGGAATTTTTTGACAAAGCCTTCAGTCCGGTCCTGAGGTAACGTCCGTGCGAACGGGTTTTTTCCCGTTTTCATTTTCATTTTTGTCGATCAATCCGCCTCGCGTCGCAGCACTCTGAATTCTTATCAGCGCGTGCGGCGGTCCGTTTCGGTCCAAATTGTCCGAAATGTGTGGCATTCTTCGGACAGTAGCGTTCCCGCTGCCTGCCGTGGTCGTGAGGCGATCCGCTCGTCACCCACTGTGATGACGGGAATGGCATTGCCGGACTTTTCGGAACTCGCGGCGAAGCTTGTCTCAATTTTTGCAAGCTCTGCACGCTTGGATGAAAGTTCGCGCTCGAATGCGAATGTCTCGCCGAGCCTTGGCTGGTAGGCGGCAAGGCGCTTTTCGCCCTCGATCAAACGGCGGCGATAATCCTGCCGCTCATTTTCAAAATTGGACAGCGCGTGGTCAAGCCGCGAGATCGCGCTAAGTGGTGTAATACCAATCGTTGAAAATTCTGACTCTGGCGGGATTCCCGATGTGTTGATTGTGTGATTCTGTGTCGCTGTTGATTCTTTTTGGAGAATGGCGATGGCGATTGAGATTGTGCGGGTTGAGCGGACTTCGGATGAGCTTCGGCATCTTGCGTGCCGGACGGATGACACGGCTCAGGCGCGGCGGCTTTTGGCGATTGCTTTGGTTTTGGACGGGGCTTCGCGCAAGGACGCGGCGCGGGCTGCGGGGATGGACCGGCAAAGTCTGCGCGACTGGGTGCATCGCTACAATGACGAAGGGGTTGACGGGCTTTGCGACCGGGCGCGTTCGGGCCGTCCGGCGCTGATGAGCCGGGATCAACTGGCTGAGTTCGATCAGATGGTTGAGCGGGGGCCTGACCGGCAAGCGGACGGGATTGTGCGCTGGCGCTGCATTGACCTGAAAGAGCAGGTCGCCACACGTTTTGGCGTGGACATATCCGAGCGCTCGGTTGGCCGCATTCTCAATGAACGCAAATTCAGCCGTCTTGTCCCGCGCCCGCAGCATCCCAAGAGCGACGAGGTGCGCCAGGAGGCTTTTAAAAAAACTTCGCAGAAGCAGTGAGACAGGCGATCCCAAAGGAGGCTTGCGCAAGGCCTGTTGAGGTCTGGTTCCAAGACGAAGCCAGGATTGGCCAGAAGGGGACGCTGACCCGTTTGTGGGCGCGGCGCGGCTCTTGTCCGCGCGCCGTTCAGGACACACGCTATGAATGGGCCTATCTATTCGGCGCTGTCTGTCCCGGACGCGCCGTCGGCGCAGCGCTCGTCATGCCCTATGCCAATACAGAGGCCATGAACAAACACTTGGCCGAGATCGCCAGCGCTGTCGCGCCCGACGCCCATGCCATTCTCGTGCTCGACGGTGCCGGATGGCATGGCAGTCAAGCGCTCGTTATCCCGCCCAACATCTCGCTGGTGACCCTGCCGCCCTATGCGCCCGAGCTCAATCCGGTCGAAAATGTCTGGCACTACCCGCGCGCCAACAAACTCGCCAACAGCCTTTATCAAAACTATCAACACATCGTCGAAGCATGCTGCAAGGCATGGAACGACTTCATCGCAAACCCGGCCCAAATCGCATCCATCACAAGCCGGGATTGGGCACAAGTGTCATGATTTTTGGCGGTTGGTATTATACTGCCAGCCTGGAATTCGCGCATGGCGAAGAGGTCGCCTCGGACAAACAGAGACGGGAGGATTTCGAACATATAGTCATGATCGGCTTCCGTGATTTCGAACCATTCACCGGCATAGATCAAGCCGGAATGGCGGGGTTCATCAAACGGCGCCTCACTGTGGCGGTTGAAAATCTGGAACATCTCGTAACGAGTGACTACGCCCTGAAACACTTTGCGGAACGGGTGAGAGGTTTGCACGACTGCTCCTATGGTCGAAAGCAGAAGCGATGCGACCGCTGCGGTCTCACCTTCACTCCATGCCTTCTCATGACCACACCTCTGCGGCCACGTCCCGAAGGACGGGTCAGGGGCCGCTCTTGCGGGCGAAGCTTCACCCTTGATGCGCGCCTTCAGGCATGCGGCAGCCGGGTTTTATTCCCGAAATTTCTTCTCCCCTATTTTGGGTTTTGCCGAGTTCTTGCGGCAAAGCCTTCAGGTCGTCATTCCAGTCTCCATTTTGAGGCATCAATCGCGAAAACCGGCATCCAGCTTCCAAAGCGATAAGACGCAGCCGCCCAGCGTAAGTCTCCCCCGACGGTTCCGGTCAGTCGCTGCGACAAGGTGAAGTCCGGGAGTTTGAGCAAAACTTCGAAGCAGAGCATCGGTGCTCGGCGACCAGCCGCCGCCGGTGCTGACATAAAGTGTCTTGGAGAAGTTGACAGATTGCGCAGCCTCTATTGCTGCAAGGCTCAACGCGTCGATTGCCGCGTCGGTGACGCAGAGCTGCCTTGGATTGGTCGCACCAAACTGAAATAGTCGCTTTAACCCGCCAGTTGCAAAACCGCGCCATTGCGGCCAGCGTTCTTCCCAGCCTGTGACCATTCCCACTGCATCTTGGTGAGCAGCCCAGAGGCTGCCAAATGGGCCTTCGCGGATGCAGTCTTGAGTAATGGCCTATTGGAAAATTGCTTCAGGAACTCCGTGCACGTTGTTTAGAGTATGACTCAAAAAGAATGTCATGATATCAATCCCTTGCCAGCCGCCGCGTGATCATTCGGATGCTGGCGATGTATATCCACGCTTCGGCTGAAGCGATGGAATGCTCGAAATCCTTGGCGAGCCTTCGGCATCGGTTGAGCCACGCGAAGGTTCGCTCGACGACCCATCGGCGCGTCAGAAGCACGGAGCCTTTTGCCTGTTCGGAGCGCTTGATAATCTCCAGTGTGAACGTGCCCACTTTCTCAAGAGCCCCTTCAGCTTTGGGCCGGCATAACCGCCGTCAGCGAGAATATGGCGCATCCATGGCCAACGTTTGAGAATGGATTTGAGCACGATTGGCGCAGCGTTGCGGTCCTGAATGTCAGCGCTGTGAACAACAAGACCGACCAAGAGCCCGCTGGTGTCGGTGACGATGTGGCGCTTGCGGCCTTTGATCTTCTTTCCGGCGTCAAAGCCCCGTATTCCGCCGCTTTCCGTGGTTTTTATGCTCTGGCTGTCGATCACGCCTGCCGACGGGCTGGCTTCGCGCCCGGCCTTTTCGCGCGCCGCCATCACCAAAGTGTTGTTCATCGCCCGCCAAAAACCGCCGTCCCGCCACAGATAGAAATAGTATTGAACCGTCGTGAAGGGCGGGAAGTCCTTCGGCAGCTGCCGCCACTGGCAGCAGGTGGTGGCGATATACGAAAACGCATTGAGAACCTCCCGCATATTCGTCTTGCGCGGACGCCCAAGATCGCGCTCCGGAGGGACAGCGGCTTCAAAAAGCCCATTGCCTGTCACTCAAATCGCTTGCGCATCGCCCTTTCGGCGGCTCATATTGCTTGCGGGTGATATCAGTCCAGGCCATTGTGGTCTCCATCGAATGTTCGCAAATCCGACAGAATCACAACCCTCTGATGTCACACAACTCTTTTCCGTTCAGGCTCTCAGAACGAAGTCAGCCTCGAAGAGCTTCTAGAAGTACGGGAACGTTTGGTCGAAGAAATCAACAAGACACTGACCAACGATCAGAAGAGTTTCCTGGTTTCCTTCAAAGCCCGGAATCCTGATTGGTCATTGCTCGGAATCGCAGGAGCGGAAAGCTTGCCGGCTGTTCGCTGGAAAATCCAGAATTTGTCACGCATGCCAGACGACAAGTACAATAATGCTCTTAATTCGTTGCGAGCCATCCTGAACGTCCCCGAATAACGTATTTGGATGGCACTAATTCTGACGGTACGCTACATCAACCTACCGTCCAGTTCTGAACCTGACAGTTTCTCAGCGTCTTAGCGGTTCGTCCACGAAGATCGGTGGTCTTGAGGGAAGCTGAACGGACGACCCTGTTGTTCCACAAAGCCTCCGTTTCAAATTTTCCCGTAGCGGACATCGTCAAGCCTCAACGGTGTGACTGTTTTGGGGCCGGGAGCTAACTGGCTACTTGTGGAAAGCGAGACGGGCAAAGCAGACATTCGAATGATTCGCCTGCGGTTCTCATCACCGCTCGGCGCGGCTCGCCGGACGATGATGAGAACTATGCAGTCCCCATTGTAGAAATGTCGGAGCCTGTCAGATATCCTAGTTTTTGAACCACGAAGGCAAGGACAATTGCGGGTTCAATCCAGTGAAGGTTGCAGGGTCTGAGCCGCACAGGCCAATATCGCGGACATCCAACAGGACCTTTCCCAAGCGCGCGACGGGATCGGGGATGTCATAAAAGGCGCTGCGCTCCAACAGTTCGATTGGCAGGGCTTTCATATTGTTCTCTTCACCCCTTCTCAGACAGCCAAGCCTTGAGGTCTGCTTCAGCTCGCTCCAGCGCGCCGTAATTCAGGAGCTTACGCAATATGGCTTCCGTCACCGCCCTGGCGCGCAAATTGAAGGTGCCTTCGTCGCGTTGCGGGCCTGATACCTGATAGATGTCCAGTTTGCCGTAAATCTGCATAAGCCGGTTCTGCACTGAACGCAGTGAAAGATGGCGCCGCTGGGCGATCGACCGGTCCGTCATGCCAAGGGCGATGTCCATCAATATTTCATACTCGGCCTCTGTAAGTCCGATGTTGGGCGTGACGCTGCGCTGCTGCATCCCGCGCACTTCATTGTCGATCACGCATTGGTTCTCAATGAAAATGCTGCGCAAGGCGAGTTTCAGCCGTTCATCCGCCGCCGATTTCAGGACATATCCGTAAGCTGCGCCATTGGGCACGATCCGGCTGACGCCGCGCACATAAGCCTCATCAGAGTAATTTGACCAGAAGAGGATGCGACGATCAGGCTTTTCGCGCCAGATCGTGCGTGCGGCCTCGATCCCGTTGCGCTTGGACATTTGCAGGTCCATCACGACATGGGCAGAGTTGTGCTCGCGGGCAAGCTGTTCCGCTTCAAGGCCGTCAGTCGCCTCGATAACGGCTGTGCATTCGGGCAGCGCTGCCCTTACCTGCTCGTTCAGATACGAGCGGTGCAAGGGATCATCCTCGACAATCAGCACTTCCATTCGTAGTTTTCCTTTGGTCCGTCCGGGCTTGGATGGGTCTGCGGCGGAACTATCGCAGCTTTGGGCATGCTAATCACGATCTGGGCGCCTGAGCCTTCGGGTCTAGCATGAATGCCAAATCGGGCCGAGATCAATTTGGCTCTTGTTTTCATGTTGTCAATTCCACTGCCAAGGCGGGTCCGCCGTTTGGGAATTCCTTTGCCGTTGTCAGTTATTATTAGCTCCATCATTTCCGGGCCGACCCTAAGGCAAATCACCAGCTGTGTGGCCTGAGAATGGTTGACAGCGTTGTTGATCGCCTCTTGGGCAATGCGGAACAAGGCAATGCTGACCCTCGGCTCCAGTGAGTCAAATGCACCGCCGGACAGGTCTTCCAGCGTTCCTTCGATGGCAAAGCCGCTGTCGCGTATTGATCTGTCCAAATGATTCTCAATCGCCTGGGAAAAACCGAAGAGGTGCAACACTGACGGCTTTGCTTCTTCGATAATCTGGCGCAGATCTTCCATGCAGTGATGCAGTCCGCGTGTAATTGGCTCCAGAGCGGCGCGGGCGGCTGTTTCGCTGAGCGATAGGCGCTCCAACCGCCGAGTGAGACGCGTGAGGTCGGCCAGAGTCTGGTCGTGCAGGTCCATGCCGATGCGCTGCCGCTCGCTTTCCAGCGCCTCAGTCAGCTTCAGTGCGCCGAGACGAAGTCCTTCCTCTCGTGCGCGCGCCTCCGTCTCAATGATGGCCGATTGCTGCGCCTGTTCGGAGGCGCGCAAGGCAAAGAAATAAGGCGAAAGCATATCTGCAATGAAGCGTGCGCACTCAAGATCTGTTGAGGTATAGCCATTTGGGGTCAGCAGCGAACATGAGAACGCGCCAATGATTTCGCCATGCACCATCATTGGTACGTGAATGCGGCTGCACAGGGAGTGGTCAAGAATTGGCGCGCAGAAGGCGCCTTCGAACGCAAAACGCGCGTCGGTAACAGCGTCATCAGTCAATATGTGATCGACCTCTCCCATCAACAGACTGCGAATTGGGCTGTTGGCTATAGGGGCGAGAAGCTTACTCCATGCAGTTTCGATGCCCGCCTCATAGGCCGTGTGAAACTTGCCGTCGAGACGGACGATGCAGACGTCCATATGATCGTGAGGCAGGACTTTCGACACCTCGGCCGCAACGGAGCGGATGGCGGACAGGAAATCCAGTTGTCCAGCCAACAGGCGCGAAACGCTGAAGAAGGTGTTCAACTGGGCTGCCGGGGCGATCTGTAACATTTCGGATCCTTTTCCGCCGCCAATTCATGCCAGACTAGAGGGCCCAAACAAACAGGGCGGTTAGCATGCCATGTGCGGGAACTCGCAACTGGCTTGCGATTTCCCGCATCCGCTTTGCCTTTTTGACCCTATACAGGTCTCTAGTTCTATTCCATCTTCACTTCACTGAGGGGAGGAGCCTTCAGCCGAAAAACAAGATTGCACCAGAACCGAAATTTCTGGCGTGGCGTGGAGTGCCAGCTTGGCTGGTCATCAGGGAGAGAAACATGAATATCAAAGGTAGGCTGCTGATTTCGGCCGTGATTCTGGGAATCTCGATGCCAGCGATGGCGGATACGTCAGACAAGAAAATTGCGCTGTCGAACAATTATGCCGGAAATTCGTGGCGTCAGGCCATGCTGACCAGCTGGGAAAAAATAACTGGAGAGGCCGTCAAGGCGGGCGTCGTCGCTGCCGCCGACCCCTTCACCACTGCTGAAAATCAGGCAACTGAACAAGCCGCGCAAATCCAGAACATGATCTTGCAGGGCTACAATGCGATCGTTGTAAATGCAGCATCACCCACCGCTCTGAACGGTGCGATCAAAGAGGCATGCGATGCCGGTATTATCGTCGTATCCTTCGATGGTATTGTTGACGAACCCTGCGCCTGGCGCATTGCCGTTGACTTCAAGGGTATGGGCAAAAGCGAAGTCGAATACCTTGCCAAGGCCATGCCAAAGGGCGGCAACCTGCTGGAAATCCGTGGGTTAGCAGGCGTCTTTGTGGATGACGCCATTTCTGCCGGTATTGCAGAAGGTGTCGCCGCCAACCCGCAGTTCAAGCTCGTAGGCTCGGTGCACGGTGACTGGGCCCAGGACGTGGCGCAAAAGGCGGTAGCTGGCATTTTGCCGAGCCTTCCGGAAGTTGCCGCTGTGGTTACCCAAGGCGGTGACGGCTATGGTGCGGCACAAGCCTTCGCCGCTGCAGGCCGCCCGACCCCAACTATCATCATGGGCAACCGTGAGGATGAGTTGAAGTGGTGGAAAGAGCAGAAGGACGCCAACGGCTACACCACCATGTCAGTTTCGATTGCCCCTGGCGTTTCGACACTGGCTTTCTGGGTCGCCCAACAGATCCTTGACGGGAAGGAAGTGCCGAAGGATCTGACAGTGCCATTCCTGCGCATCGATCAGGACAATCTGGAAACCAATCTTGCAAGTACGCAAAAGGGCGGCGTGGCGAATGTCGAATACAGCCAGGCAGATGCGATCAAGGTGATCGAAGGAGCCAAATGAACTCCCGGCGCGCCAGTTTGTCTGGCACATGACAGTTTGGAACTTGCCGGGCTGAAATGCCCGGCAGGCTCCAGTTTTGATTGGACCTTTCCAAGGAATGCCATGCCGCCGCACCCTGTGCTGGAAGTTGATGATATTGCTATGCGTTTTGGTGAAGTGCAGGCTCTTGACGGAGTGTCACTGCGCATAAACCGGGGCGAATGCATCGGACTTGTCGGCCATAATGGCGCGGGCAAGTCCACAATCGTCAGCGTGATCAACGGCGGCCTCACTCCCCATCGCGGCACGATATCCGGAGATGGTCAGCCGTTGCTTTCCTATGGCATCGGCGTCGCCCGGAACCGCGGCGTGCGCTGTGTCTTTCAGGAACTATCGCTCTGCCCGAACCTGAGCATTGTTGAAAACACACGTATCATGCACCGCAGTCTCGGCGGGTTCGGCTGGCGCGCCAAAGCGGCTGCGATTATCGCCAAAAGCCTTGATGCGATCTTTCCCGGTCACGGGATCGACGTTTCGGCGCCGGTAGGCGGACTGTCGATTGCCGAGCGCCAAATGGTCGAAATCGCCATGGCGTTCTCTGACGCCGGCACGCCGCCGCGCATTGTCATTCTGGATGAGCCGACATCTTCGTTGGACTCAGGTCTTGCAGCGCAACTTCTCGCTCATGTCGACCGATTTGTATCAGCAGGCGGCGCGGTCTTGTTGATCTCGCACATTTTGCACGAGGTCTTGACCACTGCCAGCCGCATCGTCGTGATGAAGGACGGCCAAATCTGTTCTGAAAGGCCGGCAGCAGAATTCACCCACGCCACTCTCGTCGAGGCGATGGGCAGCGTGGCCAGCGCCATTGAAGTGCGCCCGCAAGCTGCCAAAACCGCCGAAACAGCTCTCTCTCTGACTTTGCCGCGCGGCATGACATTCGCAGCGCGGCGCGGAGAAGTCGTTGGCCTTGCCGGACTTGGCGGCCACGGCCAGACTGAAATGCTGCTTGCCCTTTTTGAGCAACATAGCCCCAATTGGTGGCCCCGGCGAGACCCGGAAGTAGCCTTTGTGGCCGGCGACCGCCGTGAAAACGGCATTCTGGAATTGTGGAGCATTCTCAAGAACATGACCATCGCCGCCTTGCCAGACCTTTCGCTGCGCGGTTTTCTGCAAGACGGCGCAGAAACCAAGCGCGGCGCGGATTGGAAAGGCCGGATCGGGATTCGCACACCTGATATGGAAAACCGTATCCTTTCGTTGTCAGGCGGCAATCAGCAAAAGGTCTTGTTCGCCCGGGCGCTTTCAACCCGCGCGCCTGTGGTTCTGATGGACGACCCGATGCGCGGCGTCGATGTCGGCACAAAGCAAGAGGTTTACCGCATCATCCGCGCCGAAGCTGACGCAGGCCGAAGCTTCGTTTGGTATTCGACCGAGATGGAGGAAATGAGCCTCTGCGACCGCGTCTATGTATTCCGCGAAGGTGCGATTGTCGAGGAACTTGCAGGCGATGCGATTTCCGAAAAAGCCATACTTGTGGCTTCGTTCAAGGGAGTCGCATAATGAAGCCATCCTCTGAAAATTTGCGGTTGCTGGTACCGATCCTGTCACTATTGCTTTTGCTGGCTGGAGTATTTTATTTGCAGCCCCGTGCCATGAGTTACATGGGGCTTAATCTTCTGTTCAATCTGGCTGTACCGATTGCGCTGGCGACAATCGCGCAGATGCTGATCATGTCCGTCAACGATCTCGACCTGTCGATGGGCACTTTCGTCAGTTTCGTCGCCTGCGTGACCGCGACATATTTGCACGACGCACCCGCACTTGGCGTGCTGATCCTGCTCGCGGCTATTGCGGTCTACGCCGTGATGGGCGTGGTGATCCATTTACGCAACCTGCCGTCGATTGTCGTCACTTTGGGAATGAGCTTCATCTGGTCTGGCTTGGCGGTTCTACTGCTGCCAGCGCCCGGCGGCACGGCGCCGGTGTGGATCCGCAGCCTGATGATATCCAAGCCGCCATTGGTGCCGATGGCGATCATTGCCTCAGCCATTATTGCCGTGATTGCGCATTTGCTTGTCATGCGGTCGTCTTTCGGCGTGCTGATCAGGGGCGTGGGTGGAAACCAGCGTTCGGTAGAGCGGGCGGGATGGTCGGTCATTGCCGCCCGCGGAGGCGCATATGCGCTGGCGGCCTGTTTTGCGGTAGCGGCTGGAATCACGCTGGTCGGGCTTGCGACGTCTGCTGATGCAAATATCGCGCTGCGTTATACTTTGCTGTCCATTGCTGGAGTGATTTTGGGAGGGGGCGAGTTTACTGGCGGTCGTGTTTCCCCGATAGGCGCTGTGATCGGCGCATTGACCCTGACATTGGCCGGGTCGTTTCTTTCTTTTCTGAGGATCTCACCCGATTGGCAAATTGGCGCTCAGGGCGTGATCTTGATCCTCGTTCTTGCGCTCAGGCTGGTCTTTAACGGGCGGGCGGCAAAAACCGGGCGGGGCGCAAAAGCATGAGGGCCATTCTTGCAAAACCGTGGATTTGGTCATTTCTGGCGGCATTGGGCGTATGGGCGGCAACCGTGGCTGTGACAGCTGGATCCAGTATGCAGGGTTTGTCGCAAGCCGCGCTCACTTTCGCTGCGTTTTCCGTGTTGGTCGGTATCGGCCAGATGTTCGTCATCACGCTGGGGCCAGGCAACATTGACCTGTCGGTGCCGGCCACCATGACCCTCGCCGGGACCATAGCCCTGAAGCTGATGGATACCAATGACGGCATGATACTTCAGGGGCTGGCTGTAACATTGCTGATTGGCGTGACGGTGGGTGTCGCCAATTACGCCTTGATCAAGCTGCTTCGCATACCGCCGATCATCGCAACGCTTTCGATGAGTTTTCTGGTCCAGTCTACGGCCATCTGGACCAACCGGGGTCTGCGCATCAAGCCGCCAGCATTCCTTGCGGAGTTCTCGATCTCTTCGACTTTCGGCATCCCCAATGTGGCGTTGATCGCATTTGGGCTGTCGATGCTCGCATGGGTGCTGCTGCATCGCACAGTCTACGGCCGCTGGATTGCGGCTATTGGACAGAGTCTTCCCGCTGCACGGATGGCAGGTGTTCCAGTCGATGGAACACGGTTTGTCACCTACATTTTCTGCGCGGTCATGGCCGCCCTCTGCGGCACGCTCCTGTCCTGCTTTTCGGGCGGGGCTGCGCTCAACATGGGCGCGGAGTATTTGCTGATCTCAATCGCTGTCGTTGTGATTGGCGGCACCGCTGTGGCAGGCGGGGACAGCAATGTGCCCGGCATTTGGGGAGCCTCGCTTTTCATGTTTCTGGTCGTATCGATGTTGAACACTTACGGCTTTGGCGCCGGGGTGCGACTTATGATGACCGGCCTTATCATCATCGGCGTCATTCTGGTTGCCAGCGGCCGTCAGAACGGCGCGCGTTAACGGAGGCAATTATGGCCGATACGCAATACCAGATCGACGATCAGCGCTTTGTGCATTTGATCGTGGGGTCGTCGCGCCTCAACAGGCTTTACACCGGCTGTCGCTGGGCAGAAGGTCCGGTTTGGTTCAATGACCTTGGTTGCCTTTTGTGGAGTGACATCCCGAACCAGCGAATCTTGCGCTGGTCAGACAACCCGCTGGCGGGCGAAAGTGTATCGGTTTTCCGCAGCCCCTCCAATTTTGCCAATGGCCATACGCGTGACGCATCCGGCAGGCTTGTTTCCTGCGAGCACGGCACCCGCCGTGTCACCAGGACAGAGATTGATGGTGCGGTCACTGTTCTGGCCGACAGCTTCAACGGCAAACTTCTGAATTCCCCGAACGACGTGATCGTTCAAAGTGATGGCAGCGTTTGGTTCACCGATCCGACCTACGGGATTATGTCCGACTATGAGGGCTACCGTGCTGTGCCAGAACAGCCGGTGCATGGAGTTTACCGAATTGACCCTTCCGGTTTGATATCTCTGGTGGCGGATGATTTTGGGCAGCCCAACGGGTTGGTCTTTTCACCGGATGAAACCAAGCTCTACATTGCCGACAGCGCCTTCAGCCATGATCCAGCGGCCCCGCGCCATATCCGGGTCTTTGACTTGAATGGGGCCACGTTGACCAACGGACGTGTCTTTGCCCACATAGACACAGGCCTGCCCGATGGCATCCGAGTGGACATCGACGGCAACATCTGGTCATCCGCCGCAGACGGGGTGCATTGCTTTGCTCCGGACGGCACGCGTTTGGGAAAGATTTTCGTGCCAGAGACGGTGGCGAACCTGACGTTCGGCGGGCCCCGCCGTAACCGCCTGTTCATCGCCGCGACATCTTCGCTGTATGAAATATACGTCGCTGCAACCGGTGCGCAAAAGCCCTGAAACATCTGGACTTCGGCAACGCGTTGAAACGACCCTGTTTTCAGCCTAAGAAAATCCTCCGGACTTGAACTTTGGAGCTGTGGAGTACGGTGTTCAACGCGGTGTCATGGGTGAATATCAAGCCAATCTCGAAGGTGGTAATAGGGACCTTCGTTTTCTTTACTGCAAATGTCCGCACTTGGGCCGACTGCCGACCGTCCGCTACTGATACATGCGGCGAGAATGGCAGATGCATTGTTGATTTGCGCCGGGTTTTAAGCCGGAGAAGGAGCGAATCCACCTAGTCGGATTGCGGAACCGAAAAAACTGATGCGCTCTGGGCCCTCACATGACGAAAGTTCAGGAAGTCTTGAACGGCATGGTGACAGAATGCGCCGAAGCTCAAGTCGTTGCATTGCCAGGACACGTGAAACGGAACCATCTATTGCGACAGCAAACAGAGCCGGATCACGGCAGCGAATTGCTTACGAGTAGACGAAAAATCGGCTGTAAAGCGTACGAATAACCGTCGCTGAGTAAGGGTTGTATTTTGTTGATTATGGACCATGAATGTCGACTGTCTTAAATCGCGCCTGTCTGTGGGCAGGCGAAAACTCGAAGTTGGCACGAAGTGCCATCATGTGTCTCTGCGGTAGCTCGCCAAGCGGTCAAACAAAACGGCAAAGAGGATTGCCCCGCCGATAAAAGTCCCTTGCCAAAATGCATTGATGCCCAAGAGACCCAGACTGTTGCGGATCACTTCGATCAGCATGGCACCGATGATTGCGCCCAGCGCCGTGCCGCCGCCCCCCGCCAGGTTGGCCCCTCCGATCACAGCCGCCGCGATCACCTGTAATTCCATACCTGCACCAATATTGGTGGTCACGGCTCCCAGCCAGCCGGTCTGCACGATCCCTGCAATTCCCGCCGACAAGGAAGAAATCATGTAGACCGCGACTTTGATCGCTTTTACCGGCACGCCGGTCAGCGTCGCAGCATTTTCATTGCCGCCGATTGCAAACACGTGGCGGCCAAACCGCGTCCAGCGCAGGACGAACCCGGTCAGCAGGCCTAGCGCAACGGTATACATCACAGGATTTGCAATACCGAGAAACCACGCCCCGCCCCCAAGTGCCAAGAGCTTGTCATGATCCGGCCCGAATTCAAAAACGACAGTGTTGCCCGATGTCACCATGGCAAGACTGCGGGCTATGGACAGCATGCCCAACGTCACGACAAAAGGCGGCAATCCTACATAGGCTATGAGAACACCGTTAATCGCCCCGACGAGGAGTGCGGTGGCCACGGTCAGGGCAATGCCGACCTCGATCGAATAGCCTGCATGCATAACCACTGCCAACACCATGCTGCACAGGCAAAGTACTGAACCTACGGACAGATCTATTCCGCCGGTGATGATGACCAGTGTCATACCCAACGCGATGATTGCCACAAAGGTCACGTTGCGGGTGATGTTGTAAAGGTTCTTGCTGGTAGCAAAACTGTCAGTCGCAAATGTCAGGGCAAGACTCGCCAAAATCACGGCGATGAACACCCAGAACGTTTGGCTAGCAAGCACACTTGACAGCCACGTTTGCTGCTTTTGCGCGATTGAACTGGTCAATGAAGTTGACATGGACGGCCTTTCCAAATGTGATCAGACGGCTTCTATTGCGCCGGTGATCAACCCCGTCACCTCTTCAGGTGAGCTTTTGGCGATCTGTTTATCCGCGACTTTAGCGCCGCGTCGCATCACGATGACGCGGTCGGCCACTGTGAATACATCCGGCATGCGGTGACTGATCAGTACGACAGTGATCCCCTGATCGCGCAAACGGCGGATCAAGTTCAACACTTCGGCCACCTGCCGAACCGAAATGGCAGCGGTGGGTTCATCCATCAGTACAATCTTGGCGTTGCTAAGACGCGTTCGGGCAATCGCCACGGCTTGGCGCTGGCCGCCGGACATCTTCTTTACCAGATCGCGTGGCCGTGTTTCAGATTTCAACTCGGCAAATATCTCACCTGCGCGGCGGTACATTGTTGCATAGTCGAGGATCCGCAGCGGCCCGAAGCCAAGCCGCAATTCGCGCCCTAAATAGACATTGGCCGCCGCTGTCAAATTGTCACACAGCGCCAAATCCTGATGGACAATCTCGATACCGTGCTCCCGCGCCTCGATCGGGCGGTGCATCACGATCTCTTTGCCATCCATCAAAAGGGAACCGCTGTTCGGCCGGAAATTGCCGGCCATCATTTTGACAAGTGTGGATTTTCCCGCGCCATTGTCGCCCATCAAGCCAACAACCTCGCCGGCCCCCAACTCAAAGGACACGTCCTTGACCGCCTCGATGGCGCCAAAATGCTTGGAAATATGCCTCAGCTCCAGAACTGCCACTCAGACTTCAGCTCCCCAAATCAAGACCCGTCTGGCTCAGCTTTTTCTAGCCAGCGCGTCCGGTCAAACCACCCCCTGAACCACAATCCAAACCCTTGCGGCCCAAGCTGAACCTCTACCCATATTTGCCGCAAAGTTTTATTGATCGATTCAGCAAAGTCAATGAAATCTTTAAGATAATAGCGCTGTCATTCACCCGGATTTCTGGTATGTTTCGGTTGGAACTAGGTGCCAAAGATACAGTTTAACTTTGACTCTGGCTCTATCTGCGTGACGTCATTGGATGGGCCGCGTGTTCCGATCCGAACTTCGGCAAAAGGGTTTTTCAAGCCCTTCGGAAACAGGCAGGCCACATCAACACTTTGCCGCTGAACCTGCGGCTCTTTTGGGAGGACTGCTGAAATGAAAAAAACCTTGATGCTTGCTGCCGCCGTTCTGGCGTTGGGAACCAGCTTCGGATATGCCGAAGGCAAGAAACAGCTCGTGATCGTCGTAAAGGGGTTGGATAATCCATTTTTCGAAGCGATCAACCAAGGCTGCCAGAAGTGGAATGCTGAAAACGCGGCCAGCGAATACGAATGTTTCTATACAGGCCCGGCTTCGACATCTGATGAGGCAGGCGAGGCACAGATTGTACAGGATATGCTGGGCAAGCCCACTACGGTCGCAATGGCGATATCGCCTTCGAACGCCAAGTTGATTGCCCAAACCCTTAAAACTGCTGCGCCTACCATTCCGATCATGACATTGGATGCCGACCTTGCCGCTGAAGATGCAGGCCTGCGCAAGACTTATCTTGGCACTGACAATACCCTGATGGGCACCAAGATCGGCGAATATATCAAAAAGGCCAAGCCGAATGGCGGCACCATATGCACTATCGAGGGCAACACCGGTGCTGACAACATTCTGCGCCGCGCCCAAGGAATGCGCGATGCGCTGTCCGGCAAACCCGGCCTTGCTGCTCTGGCAGGTGAAGGCGGCTGGACAGAAGTGCCAGGCTGCCCTGTGTTCACTAATGACGACGGGGCCAAGGGCGTTCAGGCGATGACTGACATCCTTGCCGCCAACCCCAAACTTGACGCGTTTGGAATTATGGGCGGCTGGCCGCTATTTGGCGCACCGCAGCCATACCGCGACCTGTTCACCCCGATGAAGGACCGTATCGCCAGCAATGACTTTGTGATCGGCGCTGCAGACACCATCGGGGCCGAGGTTGATCTGGCCCGCGAAGGTCTTGTCACCGCGCTGGTCGGCCAGCGTCCGTTCGAGATGGGCTACCTTGCACCGGGTACGATGATCGATTTGATTTCTGGCAAACCGGTCGCTGATCCTATCTTCACGGGATTGGATGAATGCACAAAGGACACGGTAGATACCTGCATCAAGAAGTAATCTGCCGCAGAGAACTAATCTGTCGACAAAACGATGGGCGCCCGGTCACTCCGGGTGCCCTCTCCTTTGTGTTCAGGCGGTGGCACCTCCAAAAATCTCGAATCCTGTGTCGATGCTGCTCTTGGATTCGGGCCGCTCTGATGAAAGCATAATTGCTTCAATTGACTTTTGACCGATCAAAAACCTGTTTGACCGCACTGTAGACAAAGGCTGCGGCAGTTCCCGTCCGATATCCAGACCGTTGAAGCCGAAGATCGCCAGTTGATCCGGCAGCCGAATGCCCGCCGCCATGCAATGGAAAACACCGCCCACTGCCATGTCATCGTTGGAATAAACCGCCACGTCAACTTGAGTTGTCCGGCACAGCTGTTCAGTCTGTTGGCGGCCGGTTGCAACTGAGCTTTGCCCCTCGGCGATCGCGTGCGCGGCAATGGAAATGCCCGATTCAGCCAGCGCTTGGCACAGCCCGTCATAGCGCAGCCTTGCACGGCGGTCCGATTGCCAATCGTGACCAACATAGGCGAACCGGCGGTAGCCTCTTGCAACAAGATGGCGGCCCGCCGCATAGCCGGCACTACGGTGCGACATTCCCACCGCAACATCTATGGGGGCCGAATCAATTTCCATCATCTCGACCACGCGCACGCCGCTTTGATCCAACATGCGCCGTGTTGCCATGGTGTGATCGAAGCCGGTGATCAATATTGCCGCCGGCTGCCAAGCCAGTATCCCCCGTACTAGTGTTTCTTCCCGGTCGATATCGTAATCACTGACACTGATGACTGCCTGATAACTGTATTTTTTTAGCCCGGCATTTATGCCTTGCAGCACTTCGGGAAAAACGATGTTTGAAATGGATGGCACCACAACCCCGACAAGTTTTGAATCCAATGAGGCTAATGACCCGGCTATGCGGTTGGGCACATAACCCAAAGCGCGCACACTCTCCATCACCTTTGCCCGCGTTGCCTCGGCCACCAGACCTTGATTGCGCATGATCCGCGAAACCGTGGACTCGCTGACATCGGCATGCGCTGCAACCTCATAGACGGTGATCTTGCTTTTTCTTTCGTGCAGCCTTTGCCTATTTTTCATCAAAGCAATCCCCTTTTGCAGCGTCCTTGAAGGATGGCGCACCCTGATCGACAATGCCATGGCCTTGATGCGGCTGTACCCCGCTTTGGATAGATAATATGCCCGGGTTTGAATAGCAGGGACCCTGCCAGGCAGCGGCCCCCGCGAGCATCAGACATTCACATAATTGCGCCAAGGGTGCGCTTCCTTGAAGCCCAGCACCTCGCGGATCTTCCGGTTGGACAGCGGGCCTTCATGGGTACCCATTGGACGGGAAATATGCGTGTTCGGCGCGTATTTTGCCAGAAATTCAGCTGTAGGCAGATTGGCGGTGATGGTGTCATTGACCGCGTTGAACACCTGATAGCCAAGGCCGTCCTTCTGCAGGCAAAGATGCACGATCTCGCCCAGATCGCGGGCGTCGATATAGCTCCAGGCGTTGCGCTTGCGGCTCATCGGGTTGGCCAAATAGCCAGGGAAATTTGTGTATTCATGCGGCTCGATGACGTTGCCGATACGCAGTGCATACACATCGGCACCATAGCGCATCCAAAGGCGCGGCCTGTCTTTTCGTTTACTACTTTCGACAGGCCATAGCTGTCCATCGGGTCGCTGTCATAGTCTTCTTCCAGCGGGAACGAATGGTAGTCCTTGTCGCCTTCCGCAAAACATACACCGTACGTGGTTTCGGAACTGGCAAAGACCACCTTGCGAACACCCAGCTTCATCGCCGCTTCCAGCACATTATAGGTGCCAACGGTGTTCTGCGAGAATGTGGTGTTGTCGGGGTTGATCATCACGCGCGGTACGGCGGCAAAATGCACAATGGCATCAGGGGCCCTGGGTGGCGAGCCGTCTTCGTAACCGTCAAAGCCAAAATGTGTGGTGAAAGCGTTAAAAACCTGACCACTATCGGTGATGTCGGTAATCAGCGTGTTTACACCCGGATGATCGAACGGCTTCAGGTCGACGTTCAATATCCTGTAACCCTTTTCCAGGAGATATGGGACGGCATGGCGACCGGCCTTGCCGGTTCCGCCGGTGAAAATGATTCGCTTGCTCATGAGGTTCTCCGTTTCCTTGAATTCATTTTATGATCTTGCTTCGAAAAGAACACTTTGAGCCCGCGTTTGGCCGGGCGCATCAGCCCTTTCGGAAGGCGTTCAGCCAGCCCAAACCGGCCACAGTACCAGCAGCCGGGCGGTACTCGCAGCCGACAAAACCGCTGTAGCCCAAATCATCCAGCGCAGAGAGAATGCGGAAATCATCCAACTCCCCTGTGCCAGGTTCATGCCGCATGGGCACTGCGGCAATCTGCACATGCCCAATGACAGGCATCAAAGTTTTGAGACCTGTCAGCACATCGCCATGGATGATCTGCCGGTGATAAATGTCAAATTGCAGCTTCAGATTGGCCGCGCCCAGATCAGCGATTAGATCGGCTGCATAATTGAAATCATTCAGAAAATACCCCGGCATATCACGCGCGTTGATCGGTTCGATCAGAACATCCAGCCCCGCTTGCCCGGCATGATCACACAGATAGGCTACCGAGTCGCGATAGCGCGCGCGGGCTTGTGTATCATCATGGCGGGCGATGCCGCTCATCACATGCACCCGGGCAACGCCCGTTGCCTTGGCGTAACGGAGGGCTGTTTCGACTGATTTGCGAAAGTCGTCCTTGCGGTCCGGCAGTGCTGCCAAGCCCCGCTCTCCCGCCTGCCAATCGCCCGGTGGCAGATTGAACAGCGCCTGCGTCAGCTGGTTTTCCTGGAGCGCCCGGCCAATTTGCAGCATATCAAAATCATAAGGGAAGAGATATTCCACCGCATCGAAACCCGCCGCAGCTGCTGCTGCAAACCGGTCCATGAAGGCGTGCTCCTGAAACATCATCGACAGGTTTGCGGCAAAACGCGGCATGATCAGCTCTCCATCCCCGGCAGGTTCAGCCCTGACAGACCAGCAATCATCCGCGCCACGGAGGCGTCATCATCGCGCCCCATGCCGGCGGCGGCCGTCATCACGAACATTTGCAAGGCCATCGAGGCAATCGGAGTGGGAAATTTCAGTCCACGGCTGATTTCGGAGATGATGCCCAGATCTTTGGTGAAAATATCCACCGCGCTGCGCGGTGCATAGTCGCCTTCCAGAATATGTGGCACACGGTTTTCGAACATCCAGGAATTGCCTGCCGAGGCGGTAATAACCTCGTAAACCTTTGCAATATCAAGGTTCATTGCTTTGGCAAAGGTTATGGCCTCACACGCCGCCGCGATGTGAACCCCGGCGAGCAACTGGTTGACGATCTTGAACGCAGCGCCTGTACCTGCCTCATCGCCCAACTCGTAAACTTTGGAGGCAATGCTGTCCAAGACGGGTTTCACACGTTTGAACGCTTCAGGCCTGCCAGAAGCCATTATGGTCAACTCGCCTGCCGCCGCCCTCACAGCGCCGCCACTGATCGGAGTGTCAAGATAATCGAGACCGATGGCCACCGCTTTTTGCGCGAAGCCGCGTGCGGCCTCTGGCGACATGGTGGCGCAAGACAAGATGGTTCCCCCGGGCGCCATCGCCACTGCAGCGCCAGTCTGGCCAAACAGAACTGTTTCTGTTTGTGTAGCATTCACCACTACGCAGACAACGATGTCTGCGTTTGCGGCAGCCTCTGCAGGGCTTTGCGCAGTCTTGCCACCCAGTTTGGCAAATCGTGCCAAGGCTTCCTTGCTCAAATCTGAGCCCGTGACCGAAAAGCCATCCCTTAACAGCGAAGCAGCCATTCCAAAACCCATCGACCCCAACCCGATGACACAAATGTTCAAATCGGCTTTGTTGTGCATCTTGAACCTCGATTTCATCCGCTTGGCAGAAAGCCCGCAGAGTTTTGGGCAGCAGGCTTGCCTTGCTGAAATGCAAATGATAGCGCTGCCATTGATATCGATAGCGCGTGGCGGAAATGAAAAGCAAGTACTTAGTTCTGCGTTCTGTCAATTGAGTTGATCTTGTATCAGCGTACCCGGCAGCCGCGTCACACCGGATATGGATGTTGGATTTGGGGGCTGCTTACCTTGGAGAAGACCGGCCGTGTTCATTGGCGCAATTGCAGACGACATAACTGGCGCTACGGACTTGTGTCTGATGCTCACTCGCGAGGGGTTGCGTACGGTTCAAATGATCGGGCTGCCCCAAAAGCAAAATCTGCCCGAGGCGGACGCGATCGTCATTGCATTGAAGTCACGCTCAATTCCAGCTGTAGAGGCGGTTGAAATGTCCGTTGCGGCTGCCAATCTTTTGCTGGCAGGCGGGGCCGCACAGCTTTTGTTCAAATATTGCTCCACCTTCGATTCGACGGACGCCGGCAACATCGGTCCAGTCACCGAGGCCTTGTTGGCCTTGTGCGGCGGCGATCTGACCATCGCTTGTCCATCGTTTCCAGCGGCGGGACGGACTACGTATCGCGGCCATCTGTTCGTGGGCGATGTGCTGCTTTCTGACAGCCCGCTGAAGGATCACCCGCTGAATCCGATGCATGATGCCAATCTGGTGCGGGTATTGGGACGACAGACGAAACTCCCGGTCGGGCTGGTGTCGATTGACACCATCGCAAAGGGAGAGACAGCGGTGCGGAAGGCCTTTGCCGCGCAGAGTGCCGCCGGAAAACGCATACTGATTGTCGATACGCTGCAAGACGCCGACCTGCGCATCATTGGCGCTGCCTGTTCCGATATGCGGCTTGTCACCGGTGGCTCTGGTATCGCCTTGGGACTGGCGGCAAATTTCGTGCGTGCAGGCAAGGTTGTGCCTCGTCCGCCACAGGGGCACATGGCCGCGCCCCCGGGTAGGGCGATAATTCTGGCAGGGTCATGCTCTGTGGCGACACGCGGGCAGATTGCCATGGTACAGGCGGCTGGCCTTCCCTCGCTGGCGTTGGATGTTGATGCACTGATCAGTGGCAAGCAAACCGCAGCCGGTTTGGCCGACTGGGCCATTGCACAGCCGCAAGACAGCATACCGCTGATTTATTCCAGCGCCGACCCTGCGGCCTTGCAAGAGATTCAGGCACGCGTGGGTCAACACGCATCGGGCGCGCTGGTGGAAACGGCACTGGCTGAAGTGGCCAGACATTTGCAAGGCGCCGGGTTCAGCCGTTTTCTGATTGCAGGGGGCGAAACCTCGGGCGCAGTAGTTGCAGCACTGGGCGTCACCACCTTGGAGATTGGCCCCGAAATCGCCCCCGGAGTCCCGTGGACACGCAGTATGTCCGGGCCGGATTTGGCATTGGCGCTGAAATCGGGCAATTTTGGCGCTGAGGATTTCTTCTTGAAAGCTTGGACCTTGCTGGAAACGGAACCTGCCAATGTATAAAGAAACCCGCCTCCGGGATGAAATCTGCCGGGTCGGATGCTCGCTGTTTGATCGCGGTCTGACGGCGGGGTCGAGCGGCAATATCTCGGTGCGGCTGGAAGATGGCGGTTGGCTGATGACGCCGACCAATGTGTCCTTGGGCGCGTTGGACCCTGCGCGGCTGTCGCTACTGGATGCCGACGGAAAGCTGATCTCCGGCGACGCACCGACAAAGGAGGCATTCTTGCATCTGTCGATGTATGGCGAACGCAAGGATGCCGCCGCAGTGGTTCATCTGCATTCCAGCCATGCCACCGCCGTCAGCATCCTGCGCGATGTCGATCCCAACGACGTGTTGCCCGCGTTGACCGCCTATTACGTCATGCGGGTCGGGCGGCTGCCTTTGGTGCCGTATTTCGCCCCCGGCGATCCAGATCTGGCGCATGCGGTAAGGGCATTGGCCGGAGCGCATCACGCCGTTTTGCTGGCCAATCACGGCCCGGTGGTGGCCGGAACCAGCCTGACCAACGCACAATACGCCACCGAAGAACTGGAAGAAACCGCCAAGCTGTTTTTGATGCTGCAACATCAAGCGCTGCGTTTGCTTACGCCCGAACAGGTCGCCGATTTGCGCCGCCGCTTTGCCAAAACCTGACAAACCCGGAGAATGACTATGACGCAAATACATGAAAAGGTTGGATTTATTGGGCTTGGTCTGATGGGTCATGGCATGGCCAAAAACATTGTCGAAAAAGGCTTTCCGCTGACCGTCGTTGCGTATCGCAAGCGGGCGGCAGTGGATGATCTGGTGTCGCGCGGCGCGGTGGAAGCCCGAACTTTGGAAGACCTTGCGCGCAACTGTAGGGTAATCCTCATGTGCCTGACCGGATCGCCTGAAGTTGCCGCAGCGGTGGCAGCTATGAAACCGGGTCTGGGCAAGGGCACGGTGATTGTGGATTGCTCGACGTCTGATCCGACGGTCAGTCTGGCCTTGGCGGCAGAATTGGCCAGCATCGGCGTCGATTTTGTGGACGCCCCACTATCTCGCACCCCGAAAGAGGCTTGGGCCGGCACGCTCGATTGCATGGTGGGCGCAAGCGATGCCGCGTTTGCGCGGGTGCAGCCTGTCCTGGCCACTTGGGCGGCCAAAATCGTGCATATTGGCGCTGTTGGCAATGGCCACAAGATGAAACTCTTGAACAACTTCCTGTCTCTGGGTTATGCGGCGCTCTATTCAGAGGCGCTGGCGTTGTCGCGCAAAGTTGGGATTCCGGTGGCTGAATTCGATAAGGTCATTCGCGGCGGCCGGATGGATTGCGGCTTCTATCAAACCTTCATGGGCTACGCGCTGGAAGGCAATCGTGAGGCTCACAGATTCACACTGGGCAATGCATACAAGGATATGCGCTATGTGGAATCCATGGCAAATTCCGCAGTGGTGGCAACCCCGATGGCCAGTGCTGTGAAAAACTCATTTGCGTTGGCGATGGCTACAGGCGGTAACGGCGCGGAAGATTACGTGCCGCACTTGTCAAGTTTCATCGCCAAGGCAAACGGCCTTTGATCAGCGTCCGTATTTTCGCCGCCGGGTTTCAAACTACAAGCACGAATGGAAGGCGTTAAAATTTCCAAATCGCTTCATGTGTTCAACAAGATTCAGTAGAAACAATGAGCTGTTAGGCTAATCGTGAGCGGTCACGGATTTCCCCTGTGAGCGCTCGAGCCGTGGTGCAATTTGAATGCTTGGCGCTTGCGAGAATTTGCCAGTAGCGCGCAAATTGGCGGGATAGAGGCGTTTAACGACCACCCATTTTGTAGGCCTACATGGCCGCTTTTGAGATCAAAAAGCGGCGGGTTCTATGTCCGATATGTGGGCGCGAAGCAGAAACGGATGAACACATTCTCATAGCGAAGGAGGCGGCGAAAGCTTAAGGAAAGCGGAGGGGTTGCTTGTCGGGCGGTTGATCGACTACGCTTCGATCAGGCAGGCGGAGCCGCTGTTGGAATAGGCGAGGGGGAACATGGATACTGGCACCGGACTCGAATCTGTCACTGATCAGCGCTTGGTAAAGGGAAGAACTTCATGGACACGCCGACATTAACGCAGATGGGGATCAACAACCCGTCTGAGATCACCCGATATGCGTTGAGCCAGCCAAGCGTACAGGTGGATGAACTTACCATCTACTACAAACGGCAAAAAGGCTCGCTGCTGCCTGTCCGCCGCGCGTACGAG
>JANPEK010000316.1:0-5943 GCA_031422915.1 Phyllobacteriaceae bacterium | reverse complement strand
GCGGGCATGGTGGTGCATACCGAGACGGCGCGGCTGGAGAAGCTGCGGCGCGGGGTGATGGAGCTTTACATCTCCGACCATCCGCTCGATTGCCTGACATGCTCGACCAATGGCGACTGCGAATTGCAGGATCAGGCGGGCGTGGTTGGCCTGCGCGATGTGCGCTATGGCTTCAAGGGTGAAAACCATTGGGACTTTGAATCCAAGGTCGAGGTGGATACCTCCAACCCGTATTTCCAGTATGATCCGTCCAAATGTATCGTCTGCTCGCGTTGCGTACGCGCTTGCCAAGAGACGCAAGGGACGTTCGCGCTGACCATTCAGGGGCGCGGGTTTGACAGCCGGGTTTCGGCGGGCATGTATGGCGATGATTTCTTCTCGTCCGAATGCGTCTCATGCGGTGCATGCGTGCAAGCTTGCCCGACGGCGACGCTGATAGAGAAGTCGGTTGTTGATCACGGCGTACCAACGCGCACCGTCAAGACGACCTGCGCCTATTGCGGCGTCGGCTGCTCGTTTGATGCGGAACTGAAGGGTGACAAGGTCATCCGCATGGTGCCGTCGAAAGAAGGCGGCGCGAACGAGGGGCATTCGTGCGTCAAGGGGCGGTTTGCATTTGGTTATGCCAGCCACAAGGACCGCATCACCACACCGATGATCCGCGAGACCATCACCGACGACTGGCGTCCGGTTTCGATGGATGAAGCCATCCGGTTTGCGGCTGACAGGTTCATGGCGATCCAGGCGAAATACGGCAAGGATTCGATTGGCGGCATCACGTCTTCGCGCTGCACCAATGAAGAAGTCTACGCGATGCAGCGGATGGTGCGCGCGGCGTTCCAGACCAACAATATCGATACGTGTGCGCGGGTCTGCCATTCGCCGACCGGCTATGGTCTGTCGAAGACGTTTGGCACGTCGGCAGGGACGCAAAATTTCAAGTCTGTCGAGCAGGCGGACGTTGTGCTGCTGATTGGTGCGAACGCGACGGACGGGCATCCGGTGTTTGCCTCGCGGCTGAAGAAGCGGCTGCGGCAGGGGGCGCAGATCATTGTTGCCGATCCGCGCAAGATTGATCTGGTGCGCTCACCGCATGTGGAAGCGGCGCATCATATCCAGCTTCGTCCGGGCACGAATGTGGCGGTGATGAACGCGCTGGCGCATGTGATCGTGACGGAGGGGCTGGTGGACGAGAAGTTCGTCAACGAGCGCTGCGACATGATGGAGTTCAACCGCTGGCGCGAATTTGTTGCCGAAGAGCGCAATTCGCCTGAGGCGCTGGCGGATGTGATCGGCACGACGGCGCAGACGTTGCGCGAGGCGGCGCGGCTGTTTGCCAATGCGCGGAATGCGGCGATCTATTACGGGCTTGGCGTGACCGAGCACAGCCAAGGTTCGACGATGGTGATGTCGATGGCCAACCTTGCGATGGCGACTGGCAACATCGGCCGCGAGGGTGTTGGCATCAACCCGCTGCGCGGGCAGAACAATGTGCAGGGCTCGTGCGACATGGGCTCCTTCCCGCACGAGTTTCCGGGCTATCGGCATGTATCGAACAATGAGGTGCGCGGCTCGTTTGAGAAGCATTGGGCGGTTGCTCTTTCAGCAGAGCCGGGCTTGCGCATTCCGAACATGTTTGCTGCCGCTGTGGATGGCACGTTCAAGGGGCTGTTCGTGCACGGCGAGGACATTGCCCAGTCTGACCCGAACACGCGGCATGTGCAGGCGGCACTTGAAGCGATGGAATGTGTTGTTGTGCAGGATCTGTTTCTCAATGAAACCGCAGCCTATGCGCATGTCTTCTTTCCCGGTACGTCGTTCCTGGAAAAGGATGGCACCTTCACCAACGCAGAGCGGCGCATCAACCGGGTTCGTCCGGTGATGAAGGAAAAGACCGGCATTTCGGAATGGGAGATCATCGTGCGGCTTGCCCGGGCGATGGGCTATGAGATGGCTTACGCCAACGCTGGCGAGATCATGGACGAGATCGCGTTGATGACGCCGTCGTTTGCCGGTGTTTCGCACAAGCGACTGGATAGCGAAGGCTCGTTGCAATGGCCGGTGAATGACAAATTCCCGAACGGCGCGCCGATCATGCATGTGGACGGGTTTGTGCGCGGCAAGGGCCGGTTCATGATCACCGAATATGTGCCGACAGCGGAGCGTGTCACGCGCATGTTCCCGCTGATCCTGACGACGGGGCGCATTCTCTCGCAATACAATGTCGGCCAGCAGACGCGGCGGACGGAGAATTCGCGCTGGCATGGCGAGGATGTTCTGGAAATCCATCCATTCGATGCCGAGGACCGCGGCGTTGAGGATGGCGATTATGTTTCCATCGGCAGCCGCATGGGCGCGACAACATTGCGGGCGGAAGTCTCCGAGCGGATGCCGCAGGGTGTGGTTTACACGACGTTCCATCATCCGATTTCGGGGGCGAATGTGGTCACCACGGAGTTCTCCGACTGGGCGACCAACTGCCCTGAATACAAGGTGACGGCGGTGCAGGTGTCGCGCTCGAACAGGCAATCGGAATGGCAGGTTGAGCGCGAGATGATGGATGAGACGCACTTTAATGTGCAGGCGGCTGAGTAGGACGCGATGGGCAATTCCGGTGACAGTGCACTTAATTGCTCGGCGAAGACATCGCGGGAAATGCTGTCATCGAGCAAGCAATTAAGTGCACTGTCACCGGAATTCACGGGCAGGCTTGGCACGTCTGCCGGTTCTACACCCGCTGTCTGGCATTTGCCGGATGAGGCACCGGTTTCGATCCTCTACAATGGCAACAGCTTTGCGGTGATGATGCTGACGCCGCAGGACATTGAGGATTTTGCGGTTGGCTTTTCGATTACCGAGGGTATTGCCGATCAGGCTTCTGACTTGGAAGATGTGCGGTTTACCGAGGTGGCGGACGGGTACGTCGTGAACATCAAGGTCGATGCGGCAAAGCTGGAGCGGGCGGAAGGGCGGCGCAGGACGTTGACCGGACGCTCAGGGTGCGGGTTGTGCGGGGCGCAGTCTCTGGATGCAGTGATGAAGCCGTTGCGGAGTGTGAAAAGCGCGCAGCCGGAAGCGGATGCCGTGCTGTCGGCGTTGCATGCTTTGAAGAGCCGACAGCCAATGAATGCGTTGAACAAGTCCACCCATGCGGCGGCGTTTTGCGCGATGGATGGGGCGATCATTTTGGTGCGCGAGGATATCGGCCGGCACAATGCGCTGGACAAGCTGGCCGGTGCTCTGGCGCGGCAGGGAACGGATGCGGGATGCGGGTTCATCGTGCTGTCGAGCCGGTTCAGCGTTGAAATGGCGCAGAAGGCGGCGGCTATTGGCGTCGGATTTGTGGCGAGCGTTTCAGCGCCGAGCGCATTGGCGTTGAGGCTGGCACATAAGGCCGGGCTGACGGTTGCGAGCCAAGCGCAGGGCGGTCTGATGATATTCGACAGAACAGGGACGGCAGGCTGATGGACGACAATGACACAATCCGCATGGTCAACCAAATTGCGGACTTCTTCAGGCCGTATCCGAAGGACGAGGCGGTCGCCGGAATATCCGAGCACATCCGCTCGTTCTGGGAGCCTCGCATGCGGGCGAAACTGGCCGCGACGCTCGCGTCGGGCGGCAGCGGCATGAGCGAGCTGGCCGAGACCGGCGCAAAGGCGGCGCTTGCCTCGATAAGCGCTGATAACCATTTGCTAACCACACAGTCTGACACCGAAGCCTGAATTAGCAAAAACGCAACGTCCGCATGCGAAATGTCCTGTGATGAGGGAAATTTCGTGGCTTTCGACATTGCATCACTTGCGGGACTGAACGGGCTGCTGACTGGAACGAGTGTTCTGGCGGTTTCAGCATCGGTCTGGCTGTTCTCTCACTATCGCCAAGCGCAAATGACAGCAAAGCGCGTGAGCTCTGACCTGTCCGAGGCCATCGAAAGCCTTGGCGAGGGCTTTTACCGTTCATCGCTGGATGGCAGGATGCTGTTTGCCAACCCGGCGCTTGCCAAGCTCAACGGCTATCAGACGCCGCAGGAGTTGCTGGATAATGTAAAGGACATTGCCACAGAGTGGTATGTTGACCCCCACCGCCGTGATGAATTTCAGGCCATGCTTGCCAGCAACAACAGGGTTGTTGACTTTACGTCGCAAATCTACCGGCACAAGGCCCGGGAGCCTATCTGGATCACCGAAAATGCCCGCATGGTTTTCGACCCGAAAACGGGCAAGCCGAGCCACTATGAAGGGACAGTGCGCGAGACGACGGATCTCATGATCCGCATGCAGGAGAAGGAGCGGCTTTTAAAGCTGACCTCCCATGTGCCCGGCGGGTTGTTTCAGCTTGAGCGCAGATCATGCGGCGATTTTGATGTTGTTTTTTCGTCTCCCGGCTTCCGCGAGCTTCTTGACAACAAGGAGAACGAGGAAAAATTCAATCTCAAGCGCTTTCTGACAATCATTCATCCTGACGACCTCGTCGGTTATCATGCGTCGCTAAAGGCTTCTCGCAAGTCGATGCTGCAATGGGTGCACGAGTTTCGGGTTGTCACCGATGGTGGCAAGGCCAAGTGGATGAAGGTGCAGGCAACACCGGAATTGCACGACAATGGCCGGATCATCTGGCACGGATATTTGCAGGACGTGACCGGGTCGAAGGCAGATGAGGCGCAGATACGCTCGCTTGCGTATATTGACACGTTGACGCAACTGCCGAACCGCCGCCTGCTTCTGGACCGGCTGCAACAGACAATTGCCGGATGCGCACGGCGCAATGAATGCGCGGCAGTGCTGTTCATCGACATCGACAATTTCAAACTGCTCAATGACACCCATGGCCATGGCACAGGCGATCTGCTGCTGGTGGAAGTTTCCAAACGGCTCAAGAAGCTTGTGCGGCGCAACGACACCGTTGCGCGGCTGGCTGGCGACGAGTTTGTGGTGCTGCTGGAATGTCTTGGCAAGGACAAGGCATCAGCAAATCAAAAGGTGGCGATGGTTTCCGAGAAAATTCTTGCCTCGTTCGGCAAGGGTTTTGATCTTGGCAACATGGTGACGCCCGTCTCGGCGTCAATCGGCGCGATCTCGTTTGACGGCAATGCAAAGTCTGTAGACCACATCCTGAAGGATGCGGACACCGCGATGTATGAGGTCAAGCGATCCGGGCGCAACGCATACCGGATTTTCGAGCAGGGTCGTGATATTCAATCCGGCAACAAACTGATGATCGCAGACGATCTCAAGATGGCACTGAAGAAGAAGCAGCTTGCCTTGCGGCTCCAGCCGCAGGTTGACCGCGACGGACGGATTGTCGGCGCTGAGGCCTTGATCCGCTGGAACCACCCGTCGCTGGGGATGCTGACGCCGGACAAGTTCATGGGTCTTGCCGATCAACGCGGCCAAGCGCAGGACATCGGCCAGTTTGTTCTCGAAAATGCTGTGAAGCTGCTGGCATCCTGGCAGACCGGTGCGATGACGTCGGGATTGAAACTGGCCGTCAACATCAGCGCACAGCAATTTTTGAATGAGGCATTTGTCAGTGAGATCCGGTCGTTGATCAACCGCCACAAGATTGTGGCGTCGCGGCTGACCTTGGAAGTGACAGAGCAAGTGTTGTCCAAGGACCGCGAAAATGCTGTCAAGATGATGGAGCGCCTGAAGACGACGGGCGTGCGCCTGTCGCTTGATGACTTTGGCACCGGGTTCTCGTCGCTGTCGCATCTGAGTGACATGCCGCTCGATGAGGTCAAGATCGATGGCAAGTTTGTGCGGGTGATGCAGGACCGGCCGAAAGACATGGCGCTGGTAAGGACGATCATTGCCATGGCAAGAGCCCTGGGTCTTTCGACAGTTGCCGAGCATGTCGAGACACCTGAACAGGAGAAATTCCTGCTGGCGCAAGGGTGCGATACATTTCAGGGCTTCCTTTATTCAGGTGCAATGACCCGCG
>JANPEK010000315.1:0-12740 GCA_031422915.1 Phyllobacteriaceae bacterium | reverse complement strand
AGTGATGACGTCGAGGGCTGACGACTGGGCGAACGCTGCCGTGGTTGATGCCAAGGCGATGCCGAGGGCGATGATGATCTTGTTCATGATAGTCTCCTTCAGGATGGTCGGGCTTTGCCCGTTTGATTTTGGGTTTTTGGGGATGTGATTACGAATTGCCGCCAAGGCGCTGGGCCGGGAGGTAGCCGGTCTCGATAGCGACCGCGCCTGATACATCGGCACCGATCATCGGCGAGCCATCGCCAAGACGGCCACGGTTTTCGACAGCTTCAACGCCAAGGTTTGCGCCGCCGATTGATGCAGTGGCTTCGGCGTCAATTGTCGGAGCCGAATAGACTGTCTGCTGGCCGACGACGTCGAGGGCTGACGACTGGGCGAATGCTGCGGTGGATGATGCCAGGGCGATGCCGAGGGCGATGATGATCTTGTTCATGATAGTCTCCTTGTTTTATTCGTTTGCTTCAGGATGTTGGTCCTGTGAGAGAAACGGCGGCCGGGTTTTTAAGTTTCGGCGTTCAGTGGTTTTACCGGGCGGCGCATCCTGTTGATGTCCGTTTGGTGTGCTCCTCAAATGGGCTACTGTTGGCTCACATCCAAACCACGAAAGCGTGCCCGCATTGTCAACTAAACACCCCTTGAAAGTCATAGTTGGTTGACGAAAAAAATTTTAATTGATATAAATCAGTAGTTTAGCCGAGTGGCTGTGTTGCCTTATTTTTGTGATGCGGCCCCGAACACAGTAGTTTCCAGGGTCGATCAAGCTTTGTTGATCGCGCGTTTTTCTCAGATTTCGGGCGTCTCACGGCATTGTCACAAAGCCGTGTGCCGCAGCCGGCGGTGAAACTGAGCCGTGTAATCCTTTAAATTTCGGGGTGGCATGATTAACCCTTGGTTAATCGGCCACCGATCGCATGGCGGTTCGCGCCAAGGCTTTGCAAAAATCAGGAAACCCCGCTAACCATCGGCCATGTCATACCGCTCTCTCGACCCTGCAAGGATCACTGAAACCGCTGAGGTTCTTGCCGCGCGTGTCGCCGAGCGGTTTCCCGACAATGGACTTTGTGGTGTGGCGCGGGAAATTGTCACGTTGTCGAAAGACGCGGCTTCGGATGCGCAAGCGCTCGCCAAGCCTATTCTGTGGCTCCGCCTACTGACAGCGGCTACCATTGTTATTGGCGCGCTGTTTTTTATCTACATTGGGACTTTTCTGTCGTTTGACCGCATATCGACAGGCGCGTTCGAATTCGCGTCCGGGCTCGAAGCATCGGTGAATACGATTGTTCTGGCAATTGTCGGGTTCATTACGCTGGCGCGCAGTGAAGCGCGGATCAAGCGCCGCAAGGTGTTTGAAGGGTTGCACCGGCTGCGATCCGTCATTCATGTCATTGACATGCACCAGCTAACCAAGGATCCGGCAGCCCTGTCGTCTGATTTCAGACCCACAGCCGCCTCACCCAAGCGCATCACCAACCCGGCGCAATTGTCACGCTATCTCGACTATTGTTCGGAAATGTTCTCGATCACCGGCAAACTTGCGGCGCTTTATGCGCAGGCGGTCAATGACGAAGTGGTGGCCGAAGCGGTCAACGACATTGAGAATCTTGGCACGAACCTGTCGCGCAAGGTCTGGCAGAAAATCATGCTGATTGATGCCAAGACCGGACGCAAGACCAAGGCTGGATAATCGGCGGTTCCTGCGCATTTCGCAGGTGCGGTTAATCGCACTTTATTGAAATTGTGAGACGGTCGCAGCGAGTTCATCAGGGCGGCGTGATGCAAAACAATTGGCTTTGGAAGAATTTGTTCGTACCTGCTGAAGGCCGGATGGACCGGAAATCCTACTTTGGTGCGTTGTTCCGGATTGCGCTCATTTATTTGTTTGGCACACAGATCTTCACGGCATTCGCGCCTGTCATTGCCATGAGCAGCGGCTATCCGATCACCGGCAATCCGTTTGTGGCAATGAGTTACGGCGCATTGGCCGCGCAGCTGTTGATCGCCTGGCCGGCATGGTCGATTTTCAAGCGCCGGATGAATGATGCACGGCCGGACCTGCGCGCATATTTGACCAATTGGTCGATTGGCTTTCCGATCTATCTGGTCGTGCTGCTGGGTGTGATGGTTGCAGGCGCACTGCGCTTTGAGACGCCTGTTACGCCGGAGTTGCACGGGAACATGAGGTTGATATTCTTCATGATGCTGTTTGGTGCAGGGTTCATCCCGGGTGGAGACAGCTTACCGTCTGCAACAGCCGAAAGCACTGGTGAGCGCGGCGATTTGCGTCAGCAGGCGCCCATGCCTTTCGAGATTGCTCCGGCTGCAAGGTCAACGGAGGGCACAGCGCGTCAAAGACTTGTGCCGCAGCCAGCACGTGCCCCACATCCGCTGCCCAAGCTATACCCGGAGTTGGCGGGATCTCATGCGACACTTGCAGTCGAGCGCACCCGCAAGCTGCCGGAACAGGGCCGCGTAAAGCACGGCTGGTTCTCCTGAGCGACCTGACTTGACCGGCGGCGGGCGCGGGGATAGCAGACCCGCATGACACAGAAACTGACCGATCCCGCCGAAGTTCTCGCCACGCTCATCCGCTGCCCTTCCGTGACACCGCAAGAAGGTGGCGCATTGACGGCTCTCGAAGCGATGCTGAAACCAATGGGCTTTGTCGTCGAGCGGCCTGTTTTCAGCGATGACAACACGCCGGACATCGAGAACCTTTATGCGCGCGCGTCAGGCAACGGGCCGCATCTGATGTTTGCCGGTCATACGGATGTTGTGCCTGTCGGCGATGAGAAGGCGTGGACGCACCCGCCGTTTTCGGCCGAAATTGCCAATGGCGAACTATACGGACGCGGCGCAGTGGACATGAAGGGCGGCATCGCGTGTTTCATCGCCGCATTGGCGCGCCAGATCGAAAAACATGGCAAGCCGAAGGGCTCGGTGTCGTTGTTAATCACCGGCGATGAGGAAGGCCCGGCAATCAACGGCAGCGTCAAGCTGCTCGAATGGGCAGCAGCCAAGGGCGAGAAGTGGGACGCTTCGATTGTCGGCGAGCCGACCAATCCGGATGCCATCGGTGACATGATCAAGATCGGACGGCGCGGGTCGCTTTCGGGGACTGTTGTCGTCTATGGCAAACCGGGCCATGCGGCCTATCCGCAACTTGCTGACAATCCGGTGCGCGGCATGATGCAATTGCTTGATGCGCTGATGCATCCGGCATTTGACAAGGGCACTAGGGATTTCCAACCGTCAAATCTGGAAGTGACGACGGTTGATGTCGGCAATCCGGCGGTCAATGTCATTCCGGCACGGGCCACGGCTTCTTTCAACATCCGCTTCAATAACACCTGGACGGATGAGACGCTGCAAGCGGAGATCCACAACCGGCTCGACAGCGCGGCGAAGAAGACCAAGCTGCGCGCGGGGCGCAAGGAGCCTGTGGATTATGAAATCATCTGGCGTGACAATCCGTGCCACGTGTTCCTGACCAAGGATGACCGCCTCATTGAAACACTGTCGAAGTCGGTCAACGCGGTGACCGGGCGGACACCTGCACTGTCAACGACCGGCGGCACATCAGATGCGCGCTTCATCAAGGACCATTGCCCGGTTGTGGAATTCGGGCTTGTCGGCAAAACGATGCACATGGTGGACGAGCGCGTCGCGCTGTCTGATCTGGAGACGCTGACACAGGTTTATGAGCGGTTCATCGCAGATTACTTTGGCTGAGGCTCAATCGTAGTCCACACGGTCAAGAAACAGCCCGTCCGATGGCGCAACCGGGCCGCAGGCTTTGCGGTCCTTGGCTTCCAGTGCCTTTACGAGATCATGCTCGCTCCAGCGGCCTGAACCGACCTGCTCCAGCGTGCCAACCATGGAGCGTACCTGACGATGCAGGAAGGCGCGGGCGGAGAGGTGGAACAGCACCATTTCGCCGTCTTGAACCACATCGAACCGGTCGAGATTTCGTACCGGGCTTTCGGCTTGGCATTCGGCGTCGCGGAAGGTTGAGAAATCATGTCTGCCGAGAAGGCGCTTGGCGGCCTTGTCCATCGCCGCAACATCGACCTTGCGCTTCAGATGCCAGACAAAGCCACGCTCGAACACCGGCGGGGCGCGGCGGTTCAGCAGCTTGTAAACATAGTGTCGGCTGGCTGCGGAGAAGCGGGCGTGGAAATCTTCGCCGGCTTTTTCAACAGACAATACCGATATCCGCTCATTCACCAGATACTGGTTGACAGCATCGCGCACCACATCATCACGCCATGCCTTTTCAAGATCGACATGACACACCTGCCCTGATGCATGCACCCCGGCATCGGTGCGTCCGGCCGCGACTATGGTGACACTTTCCCCGCAGAAGGAGCGGAACGCGATTTCCAGAGCCTCTTGAACTGACAACAGGTCAAGCTGCCGCTGCCAGCCGCAATAGGGCCTGCCGTCATAGGCGATGGTGAGCTTGTAGCGTTGCATCAAAACACGCGGGTCAGCGCTGCACCGCGCAGGAATTCATCTGCGGTAACGGGTTTGCCGCCAGCGCGCTGGAGTTCGGAGATCGCAACCGCGCCATTGCCGCAAGCGATGGTAAGACCTTCCAGAATGGAGCCGGGGGCACCTTCGCCATCGGTTACTTTGCTGCGCACGAGCTTGACCCGTTCGACCTTGCCACTAATTTCCATCTCGCACCAAGCACCCGGGAAGGGCGACAGGCCGCGAATGTGATTGTGCGCTTGCGGCGCCGGGAGCGTCCAGTCAACGCGCGTTTCGGATTTGTCTATCTTGCGTGCATAGGTCGCGCCGCCGGACATTTGCGGCGTGAGCGGCATATCTCCTGCCTCAAGCTGCGACATGGCATTGACCATGAGTGCTGCGCCAACATCCATAAGGTGGTCATGCAATTCGCCTGCAGTCATGAACGGCGTGACCGCGACGCTCTGCGTCAGCGCAACCGGACCCGTGTCGAGCCCGGCATCCATCTTCATCACCATCATCCCGGTCTCATCGTCACCTGCCATGATCGCGCGCTGAATGGGTGCAGCTCCACGCCAACGGGGCAAGAGCGAAGCATGGCCGTTGTAGGCACCAAACCGTGTGCCATTGAGGATGGTTTGCGGCAGCAGAAGGCCATATGCGACGACAACGGCAACATCGGCGTTCAGCGCCTTGAATGCTTCAACGTCGGTGATACTTTTGAAGTTAAGCGGCGTGCGCACTTCAACGCCGAGCGCTTCCGCCGTCAGCTGCACGGGTGATTTGACCAGCTCCAACCCGCGCCGTCCGCCCGGACGCGGCGGTTGTGCGTAAACGCAGACGATCTGATGACCAGCGGCGTGCAGCGCGGTCAGCGTTGCGGCAGCGAAGTCCGGCGTTCCCATGAAAATGATCTTCAGCGGCATGTGTCCGAAAGCCCCGGTGTTTCAGGCTTCAAACGGGTTTATCAGCTTCAGGTCAAGCCCTTCGAAGTCACGGACATTGCGCGTGGCAAGGGTTGCGTTGTTGGCGGCGGCGATGCCGGCGATCGCCATGTCCATTGCTGAAACCGGGCGACCAGCGCGTTCACGGATCGCACGCATGCGTCCGGCAATCTCTGCTGCTATCATGCCGAAGTGCAAAATGCGTCCATGAAACCGTTCGGCGATTATGAATTCAAGGTTTTTTCGATGCCGCTGGGAGCCGGTTCGCAAGAACTGCCGCTCAGCGCCGTAAGCCATTTCGGCAACCACCGGAGTGCACAAATGCAATTCGTCAAAAGGGATTGCCGCTGCCCAAGCCAGCACTGCCAAATTTGGGCTGGCGCCGCTCAATTCGGATATCACGTTGGTGTCAAGCACTAGCATTCGAAGTCGGCACGGGTCGGTCCGGAGAATTTCTGGCGTTATCGACGATTTGTTGCCACTCCCTGTGCTCATCGACTGTAATCTCGAGACCGGCGCGAATATCAGCAAAAGCGTCGGCAACAGATACAAAAGGCTTCGTGCGCTCCGGGTTTTCACCAAAAACAGCCTTGTCGAGCAACGACCTGACTTCCTCCGAGAGACTGCGGCGATGCGCACTTGCGAGCGACTTCAATGTCTCACGCAATTCATCCGGGACATTTCTTACCAATATATCACCCATGCGCGCCTCCATTTGATATCATTGATATCAAATGCGCTCCTGCATCTGAAAAGTCAACAATCGCCCGCTCAAACCGCCTTGCGCGTCGTGCCGCGCTGCTTGGCGAGCTTGCCGAATTTGCGGGTGACCATTTCGCGTTTGAGCTTGGAAATATGGTCTATGAACAGCACACCGTTGAGGTGATCGATCTCGTGCTGCAGGCAGGTGGCGAGGAGCCCGGTGGCTTCGATTTCGTGGTTCTTGCCATGGCGGTCAATATATTTGACCCGGACGCCGGCCGGTCTCTCTACCTCGGCATAATAGTCCGGAATTGACAGACAGCCTTCCTCATAGACCGAAAGGTCTTTTGTCACGCTGAGGATTTCCGGATTGATGAAGAATTGCGGGGCCTTGTCTTCGCCCTCTTTGGCCAAATCGATCACCAGCATGCGCAGCGGCTCGGCGATCTGGATGGCGGCAAGGCCGATACCGGGCGCGTCATACATCGTGTCGAGCATGTCATCTGCGAGCTTCAGGATGTGCGAATCCACCTTCATGACCGGTTTGGAAACGGTCTTGAGAATTGGATCAGGAAGGAGAACGAGCGGGCGCAGCGACATGGGCGGTCACGTAAACATTCCTTTTGTGACAGTCAATCCGGTGGCAGAAACATCGTTCATGTTTTGTGCTGTCAACGATTTGCGAATCGTATAGATTGCGCAAATGGATATTCAGGAACTGCTTTCACAACCCGCATTGACGCTTGGTTCAAGCGTGTTTTCGTTCGGTCAGGTGCTGAGCGCCGCAGCGGCAATCGTCGCCCTGTTGCTGTTTGTTTTGTGTGTCTCGCTGTGGCGCTCGGCGACAGCGCGTGCGGTTAGTGAAGCGCAAGCGGCGGATCGCGGACGCGAGGCGGAAGAGCGGATGGCGGACATTTTGAAATCGCAATCTGAGATGCAAGGCCGGATGCAAACGATGGCGGAGATTTTCGGCTCGCGGCAATCTGAAATGACGCAGGCGATCCGAGAGCGGCTCGACGGGATGACGCACCGCATCGGCCAGACGATGACCGAACAGACAAAGTCCACACATGACAATCTTGCCAAGCTGCAAGAGCGGCTGGCGGTGATCGACACCGCGCAGTCGAATATCCGTGCGCTGGCTGGCGAAGTGGTGACGCTGCAATCGATCCTTTCCAACAAGCAGACGCGCGGGGCGTTCGGGCAGGCACGGATGGAGACGATTGTGGCGGATGGCATGCCCTCAGGGGCCTATGAGTTTCAGGCGACGTTGACGACCGGTGTGCGTCCTGACTGCCTGATCCGCATGCCAAACGGCGCGCCATCGCTGGCGATTGATGCGAAGTTTCCGCTGGAATCGTGGAATGCCATCCGTGGTGCTGAAACGCCTGACGCGCGGCGCGTGGCGGAGACATCGTTCCGCCGTGACATGGATATCCATGTGAAAGATGTGTCGGAGAAATACTTGATCCAAGGCGAAACGCAGGACACGGCATTCCTGTTCGTTCCTTCAGAATCCGTATTTGCTGAAATCCACGAACATTTCGAGGCCATCGTGCAGAAGGCGCATCGCGCGCGCGTGGTCATTGTTTCGCCCTCGCTGTTGATGCTGTCGATTCAGGTGATTCAAGCCATCCTGAAAGATGCCCGCATGCGCGAGCAGGCGCATCTCATCCAAGGCGAAGTCTCGCGGCTCATGGATGATCTCGGAAGGCTCGACGAGCGGGTGCGCAAGCTGCAAGGCCATTTCCAGCTGACGGCCAAGGATGTTGACGACATTCTGGTTTCAACATCGAAAGTTACCAAGCGCGGACAGAGGATCGAGGCGCTGGAGTTTGGCGAGGCGTCTGTTGCAGAGGTCAAAGAGGTGCCGGTGGCAACATCAAAGACCGGGCAATTGCGGCTGCGCGTGGTTGAAGGCGAGGAGTGAGGCGGCGTGCGTGAAAATTTTTTTTCACCGAGACTGGACGTATTGCCACCGGCTCAGAAGGCCATCTGGCGCGAGCTGTCAGTCACGCCAGCGCAATTTACGCTCTATTGCGGAACTGCCATTGCTCTTCGGCTGGGACATCGCTTTTCGGTCGATTTTGATTTCTTTTCACTGGTGCCATTCATACCCGATAGGTTGGCGGGTTCCATTCCCTACCTGTCGGGCGGAACTGTGCTTCAGTCTGAAGCCAATACGCTTACCATGAGTGTCGACCGGGATGGTCCGGTCAAGCTTGCCTTTTATGGCGGCCTGAACATGGGACAGGTTGCAATTTCAGAATGGGCGGAAGGTCCGGGAATCGCGGTTGCTTCGCTGCTTGACCTCGGCGGAACAAAGGTGGCAGTTGTAACGCAACGCGCCGAAGTGAAGGACTATCTGGATATTCACGCCTTGATCACTGAAGCCAAAATGCCGCTTGCCGAAATGTTGTCTGCGGCCGCGATCATTTATGGAGAGCAGTTCAACCCGTTGATTTCTTTGAAAGCCATTACCTATCATCAAGATCATTCGTTGGCAGAACTGCCGCTGTCGATGCGAAGCGACCTTGTGAAAGCGGCAAAGCAGGTAAAAGTGAACAAGCTACCGATACTGTCAGGCGTGCGCGCCAAGACAAACAGGCCATGATCGCATTGCCCAAAAACGCAGAAATGCTGGCTCTCGCGCCGCACATCATCTGGTTTGAAACGCCCGAAAGGGCGCTCGATGACCCTGTCCGGTTCATGGCCTATCTGATGACATACGGCACGCCGGCGCATCTGGCCATTGTGCGCAAGTATGTCGATGAGGATGGCTTTGCCGAGGCGCTCGCCAAGGCACCGCCGGGGATCATGGACGGGCGCTCATGGACCTACTGGAACGCAATGGCAGGTCATTATCCGCCGCCGCCGATGCCGGTTCGCCTGTTTCCAGAGTAACAGTGGCCGTTGCGGCGTTATCGCAACCCTGCCATGCGCGGGCACGGGTGGCGATTTTTCGGGCAATTGGCTATATGATAGTCATACCAAAGGAAGAAATCATGAAACCCGTTCAAAAAACCAGCCTGTTCGACAGCATTGTCGCGGCTTTCGCTCTCACGCACACATTTGGCTTTGGCTATCGCGACTCCGTTCGCGACCTCAAGGGCGCACAGAAGCGCTTGGCAGTCCGCTAACCGGTGCCTTGATCCTGGCTTCCTCGTAAGCGCAGGTCATTTCGATAATCGTTTTGTAGATGGCGCGGATGGCTTCGGCTTCCGCGCCATTTTGCTTTGCGCGGGCACTTGTTCGCATCAGCACTTCGTCGATGCGATCTTCAAGGCGAACGGCAACGCCAGATTTGGCTTTGTATGCAGCAACTTGGTTGGCGATGGCAAAACGCCGGGCGAGGAGATCAACAATCTGATCATCAATCGCGTCAATTTTCTTACGGTAAGCAGGCAGTGGATTAGCGTTCATTTCAGCACCTTCTTCAATGCCGCATCGGGAAAGCATGTCGCCGCCATGCCGTTCTTGGCCTGCCAGTCGCCGATGGAACGGCGGGTCTTGAACCCGGGCAATCCGTCCGGCTTGCCGACGTCGTAACCTTGCGCCACCAGTGCATTTTGCATCACGCCAATGTCAGAACGGGCAAGCGTGCCGGCCTTGCCCCACGGCGTTCCAAAGCCTGCGCTGCTGCCATTGATACGGTCGGCGACGTGGCCGATGAACAGGGCGTAGAGATCGGAGATATTGTAACTCTTGATCACATAGAAATTGCCGGTGGCCAAAAACAGCGGGCCGAAGCGTCCGGCAGGGGCAAGCAGAAATTGCTCCTTTTCCGCCTCGCTCTTGGCAAACTCCGTTCCTTTGGCGCGGGCAACGCCTCCATCTTTCCAGACCGTCAGCGGCTTGCCTTGGTCCGGACCTTCGAGCGCACATGAAATGTTGTCGGGTACCGAGACCTCCACCCCCCAACCGCGCCCGGCTTCCCAGCCGTAATTGACGAGATAGTTGGCAATGGAAGCCAGCGTGTCTGGCGCGGAATTCCAGATGTCGCGGCGGCCATCACCATCAAAATCGACGGCGTGATCAAGATAGGAGCTTGGCAAAAACTGCGGCTGGCCCATGGCTCCCGCCCATGACGTCTTCATCATCTCCGGCGAAGCATAGCCACGCTCGACGATTTCCAGCGCTGCCAGCACTTCCTTCTGGAACAGGTCTTTGCGGGTAGACATATACGCCTTGGTCGCCAGCACATCGAACACCGGATAATTGCCTTGCGCCTTGCCAAAGCCGGACTCGCGGCCCCAAATGGCCAGGATGATGTTGGATGGAACGCCGTATTTCTTCTCTATTGCTCTGAGCAGTTTGGCATACTGTCCCGCCCGCGCCTTCCCGCCGGACACCAGCGGGGCGATGGTTTTTTCGGCAAAGTAGTTGGCAGGGGCGGAAAATTCTGCCTGATGCTGTTTCTTCGCCACTTTCGGCTTTGTGCCGGGGATGATGAGATCCGGCAGGTCGAGATTGAGTTTGACGCTGTTGAGGCTTGTTTCAAACGTCGTGCGGGAAATTCCCTTGGCCTGCGCCTGCGGCCAGAGGTCACTTTCCAGCCAAGCGCGGAAACCGGCGTCGAGACTGGAACTGTTTGCTGGAACGGCGACGTAGCCGGTTGCCAGCAGGATGAGAGACATGATCTTCAGCAGTTTCATCGGCAAAGCCTACAATTGTGTCCGCGCGCGCATGGCGGCAGCCAGCGTGCCATCGTCGAGATAGTCAAGCTCGCCGCCGACCGGAACGCCGTGCGCAAGCCGAGTGACTTTAACGCCAAATTCGCGCAATTGGTCTGTGACATAATGCGCCGTCGTCTGGCCCTCGACGGTGGCGTTGACAGCGATGATGACTTCTTTGACATCGCCTTGGGCAACCCGGTCCACCAGTTGACGGATGTTCAGATCATCCGGACCGATACCATCGAGCGGCGACAGGCGGCCGCCGAGCACATGATATTTGGCATGCGGGGCGGCCCCTGCCCGCTCCAGCGCCCAAAGATCTGCGACATCCTCGACCACCACCAGTAGCCCTGCGTCCCGTCGCTCGTCGCAGCAGATGGTGCACGGGTCTGACGTGTCGGCATTGCCGCAGACGGTGCAGATGCGCACCTTGTCGTGCGCCTCCTGCATGGCATGGGCCAGCGGTGCCATGATCTGGCTCTTCTTCTTGATCAAATGCAGCGCCGCCCGTCTGGACGAGCGCGGCCCCAGCCCCGGCACTTTGGCCAGCAACTGTATCAGCCGCTCAATTTCAGGTCCGACGATTCGCTTGGTCATCACACTTTCCTAACCAAGCTTGTTTAGATTTGACAGTGTTCTATCTCGTTTTGGATGGGTGCCATGGACGCAGCATCATTGACCATCAGACCGGCGCTTGAAAGTGACCGCGCGGTGCTCGAGGATTTGATCGCCGATTGCTATGCGACGGTCTATCCCGGCTGGTACGAAGAAGAGACGCTCGATCAGGCGCTGCCTGCCATGCTGCGCATCGACCCGGCGCTCTTGAACTCTGGCCGCTATCTCCTCGCGCGGATGGGCAACGTCATCGCCGGCTGCGGCGGCTGGAGCGCGTCGGCACCGGGAATTGTGGCGAGCGAGCCAACGTCCGGCCACATCCGCCACTTTGCCACAAGGCCCGACGCCATGGGCAAGGGCGTCGGCGGCACGATCCTTGAGCATTGCATTTCGGAAGCAGCGGCTTCAGGGCTCTCGGCGCTCAAGTGTTTTTCCAGCCTTGCTGCGGAAGGGTTTTATGCCCGGCATGGGTTTGTGAAGCTCGACAATGTGAATGTGATGCTGGGGTCGGGCGCGTATTTTCCGGCGGTGCTGATGGAGCGGCGGCTGGGGTGAAAAGGGCCCATCGGTTGCTGCGACATTCGGTCGAATTTGAAGTTACCCGCACACTTCCTTTCGCTTCGTGTCATCCGAAATGTATTGTGGAGCAGATTCATCGTCACATAGGCTGATGTGTTCATTCATTTTGGGCAAAAGAAACTCAAAAAAGACGAGCCGAGACAGAACTACAACGCCGCCGAGAACGATTAGACAAAGGATAGCACGGCGCATTAACTCGCGACCAATCAAAACGGCAGCTTGAAACCCGCAGGCATCTGCAGTCCCGCCGTCATCTCGCGCGTCTTCTCAGCCATGATCGCCTCGACCTTGCCCTTCGCATCATTATGCGCGGCGACCACCAGATCCTCGATAATTTCGCCTTCGCCGGGCTGGACCAGCGATGCGTCAATCGAAATGCCGGTCATGCCGCCTTTGCCATTCAGCCGCACTTTGACCGCGCCGCCACCGGAGACGCCTTCGGCTTCGACGGTTTCCATTTCGTCTTGCATGGCCTGCATCTTGGCCTGCATTTCCTTGGCCTTGCTCATCAAGCCCATGAGGTCTTTCATGATCGTCTCCTGAAATCAGTCTTCTTCGTCATTGCCAGACTCAACGCCTGGTGACTGGGCGGCGAAGTCTTCTGGCGTGTCGCTCCCCATGTCGGCGGTGCCGGGGGTGGTTTCAATGCGCACGTTGATGATTTTTGCGCCGGGGAAGCGGGCAAGGATCGCGGCCACATCCGGGTCCGCCTTTGCGTCTGCCATGATGCCGTCGCGCTTGGCGTTGTCGGTTT
>JANPEK010000314.1:0-3763 GCA_031422915.1 Phyllobacteriaceae bacterium | reverse complement strand
GAGGTTGTTGACGGCGCGTCCTTCGACACATTTTCAGACACGGATTTATCTTTCCACGCGGGCAGTTGGTGCATCGTCTGCGTCGGTGAGGCGGCAGGGCAGATACCAAAACACTATCCTGATTTTCCCGATCAAGGCCTGTGAGAAGAACTTCTGCTGGCAAATGCTGCGCGAAACCGGATTGCTCACGGATATTATGATCTTGACGCGGGTCAGGTCTGGAAAACCCTGAAAGTGTCATTTGCCTTGCTCCGTGAAAAGTTGGCATCCTGCAAAGACGGAAACGTCTGATGAGGGCGGTGTCAGATCGTTCGCGCAACTACCTCAAACCCTGGCGCAAAACGCCCGGTCGCCTGTTCGGCACCGGCTTCGTGCGCCTCTATCAATTGACGCTCTCAGGCTTCATCGGCAACTCTTGCCGCCATCTGCCGACTTGCTCGGAATACGCCTACGAGGCCATCGCCCGGCATGGTCTTTGGTCCGGCGGCTGGATGGGCCTGTTTAGGCTAATACGTTGCGGACCGGGCGGCACCTGCGGCATAGACAATGTGCCCGAAACGCTGGAGCCAAGGCTGAAGTGGTATGCGCCATGGCGGTTTTGGGGCGTCCACGCGCCTCACTCTCACTGAGGATCAGTGGCTTTACCAAAAACCCTCTTCGCGCTATGACCCGCGCGCTTCAACATGAAGCTGAATTGACACCACCTGCGCTCGTTTGCGGGACTGGATAAGGAAGACTGGACATGACGATTTCCCTGACATTTCCCGATGGTTCGAAGCGCGAGTATGACGCGTCGCTGACCGGCGCTGCTCTCGCCGAAGGCATTTCCAAGTCGCTAGCAAAGAAGGCTGTCGCTTATGCGTTGAACGGCGAGGTCCGCGACCTTTGCGATCCGCTTGGGCAATCCGGCAACATTGAGATCATTACCCGCGAAGACAAGCGCGCGCTTGAACTCATCCGCCATGACGCCGCGCATGTGATGGCAGAAGCGGTGCAGGAGCTGTTCCCCGGCACGCAGGTCACCATCGGTCCGGTGATCGAAAACGGTTTCTACTATGATTTCAAGCGTGTAGACGCCGAAACGGGTGCCGACAAGCCATTCACACCCGAAGACCTTCCAGTGATCGAAAAGAAGATGCGCGAGATCATTGGCCGCAACAAGCCGTTCACCAAGGAAGTCTGGACACGCGAGAAGGCCAAGCAAGTGTTCGCCGAAAAGGGCGAGACGTACAAGATTGAGCTGATCGACATGATCAAGTCCGGCGAGGATTTGAAAATCTATGCACAGGGTGATTGGTTCGATCTTTGCCGCGGACCGCACATGGCGTCCACGGGCCAGATCGGCAACGCGTTCAAGTTGATGAAGGTGGCCGGTGCCTACTGGCGCGGTGATTCGAACAATCCGATGCTATCACGCATCTATGCGACTGCTTGGCATACGCAAGAAGAGCTGGACGCCTACGTCAACATGCTGGAAGAGGCCGAAAAGCGCGATCATCGCAAACTCGGCCGCGAGATGGATTTGTTCCATTTCCAGGAAGAGGGGCCGGGCGTTGTCTTCTGGCATCCCAAGGGCTGGAAAATGTTCCAGACTCTCGTCTCTTACATGCGCCGCCGTCTCGACACGGAAGGCTATGACGAAGTCAACGCGCCGCAAATCCTCGACAAGTCGCTGTGGGAAACGTCCGGCCATTGGGGCTGGTATCAGGAGAACATGTTTGCGGTGAAATCCGCGCATGCTTTCACTCATCCCGATGATCCGGACGCCGATCAGCGTGTTTTCGCCTTGAAGCCGATGAACTGTCCTGGCCACGTGCAGATTTTCAAGCATGGCCTGAAATCCTACCGCGACTTGCCGATCAAGCTTGCGGAATTTGGCAACGTTCACCGCTACGAACCATCCGGCGCTTTGCACGGCCTGATGCGCGTGCGCGGCTTTACGCAGGATGATGCGCATATTTTCTGCATGGAAGATCAGCTTGCCTCAGAATGCATGCGCATCAACAATCTAATCCTGACGACCTATGCCGATTTTGGCTTCTCCGGCATTACGGTGAAGCTATCCACGCGCCCTGACAAGCGCGTTGGCTCAGACGAGAACTGGGATCATGCCGAAGAGATCATGACCAAGGTTCTCGAGCGCATCGAGGAAGAGTCCGGTGGCACGATCAAGACGATGATCAATCCGGGCGAGGGCGCTTTTTACGGTCCGAAGTTTGAATATGTCCTGCGCGATGCAATCGGCCGTGACTGGCAATGCGGAACAACTCAGGTTGACTTCAACCTTCCAGAACGGTTCGGCGCGTTCTATATTGATCACGAATCCAACAAGAAGCAGCCGGTGATGGTCCACCGCGCCATCTGCGGCTCTATGGAGCGGTTCCTCGGCATTCTCATCGAAAACTTTGCTGGTCACATGCCGTTGTGGTTTGCGCCGCTCCAGGTGGTGGTCGCAACAATAACCTCCGACGCGGACGCCTATGCAAAAGAAGTCCGCGCACTTCTCAAGGGCGTCGGCATTCTGGCTGATGTCGATGTGCGCAACGAGACAATCAACTACAAGGTTCGCGAACATTCGCTAGCCAAGGTTCCGGTGCTTCTGGTCTGCGGCAAGCGCGAGGCGGAGGAACGGACTGTCAACATTCGCCGATTCGGGTCGCGCGACCAGACGGAAATGTCGCTGGCCGATGTTATTGCCAAGCTCGTCGAAGAAGCCACGCCCCCTGATCTTTTGCGCAAAAAAGCCGGACGTACCTGACAATAAGCCCCGGTTTCCTGTTGAAGCCGGGGTGCTTCATACCCTTGTCATGTCTGTGCGCCATGCCCCGCTTATCTTCTCTCGTGCTTGGGGGTTAGCATGCAGTTTGACGAATTTTCATACGCCAGCCCGTCGCAGCCGCGGCTCAAGCGTTGGGTAATCCGCGGTGTCGAAGGTCTTTCGGGCCGTAACAAATATTTTGACCTCTACAACATCTGGCGCAATGAGATCGTGCCGACCGGCGAGCAGGTGTTCGGGCGCATGCTGGAACTGATTGACGTCCAGCTTGGCCTCGCGCAGCAATGGCCACCGAAAGACTTGCCGGAGGGGCCGCTTGTATTGGTTGCCAATCATCCTTTTGGCATCGGCGATGGCGTTGCGGTGCTGGCACTTGCGGAAAAGCTTGGGCGTCCGTTCAAGGTGCTCATCAACAATGATCTGATGAAAATCAAGGAAATGCAGCGATACGCGCTGCCGGTCTCGTTTGAAGAGACCAAAGAAGCCTTGGCACTCAACATGAAAACCCGCCAGGAAGCGGTTTCCCTTTTGAAGCAGGGTGTTACCATCGTCGTGTTTCCAGCGGGCGGCGTTGCTACAGCGCGAAAAGTATTCGGCAAGGCGGAAGATCTTCCTTGGAAAATGTTCCCGGCGAAGCTCATTCAGGCTGCGGGTGCTTCGGTGGTTCCAATTCATTTTGCGGGCCAGAACGGGCGGCTGTTTCATCTTGCCAGCAAATTATCGGTCACACTGCGGCTGTCGCTTCTGGTGCGCGAATTCCGCCGTCTGCGTGGCAAGTCAATCGGTGTGACGATCGGCAACATTTTGCCGTGGGCCGAACTTTCGTCCATCGCTGACAGAAAAGTGTTGCTTGAATTGCTTTATGATGCGGTGTTCTCGCTGGCCCCCGTTGAACAGCGCAAGCTTTCCATCAGCCGCCTGCAGGGCTGGCTTCAGGGGTTACGGCCTGCTGCTGGTTGACCAACACTTCGACGTCCTGATTCTTAC
>JANPEK010000313.1:0-3492 GCA_031422915.1 Phyllobacteriaceae bacterium | reverse complement strand
ACAATCTTCAGCGATGAGCACAGACCAACAGGCGGTGATCCGCATGGTCGCCAACGATTTGCACCGTTTGAACCAGTCGGTGATGAAGGCTGTCGAGGCCGGAGTTTCGGTCGAACTCGTCCGTTCGGCACGCCATCATTGCGGCAATGGAAACTGGGGCGACCTACTGATCCCGGTCATTGTGACCAACGCCCAGATGCCAAAGTTTGCCGACGCGGCGGAATGACCCCCATATCGCTGTGACGGCCGGGCGGGCGGGAGGAGGAGCCCTGCCCGCCTTTTGATTATTGACTTGTCCAGTTTCAATGAGTGTCGCCCATTTCCAAAATAACAATTTTCCTCAGCCCCTGCGGGAACATTTTGCTCCGTTGAACGTTCTTCCGGTGCAGATTTGCGAAATGCATGCACTGCAGGGGTCTAAAGCATGAGCCGTAACTCACTTTATCTTGTCACTGGTCTGTTCGCGCTTGCGGCAGTTGTGGCCGGGTACATGTATTATCAGGAACAGCAGAAGACCTCCGGCATACAAATTGATCTCGGAAATGGCAGTCTGAAGATCGAAACCAAGTAGCGCGTTGCAGTCGAACCAGGCTGCGATGGCTTTTTTGAATATTTGAAACTACGGGCCAAAGGTATCACCATGTTGGTGAACCCTGAACCGTACACGCTTTGTCAGGGAGACAGCAATCATGTCAGTCGGAACCATTCTTATCATCGTACTTGTAATCTTTTTGCTCGGCGGCTTCAGCGGTCGCTTTGGCGGCTATGGCTACGGCTTTGGCAATGGCGGCATGGGCGGCATCGGCATCGTGCTGATCATCTTGCTGGTGCTGGTCCTGACCGGTCGACTCTGATCCAATTGACGGCCAACAGAATCCTGTCGCACAGTTGCGGCGGGATTTTTTTGTTCCCAATTTCAATGATGAGGCTCAGACATGGAATACCGCAAGCTTGGCCCGAGCGGGACCATCGTCACTGCGTACGCCCTCGGAACGATGACCTTTGGCGCGGAGTCTGATGAGGCGATGTCGTTTCATCTGATGGACGACTATGCGGCGGCTGGCGGGAATTTCATTGATACGGCAGATGTTTACTCCGCCGGTGTGTCTGAAGAGATTGTCGGGCGCTGGATGAAATCACGCGCCAATGAAGCGGACCAGATGGTCGTTGCGACCAAGGGGCGGTTTCCGATGGGTGCGGGTCCGAATGATATCGGGCTGTCGCGCCGCCATCTTGGCCGGGCGCTGGATGACAGTCTGCGGCGGCTTGGCCTTGAGCAGATCGACCTTTATCAGGTGCACGCATTCGACGCGCTGACGCCGCTGGAGGAAACGCTGCGGTTTCTCGATGACAGCGTGCGCAACGGCAAGATCGCCTATTACGGCTTTTCCAACTTTCTCGGTTGGCAAATGACCAAGGCTGTGTGGCTTGCCAAAGCCAACGTCTACACAGCGCCGGTGACGCTGCAGCCGCAGTACAGCCTTCTGGCGCGCGACATTGAGCATGAGATCGTGCCGGCCTGTCTTGATGCGGGGATGGGCCTGCTGCCTTGGTCGCCGCTGGCTGGAGGGTGGCTGTCTGGCAAATACAAGCGCGACACCATGCCGACTGGTGCGACGCGGCTGGGTGAAGACCCGAACCGTGGCATGGAAGCTTTTGGACCGCGCAACGCGCAGGGGCGAACCTGGGATATCATTGGGGCGGTCGAGACAATTGCAACAGCGCGCGGCGTTTCGATGGCGCAGGTGGCGCTGGCTTGGGTGGCGGCGCAGCCAGCGGTGACCTCGGTGCTGATCGGGGCGCGCAAGCGCGACCAGCTGGCCGACAATCTGGCTGCGGCGAAACTTTCGCTGACAGAGGATGAAATTTCCACGTTGAACGCAGCGAGCGCGCCGGAAATGGCCGACTATCCTTATGGCAAGGGCGGCATTGCCCAGCGCGACCGCAAGATCGAAGGCGGGAGATAGAGCCCGACCGAAAATCCACTTTTGCGGCCAACTGGAGCGGCTTTCTGCGCTTCCGGTGCTCACGTACAAGAGTACGCTCCGCTCCGGTTCTTGAAAACCGCTCCATTTGACTCGCCAAACTGAATTTTGGGTCAGGCTCTTGGGCTACCGTTTGTCACGGCAACTCGACATGATTGATCACCCTTTAGTTTCGCGCTAGCCTCATTTTTCGAGGGCAGCGGGGAAGCAGCCGTGAACGAATTGACATATCTTCGACCATGTGAATCTATTGTTGCAATCGCCTGCAAACCTTGGCGGCATGGGCTATGAAGGCCATCACCCGCGCCAAGCCAAGCGCTGCCCCGCGCAAGAGAAGCCCGTTTTTCTGGCTCAAGATGGCGACGCTGATCCTTGCCACTGTTCTTTCGCTGTTGGGCAGCGCCGGACAGTTCTTTTTCATTGAAACGTACGATGACGTGATCAGCGCACGTACGTCTGAAATGCGCCAAATCGAATCCCGTGCTGCGACGTTGCGATCAACACAGGCGGAGTTTTTCAATGCCTATGTGCAGGCCAATCTGCTGTTTGCGATGAACCCTTCCGACGTGAAGGTGAACAAGGGCGTCACTGCGCAAATGTATCAGTTGGCGATCATCGACCGCGCGTTTCCATTCCGCGCCATTTTGGGCGAAATGGCGATGGCGGGGCTGTTTGAATTCAAGGCGACCAACGATCAATACAAGGCGCTAGCGGACGCGGCGCGCGCTGATCTTGGCTACGACAGCTACAACGCGCTGATTGCTTTCGAGAAAGACATTCTCGACCGCGCATTGACGCTTCAGCATAATTTGCAGGACCGGTTTTTTGTTGCGCAGGAAGAAAAGGCGGCGGCGGAAAACGAGCGTGACAAGCGGCGGCTTTGGCTGACGTTGATGACGGCTGTCGGGACGATCTTGCTGCTTGCCGCCAATTTGATGGAAGAAAGCAAGAAGACCGCGAAATAAGACACGACTTCCGCCTGCACTTGAATGACGTTGTGCAAGTGCCGATGGTTGGCACCGAAATGGAAAACGCTGAATGCCGCACTTCAAAGCGACCGGCCATGAACTTTTGACGCCTGGCGAAATGGGCGAGGCTGACCGGCTTAACATTGCATCCGGCATTGATGGCATGGCGCTGATGGAGGCGGCGGGGCATGCTGTGAAGAATGTGGTGCTTGAGCACTATCCGGATATTGTGCGCGCTGTGATCCTGTGTGGACCCGGCAACAATGGCGGCGATGGCTATGTCGTGGCGCGGTTGCTTGCTGCGCGCGGGGTGGCGGTGGTGGTATATCGCAATGGCGCGCCGAGGGCGGACGGTGATGCGGCCAAGGCGGCGGCACATTGGACAGGCAGCGTTTTGCCGCTGGATGCGCTGGCGATTGCTGACGGGGATGTGGTGATTGACGCGTTGTATGGCGCGGGGTTCAAGGGCGGACTGAGGGGTGCGGACGCTGTGGCAGCCAAGCTGGTGCGGGAAAGCGGAGCGCCTGTGGTGGCGGTGG
>JANPEK010000312.1:0-3353 GCA_031422915.1 Phyllobacteriaceae bacterium | reverse complement strand
CTGATCGTCGCAATCTCAGGCGGCACGACAAGGATCGACAGGAACGCGCCAACAAGATCATCGCCCAAATAGGCAGCCTCGGTCGCAAGGCCGCTCGGTATGCCGCCAGCGGTCACGCGCGGTGCGCGCGTCGCGGGGCTGATCGAAACGTAAGTCTTGCCCGCGCAAATGCCCGGCCGTCGTCGCGCCAGATCTGCAAGCCATGGCAGGACAGCGTTTCGGAACGAGGCAAGGCTCTCAACCGTGTAGGGAATCAGCTTCGCCCCGGACGATGTGCCCCCGGTTTCCTCGAAGGCGATCACCGGGCTTGAAGTCAGCACCCCCGCCTCGCCGTCCGCCATCCGGCTGATCTGTCGCTCGAAACCCGCATGGGTCCGCATCGGAACGGCCATTCGATAGTCGGCTATAGTTTGAACGCCTGCAAACCCGTGCGCCCGCCCGAACTCGCAAGCCGCGTTGGTTCCAATGATCTGCATCAGCAGCGCATGCTGTGCGGCTTGCGGGTCATTCAATGCCGATTCAAACGCAGTCAATGGCTCATCAGCTGCCTGCAACAGCAAGCTCCAGCCGCTCATGCCGACAATCCTTGCGCAAACAGCCGCCGCGTCAACGGGCGCATATTATCGGGTCCGAGTTCGCACAGGCAAACCAGCTCATCTCCCTGCGCATAGCCGGGATTGTGGTCCAGAAAATAGCGCACATCCGCGCGTTTGCGCTCCCTTTCGGAAATATCGGCATACTCCGGTGCCAAATGGCCCTGCACCGGCGCGTGCCGCACCAGACCGGTTTCGGCATCGTAAGCCTCACCAAACCGCTCCGCCGCCACCGCATCGCGCAATTTCATGAGCCGGCTGTCCTGTTCTCCACGCCAGTCCGGCACAAAGCGCAATCCGAACGCCGGAAGATAGCGGTAGGTGCGGTGGCCCTTGACGATAAGCAGCCAGTAAAGCGGCACGTCAGGCGTTTCCCGCGCCAGTTTGCCGATATGGCGTATCCACGCATAGGCAAAAGTCTGCGAACCCCAATGGGCGCGCTCAATGATCGTATCGCCGGAGAAGACAATACGCAGGTCCTGCCCCTCATGCCGGAAGGGAAACATCACCAGCGTCGAAAATCCGCACACTTTGCCAATGTTATCCCGTAACAGGATCACGCTGTCCTTTTCAGACAGATCCCGCTCAAACTGAGCTTTGGACGTGCCGGAATAATGGCCACTGAACAGCACGAACATCGCATCGCGCACAGGCTGATCCAGCGAACGAACGTCCGGCACGGAGGCGTTCAGATGCGGCATTCCTGACCTTTCGGAGTTTGGGAGTTTGGGGACAGTTTACTTGATTCCTCGCACGCCGTTGCAACTGTCCACCTTGCATGAAGAATTAAGTAAACGGTCCCCGCAATTCACCCGGTCTTCAGCCCCAGCTTCTGCCGCAGGCGATTGATGCGTTGTGGGAAGGCCTCGTGCCGCTTGCCGACCGGCACCGCGTCGGCGACCATATCGACGAGCTCCTGCTTTTCGTTGTCGCTCAATTTATCTGCAAGAAATTTACCTGCAATATCAATTACATGCGTCACATCAGCAACCTGCGACGACGCCCAGGTGGCGTAGATGATCGCCTCGTCAACCTTCTCATTGTCCTCGATTGTCAACAGCTGCTGGCGCACACCGGCTTCAAGATCCGGCGACAGCACCGTATCCTCCGCAGCAATTGCCGCCATGATGGTTGCAGCGGCAATGACGGGATCATCAATTGCCGAAACAGGTGCCAGCGCCGACTTCTTGCGCAGCTTGCCGCGCCGGAAATGGCTTTGCACGCGCCCGACAGCATCAACCGCCTCGTTCGCCGCCTCGCTCATATATTTGATACGGTACCACCAGATCGCCGCGACACTGATCAACCCGACAATCGCCAACACAATATGCATGTCAAAATCTCCAAACACCTGCAACCGGCGTCAGCATAGACCGGTAAAGCAAATGTTGGAAATCAAACGCGCCGTTCCACCATCATCTTCTTGATTTCTGCAATCGCCTTGGCGGGGTTTAACCCCTTAGGACAAGCCTGCGTGCAGTTCATGATGGTGTGGCAGCGGTAGAGGCGGAACGGGTCTTCGAGATTGTCGAGCCGCTCGCCGGTCGCCTCATCGCGCGAATCGATGATCCAGCGATAGGCCTGCAACAGAACTGCCGGGCCGAGATAGCGGTCGCCATTCCACCAATAGGAAGGGCATGAAGTCGAGCAGCAGGCGCACAGGATGCACTCGTAGAGCCCGTCGATCTTCTCGCGGTCTTCCTTCGATTGCAGCCATTCTGCCTGCGGCTCCGGCGACACGGTTTTCAGCCATGGCTCGACGGAGGCGTGCTGGGCGTAGAAGTGATTGAGATCGGGCACCAGATCCTTGACCACCGACATGTGCGGCAGCGGATAGACCTTCACCGCGCCTTTGATCTCGTCCATGCCCTTGGTGCAGGCAAGCGTGTTGGTGCCGTCAATGTTCATCGCGCACGAGCCGCAGATGCCTTCACGGCACGAACGGCGCAGGGTGAGTGTCGGGTCAATATTGTCCTTGATCCAGATCAGCGCATCCAGCACCATCGGCCCGCAATCATCCATGTCGACCTGATAGGTATCGACGCTCGGATTTTTGCCGTCATCGGGCGACCAGCGGTAGATTTTGAACTCGCGGGTGTTTTTGGCAGCAGCGGGCAGCGGCCAGGACTTGCCGTGCTGGATTTGGGAGTTCTTGGGGAGTGCGAGTTCAACCATCAATCTATTCCTCTGCCTTCAATTATGTCCGGCGCTTTTCTCATAGAAGGAATTCACTCTTGTCTTTTTGACGAGCACGTAGCCAGCTTTCGCGAGCGCCTCCGGCAATGCGTTGGATCCGCCGCCCAGCATGACATGTTCCATCACAATGCGTTTGGGCAGCAATGATGACGCGGCACCGCGCAGGAAGGGAACCAGCGCGATTTCCTCCGACCCGTCAATGTCAACTTTCATCACATCAATCCGGCTGAAGCCGTTGCGCTTGAGAATATGGAGCAGCGGAAGCATCGCGACAGTGGTTCCACCCGTTTGCTGCGAAATAACCGCCGTGCCCAGGTTTCCGGCCACCGGCGTGAGGCAGACCTCGCCAACCCTGTCACCCGCAGCCACAATCTCCAGCGTGACATTGGAAAGGCCCGACAGGCGCGCATTGACGGCAAGCTTGGCAGCAAAGGCCGCGCTGGCGTCGATGGCAAGAACCCGGCCTTCAGGTCCGGCCTTTGCGGCCAGTGGCAGGCTGTAGAGACCGATGTTTGACCCCAGATCAACCGCCGTGCCGCCGACACTGAGGCCGTCCAGCAGGAA
>JANPEK010000311.1:0-2625 GCA_031422915.1 Phyllobacteriaceae bacterium | reverse complement strand
GTGAACACAAAGGGCGGCATCGCTGCCGCCCCTTGATAATCAGACAATAAGCGCTTGGACTTAGAAGTCCATACCGCCGCCCATGCCGCCCATGCCGCCCGGCATACCGCCGCCGCCGCCGGAGTCCTTCTTCGGAGCTTCAGCGATCATGGCTTCGGTGGTGACGAGAAGACCGGCAACCGAGGCTGCGTCCTGCAAGGCAGTGCGAACCACCTTGACCGGATCGACGATACCCATGACGACCATGTCGCCATATTCACCGGTCTGCGCGTTGTAGCCGTAATTCGGGTTCTTGTTCTCAAGAATCTTGCCGACAACGATTGAGGCTTCTGCACCGGCGTTCGTTGCAATCTGGCGGGCCGGGGACTGGAGGGCGCGGCGCACGATGTTGATGCCGGCTTCCTGATCTTCGTTGACGCCTTTGACCTTGATGTTGATGGACGAGCGCAGAAGTGCCGAACCGCCGCCAGCGACGATGCCTTCTTCAACAGCAGCGCGGGTTGCGTTTAGCGCGTCGTCAACGCGGTCCTTCTTTTCCTTGACTTCAACTTCTGTCGAACCGCCGACCTTGATCACGGCAACGCCGCCAGCAAGCTTGGCAAGACGCTCCTGCAGCTTTTCCTTGTCATAGTCAGAGGTAGTCTCTTCGATCTGGCCTTTGATCTGGGCAACGCGGGCGGTGATTTCCGCCTTCTTGCCAGCGCCGTCGATGATGGTGGTGGTTTCCTTCGAGATCGAAATTTTCTTGGCGCGACCGAGCATTGCAATGGTCACGTTTTCGAGCTTGATGCCGATGTCTTCGGAAATCACCTGACCACCGGTCAGGATCGCGATGTCTTCGAGCATCGCCTTGCGGCGATCACCGAAGCCCGGAGCCTTGACAGCAGCAATTTTGAGGCCGCCGCGCAGCTTGTTGACAACGAGCGTGGCAAGAGCCTCGCCTTCGACGTCTTCAGAGATGATGACGAGCGGCTTGGAGGTCTGGACCACAGCTTCGAGGATCGGCAGCATCGCCTGAAGGTTCGACAGCTTCTTCTCGTGGAGAAGAATGTAAGCATCGTCGAGATCAGCAACCATCTTGTCGGCGTTGGTCACGAAATATGGTGAGAGATACCCGCGGTCAAACTGCATGCCTTCAACAACTTCAAGTTCAGTCTCGGCGGTCTTGGCTTCTTCAACCGTGATGACGCCTTCATTGCCGACCTTCTGCATGGCCTTGGCAATCATGTCGCCAATGGTCTGTTCGCCGTTGGCCGAAATCGTGCCGACCTGTGCGACTTCTTCCGAAGTCTTGATCTTCTTGGCTTTCTTGATGAGGTCGGCAACGACCTCGGCAACAGCCAGATCAATGCCGCGCTTCAGATCCATCGGGTTCATGCCGGCGGCAACAGCTTTGCCACCTTCCTGAACGATGGATTGTGCGAGAACGGTCGCAGTCGTCGTGCCATCGCCAGCGATATCGTTGGTCTTGGAAGCGACTTCGCGCAGCATCTGCGCGCCCATGTTCTCGAACTTGTCCTCCAGCTCGATTTCCTTGGCGACAGTCACGCCGTCCTTGGTGATGCGCGGTGCGCCGAACGACTTGTCGATGACGACGTTCCGGCCCTTCGGACCTAATGTTACGCGCACAGCGTTGGCGAGAATGTCGACGCCGCGCAGCATGCGCTCGCGCGCGTCACGGCCGAATTTAACTTCTTTGGCAGCCATTTGAATGGTCTCCGTTATGTCAGTTCAGTTGAATGGATCGGGCTTCAGCCCAGAATGCCCATGATGTCAGATTCCTTCATGATCAGAAGGTCTTCGCCATTGAGCTTGACTTCGGTGCCGGACCACTTGCCGAACAGCACGCGGTCACCAGCCTTGACGTCGAGCGGGACAAGCTTGCCAGCTTCATCGCGTGCGCCGGTGCCGATGGCAAGAATCTCGCCTTCCTGCGGCTTTTCCTTGGCGGTGTCCGGAATGATGATGCCGCCGGCAGATTTCGCTTCTGATTCAACGCGGCGGACGACGACGCGGTCGTGCAGCGGGCGGAATTTCAATTTGGCCATAGTTGCAAACCCTTTGATTGTACAAAATCGGGAGCCGGATGTCCGGCAGCGTTAGCACTCGGCAAAGGTGAGTGCCAACTGGCGGGGAGATAGGGATCTGGCCGGTGCTTGTCAAGCATTTGATGAGGGAGATTGGTGATTGGGGGAGGGTGTGAAAGCTGGTTTGATAGCCGGCTGGGTCGTTGTGGGCGACTGCTGCGACTTTGGCAAAACCGCAACGCTCCGCCAAGCTGGAAAAGCGCGGTGCGGATCCGGACTGACAAATACTTGAGGTTTTTTGCAATAATTACAATAGCTTGCAAGCGTCGAGATCGGGGACAGTTGCCTTTCAGAGGCAACTGTCCCCGGGTTTCCACCTGAATGCTTCGACCGCGAAATAATGCACGTCTTTCAGCACCGCATCGACCGGGTGAATGTCCCTTCGGCGATAGCCCGGTGGTGGTCCGGGGCGGAACGGGCTGATGCGGGTTGGTTTGAAAGGGGCTTTGGAGGAAAGGATTTCGTCGCGGCGGGCGCGCCATCTGGCGAGGCGGCGGGCTTGGCGGGGCAAGTCGTTGAGCGCGTGACGCATGGCGCG
>JANPEK010000310.1:0-2445 GCA_031422915.1 Phyllobacteriaceae bacterium | reverse complement strand
TGCATGGCCAGCGCGAGCGCAAGAAGCGCGAGGGAGACAATGCGGTTTATCATACTCGGTTTGATCCCCGGTCTCCCGCCCGGGAAGAACCGTCCTGCCCTGTGGTTAAACGAGCTGGAGATTGATAGCCTTCGGTCCCTTGCCGCGCTTGTCCGGCTCGGTGTCGAAGGTGACTTTCTGACCGTCGGCAAGGCCATTCAGGCCAGAGCCCTGCACAGCGGATATATGCACGAATACGTCTTTCGCGCCGCCATCCGGCGTTATGAAGCCGAAACCCTTGTCCTGATTGAAGAATTTGACGGTGCCTGTCATCTGGCCCATGTTGGGAAGTCCTTGTTACCCTCATTGCGCCGCGCCAGCCATTCCCGATCTGGTGCAACACGTGAATTTGTGCCGCGTTTTTCAGGATTGCGCAAGAGGCCGTTCAGCCGCCTCTGACGTTGCGTCAGAAGTGCGATTGCGCTGCGCTTTCAATGCCAGCAGACCGGCGGCAACGATGAAAAATGCGCCAATCACTGTCGCTGTTCCCGGCACTTCGCCAAAGAACACGAAGGCGAACAGACTGACCCAGATCAGCCCGGTATATTCAAATGCGGCGGCAGTGTTGGCCGGGGCGAGCCGGTAGCCGTTGACCAGAAGGATGGTGCCCGCCGCCGCGATCACGCCGCAAGACATCATTAGCAACGCATCAAACAGCGTCGGCCATACCCAAGGCCGCACAAGGAACTTCAACGAAGGGTGCGGCGCGTCCGAGATGCCGAGCGTCATGAAAATCACGGGCAATACAATCGCCACCGTGAGAAAGAAGCCGTTCTGCCAGAACGCAAACACGGCAGCAGACGTTGTCGCGCCCTTTTTGCGCGCCATCAACTGACCTAAGGCATAGGCGGCCGCTGCAAACAGCGACAGCAGCGCAGCAGGTTCAAACAGCCCCGCGCCCGGCCGCAACATGATCACAACGCCGATCAGCCCGACCAGCACCGCGCCCCACACTTTGGCGTTGGAACGCTCGCCAAGATAAGGCCCTGCAAGGACCACTACAAACAGCGGCACCGTAAAATAGAGCGCAACCGCATCGGCGAGGGGCAGAGCGGGAAACGCGAGATAATAGGAGAAATAAGCAAGAAAAAGCACCACAGCGCGGGCAAACAGAAACCCAGCATTGCGCCCGAGCGCCGCAAACCCCTCCGAGCGCCAAATGATGAACCCGATGATAGGCCCGGCGACAATTGCCCTCAGAGCCATCGCCTCGGTCAGCGGGTAATTGCTTGACACAGCCTTGAGGATCGTATCTTGCGCCGTGAACACGAACACGCCCGCGCACAGATTCAAGATGCCGAGCAGCGTGCGGTCCATTGCCATGGTGATTCCCCTGAAGTCGGATGGAAATTAGCGGCGGCACACGGTGGAGGATCGCGCGAATGCGACGCACGCGTGGGTATCAACCCTGTCGCTTCAGAGCGTGACAGGACTTGTTGCGGCGATAAGGGAGCGATGAAATGGAAGAAATGTGGACTGTCTGTTCTTGCCCGATCGGGGCATTGCAGACGGCGACCTAAAACAGCTTGCCGCCGTCCGGCACCTTGTGGGTCACCGCTGTCAGCACCACTTCGCCATCCTCGTCCGGAAAGCCGAGCGTCAACACTTCCGACATGACCGGGCCGATCTGGCGCTGCGGGAAATTGACCACGGCCATCACCTGCCGACCAACAAGCTTATCGGTAGTATAATGCCTGGTGATCTGCGCCGACGAGCGTTTGACGCCGATCTCAGGGCCGAAATCAATACGCAGCTTGAACGCAGGCTTGCGCGCTTCAGGAAACGGCAGCGCTTCAATAATTGTGCCGACACGGATATCGACCTTGTCAAAATCCGGGAATGTGATCTGCGGGCGGACAGGATCGTTCTTCATTCAGAAAACTCAAGCGTTGCCGACTGTCTCGAACAGCGCCGAATCCAGCGCCTCGCGTGCTGTCTGGCCGGACCAGACAACAAACTGGAAGGCGGAATAATACATGTCGCAGGTCTCGACCGCACTTTCAAACAACACCTCGACCTGACGCTCCGTCGGATCAAGGCCGCCGGACAGGATCAGCGACTGGCGGAACATGATGACATTCTCGCGCTGCCAGAAATCAAAATGCCCCATCAAAAGCTGCTCGTTGATGAGCGTGACGAGCTTGGCAACTTCATTTGCGCGGCTGCGGACAACCTTCATGTCAAAGGCGCAGGCCAGATGCAGCGCTTCACAATCCTCCATCCACGAATAGGAAACCGTGTAGGGCGACAAGCGCCCGCCCACATCAATGGCGATCTCATCTTCGCCAGAGCGTTCAAACGCCCACTCACGCTGGCTGGCAACACTCTCGATCACATCGAGCGGGTGCGCGTCGCGGGCAAAGTCAGCGTCCAAAAGTGTCATGCAAATATTCCATATCCGCGAGA
>JANPEK010000309.1:0-1503 GCA_031422915.1 Phyllobacteriaceae bacterium | reverse complement strand
GGCAGCCCCTTGGCCGCGAAAGCCACCGTCAGCGCCTCCACCAGATCGCCGCGCGGCGTCTCCAGCTCACGCTCATAAAGCGCCCGGTTTTCCTTGAACCACTCGCGGGATTGATGGAAATCGAGCGCTTTGAGAAATGGCAGCGCCTGTTTGCCGAAGCCGGTGAAAGTCATGCGGCGAGCAGGCTCAGCTTGGCGGTGAGTTCGTCCCACGTCACTTCGACAAGGCCGGAATCAGTGCGGTCTATCAATCCGATCTCGATGAGTTTGGCGACATCAACATGCACGGATTTGTAGTCACGCTTCACAAGCATCGACAGCGCGCGGACGGACAACGGGCCAGATTTGCGCAGCGCCTTTAACAGCTCATGCCGCCTTGGCGTAACGATTTTGGTAAACGCCGCATAATCTGCGAAAGACAAATGCCGTTCCGGCGCAACATCACCCGTCTCTGCTCGTTTCCATGCAGCAATGACCCGCTGGGCTGCTGCCTCGCGCGATTCTATGTGAACCTGTGTCATGCCATTACCCATCGTTTTCGCTCCTGTATTCATCAATATCCCGGAAGAAATCGGCAATCAGCCTTTCGATCGACTCAAACCGGTAAGGTTCTTCCTTGTCCAACATGTGCCGGTGATCGCACTTGCCGCGTTCATTGTCATAGGCAACGAGCCTCACGCCATCCCGACCAAAATAAAACGAATATTTGTAGCGATGCGGACGCTCTTCATTGGCAGCCGGAAGTTTCCAAACGCGGTATTGAATGATCGACCCGTCAGAATCCACGGACTTGACGTCAACAATCAACCGCGCCTTAGCCATATGGCTTTAAATACCATATGGCATAAGTTCACACAAGACACTCATCCTCCAACCCTCTCAAACCAGGCATCCTCATCAATCACCTCAACCCCATGCTTCTGCGCATCGGCAAGTTTCGACCCAGCCCCCGGCCCGGCAACCACCAGGTCGGTCTTCTTCGACACCGACCCCGCCACCTTCGCGCCCAGCCGCTCGGCCATGGCCTTGGCCTCATCGCGAGTCATGCGCAACAGCGAGCCTGTGAACACCACCGTCTTGCCCGCGACAGGCGAATCTGACTCGGGCTTTTCGGCGTCCGCCACCGTCAGTTCCGCCGCCAGCGCCTCGACCAGCGCGCGGTTATGCTCTTCTGCAAAGTAGCGCGCCACCGCATCGATCACTGCCGTGCCAATATCATCAAGCGCATCCATCTCCTCAGCCACAACGGTATCACCGCCCGCAATCTTCAGCGCCGCATCATGGAAAGCTGCGAACGAGCCGTAGGCCCGCGCCAGCGTCTTGGCGGTACTTTCACCGACATGCCGTATCCCGAGCCCATAAATCACCCGGTCGAGCCCGATAGCCCGCTTGGCTTCAATGGCGGCAAAAAGCTTGGCGGCAGAAGTCTCGCCAAACCCTTCCTTGTCCTTGAGCTTCTTCAAACTCGCCGCATTGCGCCGCGCAAGCGTAAAGATATCCACCG
>JANPEK010000308.1:0-19953 GCA_031422915.1 Phyllobacteriaceae bacterium | reverse complement strand
AGGCAATCCGAACTGGAGCGATCCGTATGCCGTGCCGATGCTGGCTGGTGATCTGTCAAACCTGCCGCCCGCGTTCATCACGGTCGCCGCACATGATCCGCTTTATGATGACGGCGTGGATTTTCATGCGCGGCTGAAAGCGGCGGGGGTGCGATCGGACATCCGCAAGGAGCCCACGCTGGCGCATTCGTATATGCGGGCAAGACATGTTTCGGAGCCTGCAATGGTGGGATTTAAGGCGATTGTGCGTGCGGTGAGACAATTTGGGGATAGTTTGTTTTTGTCCACTGCGAAAAAGTAAACTGTCTCCGAACTTACAAAAATCGCACCGCATAGACTGGCGGCAGAGTGGTGCTGATTTCGCTCCAGTGATCGCCTTGATCCTCGGTGACGTAGACATTGCCGGTTGTGGTGCCGAAGGCGAGACGGTTGCCGGTCGTATCGATGGTCAGGGCATGGCGCAGCGCGAGATCGTAGGCGTGGGGTTGCGGCAGTCCGTTGGTGAGGCTTTCGAATGATTTGCCGCCGTCGCGGGTACGGGTGACGATCAGTTTGCCATCAACCGGAATGCGCAACTCGTCCTTGATGCCGGGCACGAACCAGGCGGTGTCCGGCTCGCGCGGGTGCACTGCGACGGCAAAGCCGAAAGAGGACGGCTCAGCGTTGATCTCGCTCCAGCTTTTTGACCCGTCGTTTGAAACAAAGATACCGTTGTGATGCTGAACCCAGAGCCGGTCCGGATCGGACGGCGATTGCACGAGGAAATGCGGGTCCTGGATTTCCGGATCGCCTGCCTGATCGGGCGGCATGAATTCGGCGCGCATGCCGGTGGCGCGGCAAGCCCAGGTTTGCCCGCCATCGTCCGTCTGCCAGACGCCGCCGCAGGAGACGCCGACACGAACGGTTTTGGACGAGCGCGGATCAACACAGATCGAGTGGATGCCCGGAAGTTCGCGCCCGCCGCCCATCCAGCGCTGGCGCTTCGGCTCATCCCACAGTGGGCGGTTCAGTTCCCATGTCTCGCCGTGGTCGGATGACTTGAACAGGCCGCCGGGGATGGTGCCGCACCAGATGACGCCGGGCTCATCCGGTCCGCCGGTTTCCAGCGCCCAGATCAGCACGGTGGACCATGGGAGCTCTTTGCCCCAGCCGTCCACTGACACGATGTCGGCAGGCTTTTCAGGGTACGACGGGGCGGCGAGTTCATGCCAGCCATCGCCCTTGTTGCGGTGCAGCTTGACGCCGAAGTGGCCGTGATCGAGTGCGGCATAACTGTATCCCGAGCGCGGATCGTTGAGGGCCAGAGTCGCATTGTCGCCAAGGAAGGCGACATCTGAGACTGCCCAGCCGCTGGTGCTGCGCGCGGCAGTGAAAAGGCCCTTACGGGTTGAAATCAGCATGCTGTCGCTCATCATTTCCTCCCAGAAATGCTCTAGCCGCCGGACAGTGCCTGCAGCACAAAAACTTCGCTGTCTGATTCAACAGGATCGCCCAATCCCTTGCGATCCATGATAATTTCGCCGTCAACGATGATGCCCATATGGCGGCGCAGCGCGAACTGCTCATCGACCACATAGGATTTCAGGCGCGGGTTCTCAGTGAAAATCAAGGTGAGCAGCTCACGCACAGTGGTGCCCTTCACATCGACAGACGGGCAGTCGACGTGGCGCATCAGATTGGCAGTGAATGTCACTTTGGCCATGAGACATGCTGACTCGCGTTTGCGTGTGTTGCAAGTGGATTCAGCTATGTCGGCAGCGTGGGCAATTCAGGTAACAAGTCGGTCTTTCAGGCGGTATCGTCGGGAGGACGCCCAACCTTGAAGCGGCTTTTCTCGGCAAGCAACCAGTGCTTAATTTGGTCGGTCGATAGCTGTGACAGTGTTGGAACAGCGCCCTTGAACATGACTGAGTTGGCAAATCCACCAGACCGGTAGAGCGCAGGCGTGAAATGCTCGCCCTTTTCGCCGATGTAGTGTGCATGACAGGCCTTGGTGGTTATGCGCACCGCGCCGCGTTCGAGGCAGGCAATCCAGCGCGCGGCATCCTGACTGGTGATCTTGGTGGTCCAGCCGTTGTCGGCATGATGCTTGATGATGCGCTCGTGGTCGCGACGGCTGTAATCAACGTGGCGGACGAGGTCCAGATAGACGTGGCGGAATGGGCGCTCCGCAAGCCAGGATGTGCGTGTCAGCGCTGCGCCCCAATTTTCGTGCATGGGCTTCAGCTGCGCCGCACTTGCGCGCTGCTCCTCAGGTGTAGCCCAGAAGTCGCCATACGCTGCCACATATCCGATGCGGTCATTGCCGTCGGCCATGTCCAGCAGTTGTGTGGTCACATCAAGATAATTTGGCGACAGCACCATGTCGTCTTCCAGAAATAATGCACGCGCGCAGCCGAGTTGCTCAAACACGTGGGTTTCCGCGCGCTCGTAATTGAGCGCGATGCCGAGATTTTGCTCTGCCCTGACAATATTTCCCCAAGGGATGATCCTGGCAAACAGGCGGACGCACGCGTCAATCTTTTTCGGGTCGGCCTTGAACCGGTTGCTGAAGCGGTTGAACGCGCCGTCCTGAAACAGGGTGACGCTGTCCTGCGGCGATATTTGCGCGCGCAGGCTTTGCAGCACGGGCTTCAGATAGTGCGGCCGGTCAAATGACAGGATGGCAATATGGAAATTGCGCGCAGGCCGGGGCGTGTGTATGGCGCGCGGGAATGCCCAGCCGCCAAGTCTTTCAAACCAATGCATTCACTCATCCCAAGCCCCGAAACTCGCTACCATGTTGGCCAATCGGAAGACAAGGGCGTGGCAGCTGTGGGCATTGTGCACTGCACCATTGAAAAACCTCATTTGCGGTCTGACATTTGCTCCGCTCAGTTGCTGAAGGCCAAATGATGCCAACGAATAATTCAAAAGAGTTGAACATACTTGTGTTGCAGGGCGGCGGTGCGCTGGGCGCTTATCAGGCGGGTGCCTACGAAGCGCTCGCGGAGTCCGGGTTCATGCCGGATTGGGTGGCAGGCATTTCGATTGGCGCGATCAATGGCGCGCTGATTGCCGGCAACAGGCCGGAAGAGCGGGTCGCCAAGCTGCGGGCGTTTTGGGAGAAAGTGTCTTCCGGACTGCAAGGCACAATTCCGGCCTTCGAGGAACTTCTGAGGCCGTACTTCAACGAAACCAGCGCCAATCTTGCGGCATCTTTCGGCGTGCCGGGCTTTTTCGCGCCGCGTTTACCTGCCGCCATCTTCCAGCAGAAGGGGACGCTTGAAGCGATCAGCCATTATGACACTGCGCCGCTGGCGCGGACACTTACAGAGCTGGTCGATTTTGATTATCTCAAAGAGGGAGCCACGCGCCTCAGCGTTGGCGCGGTGGATGTTGCGAGCGGGAACTTTGAATATTTTGAATCTGCCGATCCGGATTTCGGCGTTCTTCACATCATGGCGTCCGGCGCGCTGCCGCCTGCGTTTCCACCGGTCAAGATCGGCGCGCGCTATTATTGGGATGGCGGTATCGTCTCCAACACGCCGATTGACTATGTGATGGAGTATGATGGCGCGAGGCAGGACATGTGCATCTTTCAGGTCGATGTGTTCCGTGCGCGCGGCAAGCTTCCGCAGAGCATTGGCGAGGTGACCGAGCGGGAGAAGGACATCCGCTTTTCCAGCCGCACGCGCTTTAATTCGGACCATATCAAGAAGATGCAGGAAATGAGCAACGCCGCCGCGCGGCTGGCGGCCAAGCTTCCGCCGGAGCTTTACGAAGATCCGGATGTGATGTTGCTGCAATCATGGGCAAGCCCGGCGGATGTGACCATCGCGCATCTCATCCGCCATGACACCGGCGTTGATTCCGGCAGCAAGGACTACGAGTTTTCGCGGCTGTCTGTCGAAGAGCATTGGAATGCGGGACTCGACAATGTCCGCAAGGGGCTGAAGACAAAGGCATGGGTTGAGCGCGACAGGGATGCCAAGGGCGTTCGTGTTTTTGACCTGACGAAATGACTATCATTGCAGAAACTATTTAGGTGATTCGCCGTGCGGCGTCGGCGAAGTGGCGGGCAATTGATTGAAGTTGGAGAACTAAAAGAATGAAACTGAAAGACAAGGTTTGCATTGTCACCGGCGCAGCCTCCGGCATTGGCCGTGGTATTGCAGAAAAGTTTGCGGCGAACGGCGCCAAGGTTGCCATTGCCGACCTCAATCTGGACGGCGCTGAAGCCACCGCCAAGGAAATCGCGGCCAAGCACAATGGCCACGCCATCGGCGTGGCGATGGATGTGACCAACGAAACCCAAGTCAACGACGGCGTTGCCGCTGTGGTGGCGAAATGGGGCAGGGTGGATGTGCTGGTTTCCAACGCGGGTGTGCAGATCGTTCATCCGATGGAAGACTATCCTTTTGCCGATTGGAAGAAGATGCTTGCCATTCATCTTGATGGTGCGTTTCTGACGTCCAAGGCCTGTCTCGCGATCATGTACAAACAGGGCTCCGGCTCGATCATTTTCATGGGTTCGGTTCACTCGAAGGAAGCCTCTCCGCTGAAATCCGCCTATGTGACGGCCAAGCACGGGCTGATCGGCCTGTCGAAGGTCATTGCCAAGGAAGGCGGCAAGCATGGCGTGCGGTCGAACGTGATTTGTCCCGGCTTTGTGCGCACGCCTTTGGTTGAAAAGCAGATCCCGGAACAGGCCAAGGCGCTCGGCATTTCCGAGGATGAGGTGATCAAGAAGGTGATGCTTGGGCAAACGGTTGATGGCGAATTCACGACGATTGATGATGTGGCGGAAGTTGCGCTGATGTTTGCCGGGTTTGAGACCAATGCGCTGACCGGGCAATCGCTGGTGGTCAGCCACGGTTGGTTTATGGAGTGAGTGCCGCTACAAGCTTGATCCGAGAACAATTGGAGACCCGTCGGTAAAGCGGTTGAAACGGAAGCGGGTCATGTCGTGACCTGCTGGTTTGCCGCAGACCATGTCTGCAACTATGCGCCCGATGGCGGGGCCGATGCCAAAGCCGTGGCCGCTCATGCCGGTAGCGATGACAAGGCCGGGAATGGTTGGTGCTTGGTCGATCACCGGAACCACGTCGGGCATTGTGTCGATCATGCCTGCCCATGAATGGGCGACATCCGGGATGCCAAGACGGGGAAAGGCAGCGGCGAAATGCTGCTGCATCCTGGTTACTGCTGCGGCGTTGGGGGACGGTTCAAGCACGCGCATGTTTTCAAACGGCGAGACCTGATCGGCGCCCCAGTGGCGGCGTGTGCTCCATGCATCCGGGAAGCCTTTGGGAGCCATTGACTTGTAGCTAGTGCCAAACGGACTGGCCTTCAATTGCGTCACATATTTAGGGACCCTGCGAAACGCGTCCGGGCCGATGAAGAGTTCGTGGAAATCGCCGAGTGCGAGCGTGTAGCCGCCATCCGCGCGGCGGCGGAAGGCAAACTTATTGTCGGCGGCTTGACCTGCGAATATCTCGCTCATCGGCTTTGTTGCGGCCACCGTCGCCCGCACGGACAGTTGCGGAATTTCCACACCGAGATTGCGCAGAAAGAGGCTGGACCAAGCGCCGCCGGCCAAAACCACATGCTCGCAGCCGATACGGCCCTTTTCCGTCATGACGCCTGCAAGCGCGCCGCCGGACATTTCCAGCGTCCGCACGGCGCAGTCTTCGACAATTGCAACGCCTAGTCTTGCAGCATGGCGGGCGAGCGCGGGCACGGCGAGGCCAGGTTCCGCGCGCCCATCGGATGCGGTCCATAGGCCGCCGGGCCAGTCAGCTTGGCTCGACGGCAGCATGGCCGCAACTTCGGCTTTGCTGAGCAGTTTTGTGTCAAGCCCGTGCGCTGCGGCGTGTTGCAGCCAGTCTTCAAACCCCGTGATGTCCGCTTGCTTGTTGGCGAGATAAAGCACGCCAGTCTGGCGGAAGCCGAGGTCTTCGCCGCACTCTTTGGCAAGCCCCTGCCAGTTCCGGTTGGCTTCCATCATGATCGGCAGTTCCGCCGGATCGCGGCCCTGTTGGCGCACCCAGCCCCAGTTGCGCGACGATTGTTCGCCCGCAATGCGGCCCTTCTCGCAAAGAACGACCTTCTGGCCAGCCTTTGCAAGGAACCATGCCGTCATCACACCGATCATGCCGCCTCCGATCACGACTGTGTCGGCACTGGCAGGAAGCGGCGCGGTGAATCGAAGGGGGGAATCTGCTGTGATCGGGAACATGATGCAAGATTGGCTGCGGCAGTTGCCCCGGTCAAGCTGTTGTGCATCCGTAGCCATGGTTGGCCGGTGCTTCAGTTCAAAAACTGTCGGCGGGTGGCATACAGGCTGTTGCTGCATATCAAGCGTGGTGCCCAGCCTTCCCCTTTGCGGGGAGGGCTGGCCGAGACGGTTTACCCCCGCCGCGCCTTCCGCTCGCGCCGCACTTCGCTGCCCTGTTCAGCTGGCGCCTTGTTGCAGGTCAACGCGAGACGCATCGCATCAGTGTAGGTTTGGCTTGAACCGCACCGAAGGAGCGAGCCGATGTTGACCTATGATGTGACCGCGCGCCGCGTGGACGGCCACGGCAGTCTGGCTCAGGCGAAACAGGCGCAGATCATGCTTGATACGGACATGGCCGGACGGGTTGACGCGTTCAATCCGGCGGAGTTGTTCTTGGCGTCGATTGCCGCCTGCATGATCAAGGGCATTGAGCGGGTGGTACCAATGCTGTTCTTTGATCTGCGGGGCGTTACCGTCAGCCTGCACGGTGAACGGCAGGACAGTCCGCCGAAGATGACATCCGTCAGCTATGTGCTGACCGTCGACACGGACGAAAGCGACCAGCGGCTGGAGTTGCTGCACAAGAATGTTCGCAAGTTCGGGACGATATCAAATACGGTAGCGGAGGTGGTGAATCTCACTGGCGAGATCAGGAGAAAGACATGAGCAGGCTGCACGCCGAGAACCATCTTGTTGCCCGCATCGGCTGGCTTCGCGCGGCTGTGCTTGGCGCCAATGACGGGATTGTTTCGACAGCAAGCCTGATTGTCGGCGTCGCTGCCGCTTCTGCCGCCAATGGCGATGTGTTGGTTTCGGGTATTGCCGGGCTCGTAGCGGGCGCAATGTCGATGGCTGCCGGTGAGTATGTGTCGGTCAGCTCGCAGTCGGATACAGAACAGGCGGATTTGGCCCGCGAGACGAAGGAGCTTGCAGTGCAGCCTGAGTTGGAGCGGAGTGAACTGCAGAAAATCTATGTCAAGCGAGGGCTGGATGAGACACTGGCGCTACTGGTGGCAGATCAGCTGATGGCAAAGAACGCGCTCGGCGCGCATGCGCTGGACGAGCTTGGCATTTCGCATGTCACTGCCGCCCGGCCTGTGCAGGCGGCGCTGACATCCGCGCTCACCTTTGCCGTCGGCGCTGCCATGCCTTTGGCGATGGTTCTGGTGTCACCAGCGCAATATCTGGTTCCAGCAGTGTCCGTCGCCTCACTTTTATTCCTGGCGTTGCTTGGCGCAATAGGAGCGCGGGCAGGCGGGGCCAATGTGATCAAGGCCACTGCGCGTGTGACCTTCTGGGGCGCTCTGGCGATGGCGGCGACGGCGGGAATTGGCGCGTTGGTGGGCACGGCGGTTTAAAAGCTACCCCCTTCTCCCCTTGCGCTCCCTGCGCACTTCACTGCCTTGTGCTGCGGCGGCCTTGTTGCGCATCGGGCCAATCTTCTCAATCACTTCGGCGACTGTCGGGCGCGAGCGCTTGATGTGGCCGTCGATGGCGTGGCGCATGGCGGCGAGGTGGTTGTAAGAAGTGCCGCAGCAGCCGCCGATGATGCGCGCGCCGCCGTCGATGGCGAGGCGGGTGTATTCGCTCATCAGTTCGGGTGTGCCGGAGTAGTAAATTTCCGCGCCGCGAAATTCAGGGATGCCGCAATTGCCTTTGACGACGACGTTGGCTGACGGGTCTGCGTCCGTCATGTCGAGAAGGCTGGCCAGAATGTCCGACGCGCCGACGCCGCAGTTGGCACCGACGGCGAACGGCTTTTCTGACAGCGGCTCCGCGACCTTGTGAATGTCGCGCGGGTGCATGCCCATCATGGTCTTGCCAGCGGTGTCAAACGAGGCGGTGAAGACGAACGGCATGTTCTCGGCAATCGCCGCTTCGGACGCAGTCTGCATTTCCTCGGGCGCGGACATGGTTTCAATCCAGACGACATCAATGCCGCCGGCAATCAGGCCGCGGATTTGTTCGCGGAACGCATCGACCGCGTCGGCATGGGTGAGTGCGCCGAGCGGCTCGAACAATTCGCCTGTCGGGCCGACGGAACCTGCGACAATCACCTTATGGTCCGCAGCGTCGGCAACTGCGCGGGCGATTTCGGCGGCCTTTTTGTTGGTCTCGAACACCCGGTCTTGATAATGATGCAGCTTCAGCCGCTGGCGCGTGCCGCCGAACGAGTTGGTCAAAATAATATCCGCGCCCGCCTCGACAAATTTGCGGTGATGCGCGGCGATCTTGTCCGGATGCTGAAAATTCCAAACCTCCGGCGCCTCGCCGGCTTCCAGCCCTTCGGCAAACAAATTGGTGCCCGTCGCACCATCGGCGAGGAGAACGCCTTTTTCGTTGAGCAGGGTTTGGAGCGGGTGGGACATGGGGAGGCCTTGCGGGTTTGGGGTATGGAGATAAGGATATAAAGAAATGTTTATGTGTTGTCAAAGGAAGCAATTCGGTGGAATGCAAAATCATCGTGGAAGGTCGAGCATTGAAGCGGTTTTCTGGACACAATTCATCGACCCATAGGCCCACGGTGGGACGTGTCCATCGCTATTGATCGCGATAATCAATCAAAGCGTTACGATCCAATTCGCCTGCAGGCACCAAACGATAATGACGCTCTTCGACCACTCGAACTTCGTCACCGTCGAGCATTAGCTCGAATAACGCGATAGCACTGCCCTCCATAAATTGGGCGGCGATAGCACGGCACCTCAGGCCGGGAAATTTTTGTTCGACGAACCTTATGTCCTGTGTTGTCTGGACGACGCCGATTTGGTCTTTTCCGCCTTTGGCTTGAACAGGTATGACATAGTGGCAACCGCGCTTGTCTAAGCCGACATAAAGTTCATCGATCTCGATTTGGCCGATGCCTTTCACGGTCGTTCGCAGATGGTTTTGCAGACTGTAGGTGGTCAGGCCAAGGAAGGTATCAATCAATCTGTTGTAGCGAACTATCGCCAAAAGCGCTTGCTCGTCGTCAAGCGCATAGGCGCGAATCAACTCAGGAGTGGCGTCGGGGAGGGAGATGCGCAGAAGGCTGGGGTTTGGGATGATCCGATTGATCCGCACAAGTTTGAATCTGTAGTTTGATCGTCCAGCTCCTTCAATGATCCACTCCATCCCATGGGGCTGAGTGACCAAAATGTCATTGGGCAGCGCGGTGCGAAACCGGACCGAGTAGATTACATCGCCAAGGTTTTTTGGTAGCTTGATCTCAAGCTCCTGCGCGGCAATCTCCAAGTCCTCACGAGCGAATTCGAACGCTATGGCTTTTGACTTATAGCGCTTCAAGAATATTTTCAGGATAAGTGCCTGATATCGGTTTGTCTTAGCCATTTGCAACCCGCAATGCTGACTGTTCCCGTTCGATATCCGCTTGCTTTCGCTTGATGGCACCACTTTTCATGTTGCGGCCCGCTTTCTGGGCTGTCACGCCGAAATGACTTGAAGCAGAAGAGGCGTCTAGCTCAAGGAGAGCCGGGTCTCCGAGCGATATTGGAAAGGAGGGCCTGTCTGGCTTTATTCCAAGCGAAGAAATTACCTGTTTTGCAACGGCTCTGGCTAGAGGGGGGGGGACAGAGTTTCCGATCTGCCGGGCACCATGCCATTTTGTGACATTGAATCTGAACCAGTCTGGAAATCCGTGCAAACGAGCCATCTCCCGAACAGTTATGCAACGATCAAAAAGGTAGTGGATCGGGCGCGGACTGGTAAATGCGCCTCTGGCTCCATCTGTCCCAGCCCTCAAAGTGTTTGAAACCCCTTCTGGCGGCAACTTGAAAAATCGGCTGATTGGCTCAACTTCGCCAACGGAGGTTTCACGAAATCTGCGCCGGGATATTTCCGTGTGATCGGTGCGTGCGCTTGACGTCAAAAGTCCCGGTTGCCATTTCCTAACGTAGCCAAAGTGCCAAGCGTTGTTTGAGAGGCAACGCATTTCGGCAGCATATGCCGAGGGCACGCCAAATTGGCTTGTCGATACAGAATCTGAATTCAGAAGTTCCGAAAATTTCTCCGCATCAGGAAGATCACCAATCGCATCGCGACATGATGGTCCTATTGGCAGCGCGGTATTTCTGTTTCTTCCTGCAACTCGAGTTGAAGCCTGTGGGTAGTTGGGAACTTGGATACTTCCTTTTGCGCCATAAAGAAACAACCTTTCCCGAGATTGCGGCGTTACGAAGTTTCCAGAGTTCAAGACTTGCCACGGCAGCCGCACTCGATATCCTTGCGCTTCGAATGCTTCGACGAGTTCGTTTAGAAACTCCCTATGCGGTCCGAGCGTTAGGCCCTTAACATTTTCGAAGACGAAAGTTTGTGCATCCAGTTCGGAAACAATGCGCACAAATTCTAGCACCAACCGATTGCGCGGATCATCCAGCACCCGGTGTCCAATGAGCGAGAAGCCTTGACAAGGCGCTCCTCCGAAAACGCATGCTACAGGTCGATTTCCAATGCCCGCTGCAATCCGAATTTCCCGCCCTGAGAGGCCCACAACTGAGCGTGGAATAACCACTGAAAGAGGAAAATTGAATTTGTGAACAGCACAATGCACGGGATCGATTTCGACCGCTGCTGCAACATCGAATCCCGCCTGCTCGAAGCCTAGGCTCATTCCGCCAGCCCCTCCGAACAGATCGATTCCGATTGGTCTCATATCGTCCCCTAAAGTTTCTGAATCAAATCAGTATTGTGAAGCCTATCTCTAAGCTGGAAATGCGAGTTCGCAAGTGTTGGCGGAAGGTTGCACGGATATTTGAGTGGTACAATTCGCTGGATTGATACCCATACACATTCCCCCTTGCGCCCTCCCCAAATCAGCCGCAATCTACCCTTGCGGCATCACATCTGGGGAGGACATCATGCCCGTCAAGTTGCATCCGGCCATCGACAATGGCTTCAAGAAGGGTTCCAAGACATTTTCCGGTGGCACGTTGACGTGCCATTGTGCTTCTGATCCGGTCACCGTCGAGATTTCCGGTCAGGTTGTGCACAATCATGCCTGTGGCTGCACCAAGTGCTGGAAGCCGAAGGGGGCGATTTTTTCGATTGTTGCCGTCGTGCCGCATGGCGCTGTTAAGGTTAAGATCGGGGCGAAGAAGCTGAAGGTGGTGGACGAGAATGCGCTGATTCAGCGGCAGGCTTGCACCGCGTGCGGTGTTCATATGTATGGGCCGGTCAAGCGCAAGGACCATGCGTTCAATGGGCTTGATTTCATCCATGTCGAACTGTCGGACGACAAGGGCTGGCAAGAGCCGCAGTTTGCGGCGTTTGTTTCGTCGGTGATCGAAAGCGGCGTTGCACCTTCGGAGATGAAGAGCATCCGCAAGCGGTTCGAGACGCTGGGGCTGGCGACATATGACTGCTTGTCGCCCGCGCTGATGGATGCGCTGGCGACGCAGGCGGCGAAGAATGCGGGGGTCAAGGCGCGGAAGTGAGAGTGAGTCGCCAGCCTTCCCCCTTGCGGGGAACGTGGACGCGCCAGCGGCCGGATGGGATGGTGCGCCAATCCCCTCTCCGTCACGGGCCTGGCCCGTGACACCTCTCCCCGCAAGCGGGGCGAGGTTAAAAGCGCGGCGCATTGGTCAAAGACTACTGCCCCCTTACCCATCCTGCAACTTCATGCGCTTGCACACTCGCGCTTCTAACCAGCCCGTCGAAGTGCTTGGACAGCGTCCGCACTGGCTCGCTCGCGTTCAGCACCAGATACAATCCGCCCATGTAGACTGCGGCGCGGGTTGAGCCGAAGACTGTGTAGGGGGCGGAGTAGCGGGTGCGGGCGTCGTAGAGGTAGAGTCTAAAGGACGGGTATAGCTCGTCCAGGAGCATTGCCATATGGTCGAGTTGCTCGCGGCGGGCGGGTTGGCTGAGGTCGGCGAACTGGTCGCGGCCTTGGGCAAGCTGTTCGAGAGTCTGGCGCGGCATGCAGACTTCCATGTCTGTGTCGGGGCGGCGGTTCCAGGCGAGGCGCAGGTCCGCATCGCCCTGCCGCGAGATGGCAGTGCGCCCGGCGTGACGTGCCTCGAAGCCGATCAGGGCCGGGGTCTTCAGCTGGTCGGGCAGGGTGGCGGGGACGTAACGGATTTTTGTGCCAGCGGCCTCCTCATGCCAGCGGGTGAGCAAGGTCTGCTCCGGCTCGTCTGCGCCTTCGCCGATCTCCAACGCGGCGCGCAGCTCGCCGGTCTGGCCCTCGCGTGCGGTCAGGCCAAGCAGCCAGTCGATCGTCACGCCATTCATGGCGGCGATGGCGGCGAGCGTTTCCGAGCGAGGCAGGCGGGTGGAGGTGCCGGACAGCAATTGCGACAGGGCCGAGCGGTCCAGCCCGGCGCGGGCGGCGAAGGCGGACTGGTTCAGGCCTGAGCGCTCGACCAGAGTGCCGAGGCGTTTGCGGAATTCGCCGGAGAGGTCGCGCTTGTCCATTTGGCCCCATTTGCAGCTTCACCTTCGCCGGCAAAGCAGTTTTGGTGTGTGTTGTCATCAAATGCCTTGATTGTAGCGCAAATACCGCATTTTGTGCGCATTGTCACGTTGCGCCTCCCGCCACATGCTGACATTCTGCCAAGGGGTTGGAATCATGGGGTGATTTGGATGGGGCAGCGGGGTGACGCGCAGGGTCTTGCGCGGGACATGTCGATGCGGGTGAACCCGGGACGGGTGGAGTGGCCGACGGTCCTATTGATCGCGGCCACTTACACGCTTTGGCTTGCGGCGGGGACTTGGCTGTGGCCCGCCTATCCGGTTTTGGCGCTTATCGCGATGGGTGTGCTCGTCGCGCTGCATTCCTCACTGGTGCATGAATGTCTGCACGGGCACCCGACGCGGAACGGCACTCTCAATGAACTGCTTGTCGCGCTGCCGCTCGGGCTGGTCTGGCCTTACCGGCGGTTCAAGAAACTGCATTTGCAGCATCATGGCGATGAGCGGCTGACCGACCCGTTTGACGATCCGGAAAGCTACTACAAATCTGTGTGGGCACACGAGACGATGCCTCGCTGGTTCAAGGCCGTGCTGAGGATCAACAACACGCTGGCCGGGCGCGTCGTTCTCAATCCGCTTTTGGGCTCGTTCGGGCTGATCGCCATGGATATCAAGTCAGCTTTGAAGGGCGACCGGCATGTTATAAATGCTTGGGCGCGGCATTTTGGCGGTGCGGCGGTTGTCATTGCGATTGTGCATTTTGCGTTTTCCATGCCGCTTTGGCTTTATGTTCTTGTGCCGTGCTGGATCGGCCAGTCAATCATTGCGATCCGGACTTACGCCGAGCATCAGTGGCATGAGTTGCCGGAGGGGCGGACGATCATTGTCGAACGCTCGCCGCTGGCGTTTCTGTTCCTCAACAACAATCTGCACCTTGTGCATCACAAATTGCCGACTGCGCCTTGGTACCGGCTGCCGCACCTGTTTGCCGAGCGGCGTGCCGAGTGGATTGCGCTGAACAATGGCTACTGGTTCCCGAATTATTGGGCATTGGCCAAGGCACATCTCATCAAGGCCAAGGAGCCGGTTGTGCATCCGGCGCTTGGGCGCGACCTTGATTGACGTCAAGGCGATAACCGCGAGGCTTGCGGCTTTGCCGCTGCCCGAGGGACCGCTGGTTGCCGCGCTGCCGATGTATGACTGGCCGGAGCGGCGGGCCGAGGTTGACGCTGAATGGGCGGTGCTTCGCGATGCATTGCAGTCGCGCGGCATTGATGCGCCCGAAGAGCTGTCGCGCTGCAATGCCGATTTGCCTGCGGTGCCGGGCGGGATGTGGGATGCATCCGGCAGGCTGATTGCAAAAGACCCGGCGACATTGCCGCCGGACGAGTTTGACTTCGAGACGCTTTGGCATCATCCGCAGTTGCTGTTTTCGCAAACCTGCTGGGGTCCGCTCGAGCTTTGGCCGGGCGATGCGGTGCAACTGGTGGGGCAGGATGATTATTCGGGAATTGAAGGCGGTGATGGGGAGCTGTATTCGAGCGCGATTGTGATGCGCAGGTCGGGAAGTGAGGAATGGCGCGAGGCGCCCCCCTCTGTCCTTTCGGACTTTCCGGGGCGAGCCACGGGTCTCGCCCGCCTTCGGCCCCCCACAGGTGGGGAGATCGATTATCTCCGCATTCGGCGTTTGTCAGCAAACGGCGGTGCGCCGATCTCCCCCCTCGCGGGGGAGATGTCCGACAGGACAGAGGGGGGCGCCTCGCTCCAAGACCTGCTGAGCGGCCTTCGACTCGCCTACAATGTTGCTGACTCGATGTCCGGTTATCTGGCGATCGAGCGCGACCTGATGGCCGAAGGTTTGAGCCTTGATATCTTTTCGCAGCGCATTGTCTCCGGCGGGCATCGCAATTCGATCCGGATGGTGGCGCGTGGCGACGCGGATGTTGCGGCGGTGGATTGCAAGACCTGGGCGCTGGCGCTGCAACATGAGACTGTAGCGAAGGGGCTAGAAGTCGTCGGCTGGACGACAAAGCGCAAAGGGCTGCCGTTCATCACCGCGCGGCGCTGAGAGCCTGACCCGCCCTGATTGACAATTCCATCAACCGGCGCATCATATCGACATGTCCGCAGACGCGCGGGCGTGAAAGGAGGCAGCATGCGCATCGTTCATTTGCTTGCGGTGTCAGCCCTTTTGGGCCTGTCGATGGCGCACCCTGTTCTCGCTGACTGCATCTGCCTCAACCGTGGTGTCGAGGTTGTTGAGGGCAAAACCGCCTGCATCAAGACTGCCAACGGTGGCCAGATGGCGCTGTGTGAGAAGAACCTCAATGTGACGAACTGGAAGTTTTTGGGCGAGGAGTGTCCGACGGCATTGAATGAAGAGCGCGAAGAGCAGGATTTGGCGCTCAAGAACTGATCGCTGCCTAATGACCTGTAGGCAAACAAGCCGGATATTCTGTTCTCACCGCAGCGATGTTTTCGTGGCAGAGTGCATCGCCCGCTTCAATGAAGCGGGATGGCGACCTTTCAACGAGCGATGCAAATCCACGCTTATTTTTTGCAACCCAATCGGGAACATTTTGCACTCCTGAACATTATTCATTTTAGACAAGAGATCATAGAAGCGGATGTCTGTATTTGAGACGCGGCTTTTTCAGGTCATGGTCTGTCAAGCCGGAAGCAAGATGTCTGAGATACGCAAGATATTTTCTGCAAACCTCAAAGGTTTGATCAAAACTGCGCCGTCCATTGCCCATATTTGCCGGCAGACGGCGATAAACCGTCAACAGTTCAACCGGTATATTTCGGGCGAGACGCTGCCGAGCGAGCAAAACTTGAGCAAAATCGCCAAGTATTTCAAGATTTCCGAAGCAGTGTTGTTCCGGGAAATTGCCAAGGTGAACGTGCGTGACGATGTAGGCGACCCGTTTTTTGATGCAATGAACGCAGCGTTCAGAACGCAGCAGGAACACATCAGCGATGGCCGTTACTATTTTTATCTGCCCTCACCTGGACCCGGACAGCATTGTTTGCGCGGGCTGTTCATTTTGGCGCGTGATCATGCGCGGTTGCGGGTGGATGGCATTATCTGTGCCTTAAGCCTTGCCGAGCCGACAAAGTTCAAGGCGATCTCGCGGTTTTCCGGTCTTGCACGGGAGCTTGACGGGCATGTCATGATTTTGAGCAGCTTGACGAAAAAGCCGGGTGATCTGATATTGTTTAACCTCATGCCGGTGCCGACCGGACACAGCCAGTTTTTCTCCGGCATCAGCACATCGACGCGCGCGGGCATGGTTTTGGCAAGGCGGATGGCGATTGAACGGGTGCCCGACGACGCACGCCTTTTGACGCTGGTGCGAAAATGCGGGGTGGTCGGGCTTGACAGCCCGGACATCGACCCGTGGATCAGGGCGGCAATCGCGTCAGATGACGGCGACTGGGCTGTGTTCATGCAGCCAAAACCCTTCAGCGCCATCGTGAACAACTTTACTGGCGCTACGCATAATCCATGATTTTTGTTTCGAGCGTGTTCTTCAGTTGCTGTTGGGCATCGGCCAGTGAGTCACTCGACTCTGCGGCTGCCATTGAGAGAAAACACTCCAGTTGACGCAAGTTGTGTGACGAGGCGCTTCTGGTGATTTCGATCAGCAGCTCTGAAACATAGTGCAGCAAATCAATCTTCCCCTGCATCTGCGCCACGAGCCTGGCCAAGCCGACGAAATTCAACTCATTTTCGTGCTTCAGCAGTTTGGCATGCGAGCTCGATGGGAACGATACAGTACTGCGCAGTTTCGCGGGGAAGCCTAGTGGATTGATGATGTTCAATCTGATGCCGGTGCCAACGGGGCACAGTCAATCCTTCTCCGGCATGTGCACGTCCGCTCGATTAGGTATGGTTTTGTCAAGTCGCATCGCGATAGAGCGATTGTCTGACAAAGCTGCACCTCTGACTTCTGCAAGAATATGTGGTGTATTGCGCTTGGACAGCCTGGACATCAACCCTTGGATAACATCGGCAATTTGCAACGACGAAGAAGATCGGGCCGACTTTTTTTGACCCGAATCATACAGCGTGACCGTGAACAAATTCACTGGCGATAGGCTTTGTTGAACTCTTTCATTGGTTGGTTATCATTTAACTGTTTACTTGTTTCATCCAACGCATCGATTGCCTCTATCGCAGCCATGGACAAGAAATACTCCACTTCGCGAACGTTATGAATTGTTGATATCTTGGTTAGTTCGATGAGCATTCGAGAGGCATATTGAAGAAAGTCGATTTTTTTCTGAACGTTGGTTTCAGAAATTTTGCTCACGTCGCTTAATATTTTCATGGCTTTTCCCGACTCAGATGGTTGATCACCATTCTTGTCTAGGCCAAAGTTCGCAGGTTGAAATTCGTAAAAGTAGCGAAGCCTTCGTTAAATGCACGCATGGCGCTAGGGAAGCACGTTGGTTAAGCGTCTGATATTATGAGTTAAACTACATATTCTGGTTGCAACCCGTCTTTTTTTCTTTCCATTTTTGTTTAGCCTCCACGTGCATATTCAATGAAATAATCGGCGTCTAACCCCGCATTCTTGCTCCGCTTGGGTCAAATGGTGGCTCGATAGTGATTCGCGCCTGGCGCCGGACGCCTAATATCTCGATCTCGAACAATCCCTCGCTCTCGTCCGATGAAAGCTCCTTCGGCACATAACCCTGCGCCATTGATTTTTCGACATAGTGCGCGTAGCCGCCTGACGTAACCCAGCCGACGACGCGCCAGCCGTCGCGTACTATGCCGGTGTCCGGGTTTCGCGGGGTTGCTTTGCCGGTGGCGTCAAAGCGGGGGGCGCCGTAGCCGTGCGGCTTGTCGACGGTGCCGTAGTCGGTCGTGGTCTTGGCCCAGATCGGCTCGTCGCCCATCACGTCGGCGTCGTGCGCATCGACGATGAACGAGACCCGGCGCAGTTTGCCGCCGCCTGCTTCGAGTTGTTTGGCTGCTGCGGCGCGGCCGATGAAATCGTTCTTCGTCATCTTCACCCAGCGTTCCATGCCGCCTTCGAAGGCGTTGTAGATGGGGCGCAGTTCGCGGAACCAGGTCGGGAAGTTCTTTTCGAGCCGCATGGAGAGAAGCGCGCGCATGCCGAAATCGACGATGCCGAATTCCTCGCCTGCCGCCTTGATTCCCTCGTAAATTTTGCGCTGGTAAGCTGGCTCCATCCAGAGCTCGTAGCCGAGGTCGCCCGCGTAGGTGAGGCGGTTGACGATGGCCGGCGCGCCGTTGATGTCGATCTCGCGGATGTCCATGAACTTGAACGCCTCGTTCGAGCAATCCGCATCGGTCAGCTTCTGCAGTACTTTGCGGCTGTTTGGCCCGACAACCGACAGGCCGACCAGATTGATGCCGAAGCGGCGGATGGCGACTGAACCGTCCTTTGGCAAATGTTTTTCAAACCAGCGCATGTGATATTTCTGCGCGGCTATAGACCCCCAGATCAGGAACGAACCTTCGCCGCGCTTGGCAATCGTGAAGTCGCCGATGATCTTGCCGTTCTCGTTCAGCATCGGCGTCAGCACGATGCGGCCGGTCTTGGGCATGGTGTTCGTCATCAGGTGGTTGAGGAAGGCTTCCGCACCGTCGCCCGTCACTTCATATTTGGCGAAGTTCGAGGTTTCGGTGACGCCGACGCTTTCCCGCGTTTGCTTGACTTCGCGGGCGATGGCCGGGAAATCATTGGAGCGGTGGAAGGAGACTATGTCCTTGGCTTCCTCGCCCTTGGGCGCAAACCAGAGCGGCGTTTCGAGGCCCCATGAATCGCCCATGACGGCGTTGTTATCGCGCACCATGACGTCATAAAGCGGCGTCGTCTGCTGCGGGCGGGCTGCGGGTAGCTCTTCGTTGGGGAAGCGGATTGAGAAGCGGCGGGAATAGTTCTCGCGCACCTTGGCGTTGGTGTAGCGCAACGTCGCCCATTCGCCGTAGCGGGCGACATCCATGCCCCAGATGTCCGCACCGGGATCGCCGTTGACCATCCACTCCGACAGCGCGAGGCCAACGCCGCCGCCCTGTGAGAAGCCGGCCATGACGGCACAGGCGACCCAGAAATTGGTGAGACCGGGTACAGGTCCGACCAGCGGGTTGCCGTCCGGCGCGAAGGTGAACGGGCCGTTGATGACCTGTTTGATGCCGACTTTCTCCAACGCCGGAAAATGGCGGAAGCCGATTTCGAGGGATGGGGAGATGCGGTCGAGATCAGGCTGGAGAAGTTCGTGGCCGAACGACCACGGCGTCTGCTTTTCCGACCAAGGCTTGCAGGCCTTTTCGTAGGTGCCGAGCAGGATGCCGTTGCGTTCCTGCCGCGTGTAGATTTCGCCCTTGAAGTCGATGACGCCGATCAGTTCGCGTCCGGTGGATTTGTTGTATTCGACGACTTCGGGGATGTCTTCGGTCAGCAGATACATGTGTTCCATGGCCAGCAGCGGCAGTTCCAAGCCCACCATGCGCCCGACTTCGCGCGCCCACAGGCCGCCGCAATTGACGACGTGCTCCGCCTTGACTGTGCCCTGTTCGGTCACAACATTCCATGTCCCGTCGGTCTCCTGCGTCAGTTCGATGACGCGGTTGCGCAGCACGATTTCCGCACCCAGCTTCTGCGCCGCCTTGGCATAGGCATGGGTGGTGCCGGACGGGTCGAGATGGCCTTCAACCGGGTCCCACATCGCACCGACGAAATGCTTCTCGTCCATCAACGGGAACATCGCCTTGGCTTCGGACGGAGTGATGAGTTCGGTGTCCATGCCCAGATAGCGGCCTTTGGCATGGGCGAGGCGCAGGAAATCCATGCGCTCCTTGGTGTCCGCCATCATCACGCCGCCGGTCAGGTGCAGGCCGATCTTCTGGCCGGAAAGCTCCTCGATCTCGCGGTAAAGCTGCACGGTGTAGGCCTGTAATTTCGCAACGTTCGGGTCGCCGTTCAGGGTGTGGAACCCGCCTGCCGCATGCCATGACGAGCCGGACGTGAGTTCCGAGCGCTCGATCAGCATCACGTCTTTCCAGCCTGCCTTGGCGAGATGGAAAAGGACCGAACAGCCGACGACGCCGCCGCCGATGACTACTGCTTTTGCGTGGGATTTCATGGGGATGGGTCCGTTGATTGGGAAATTGAATCCAGGTGGGCTTTCCCTTCTCCCTGCCGCTTGCGGGGAGAACGGGAGAACCGCCGAATTCACCGCCTTCACCATCTCTAAAAATCAGTCTTCACGCCACCCTCGCGGATGCGGCGGTTTACGAAATCGTT
>JANPEK010000307.1:0-3284 GCA_031422915.1 Phyllobacteriaceae bacterium | reverse complement strand
GGAATACGCGCAATAACGTCGCCCGGCTTCACGGTTGCACCTGGCTCGACCGACAAAATGGCCTCGACCGAGAGCTGGAAGCGGGCATCACCGCCACGCACAAGCTTCAACAGCTTGCCGGCAGCATCCTTGATGACGATGGACGGACGCAAATCCGAGCCGCGCGGCGTCGAACGCCAGTCGATAACCACGCGCTTGGTGATGCCCGTGGACTCGTCAGTCGATTCCGAAACCGAGATGCCGTCAACCATGTCTTCAAAGGCAACAATGCCTTCAACTTCGGTCATGACCGGGCGGGTATACGGATCCCACTCGGCCAGACGCTGACCGCGCTTGGCTACATCGCCTTCATCAACGAGCACGCGCGAACCGTAAGTGATGCGGTTGGCCGTGCGTTCCTTGCCGGCGGCATCAACGATGGCGATGACCATGTTGCGGCCCATGGCAACAAGATTGCCTTCCGAGTTGCGGACGATTGAGCGGTTGCGGATTTGCACCTTGCCCTCAAACGTTGCTTCAAGGAACGAGCTATCCACCACCTGCGCGGTGCCGCCCATGTGGAACGTACGCATGGTGAGCTGCGTGCCCGGCTCGCCGATGGACTGCGCGGCGATAACGCCGACAGCTTCACCCTTGTTGACCGGTGTGCCGCGGGCAAGATCGCGCCCGTAGCACTTGATGCACACGCCGCCCTGCGTTTCGCAGGTCAGTGCCGAACGGATACGGATCGACTGAATGCCGGACTTCTCGATAACATCAACATCCGGCTCCTGGATCATGATGCCGCCCTGAACAAGCACTTCGCCTGTTACCGGGTGCACAATGTCTTCAAGCGCCGTGCGGCCAAGGATGCGCACGCCGAGCGAGGCGACGACCTGACCGGCATCAATGATGGCGGTCATGGTCAGGCCCGTTTCAGTGCCACAATCGTCTTCGATGACGATGCAATCCTGAGCGACGTCCACGAGACGGCGGGTCAGGTAGCCCGAGTTTGCCGTCTTCAAGGCCGTGTCGGCAAGACCCTTGCGGGCGCCGTGAGTCGAGTTGAAATATTCAAGAACGGTCAGGCCTTCCTTGAAGTTCGAGATGATCGGCGTTTCGATGATTTCGCCCGACGGCTTGGCCATGAGGCCGCGCATGCCGGCAAGCTGGCGCATCTGGGTGGGCGAACCGCGCGCACCCGAATGTGACATCATGTAAATCGAATTCATCTGCTTCTGGCGGCCATCGGCGTCGAATTTGACGGCCTTGATCCGGCCCATCATTTCTTCGGCCACCTTTTCCGAGCACTTGGCCCAGGCATCGACGACCTTGTTGTACTTTTCGCCCTGTGTGATCAGGCCGTCATTGTACTGCTGCTCATATTCCGTCGCCAAGGCTTCGGTGTCGGCCACCATCTTTTCCTTGGTCTCCGGAATGACCATGTCGTCCTTGCCGAACGAAATGCCGGCGCGGCAGGCGTGGCCAAAACCGAGTGCCATGATCCGGTCACAGAAAATGACCGTCTCTTTCTGGCCGCAGTGGCGATAGACCGTGTCGATCATCTTGGAGATGTTCTTCTTGGTCAGTTCCTGATTGCAGATGTCGAACGGCACATTGGCATTCTTCGGCAGCAGCGAGCCGACGATCAGGCGGCCAGGTGTGGTGTCATAAATCTTCGACACCGGCTTGCCGTCATGATCGACAGTTTTGAAGCGGCCCCTGATCTTGGTGTGCAGCGTGACAATCTTGTTGTCGAGCGCATGCTGCATTTCACCGAGATCCGAGAACACCATGCCTTGGCCCGGCTCTTTCTCTGCCACGATCGACAGATAGTAGAGGCCAAGCACCATGTCCTGCGACGGAACAATGATCGGCAGACCGTTGGCCGGATGCAGGATGTTGTTGGTGGACATCATCAGGACGCGGCATTCCAACTGCGCTTCGAGCGACAGCGGAACGTGCACAGCCATCTGGTCGCCGTCAAAGTCGGCGTTGAAGGCGGTGCAGACGAGCGGATGCAGCTGGATGGCCTTGCCTTCGATCAGCACCGGCTCAAACGCCTGAATGCCAAGACGGTGCAGTGTCGGCGCGCGGTTGAGCAGCACCGGATGCTCGCGGATCACCTCATCGAGGATATCCCAGACTTCCGGCTTTTCCTTTTCGACGAGCTTCTTGGCCTGCTTGACGGTGGACGAGAAGCCCTTGGCGTCAAGACGTGCATAGATGAACGGCTTGAACAGTTCGAGCGCCATCTTCTTTGGCAGACCGCATTGATGAAGCTTCAGTTCCGGACCGGTGACGATGACCGAACGGCCCGAGTAATCGACGCGCTTGCCGAGCAAGTTCTGGCGGAAGCGGCCCTGCTTGCCCTTGAGCATGTCGGACAGAGACTTCAGCGGACGCTTGTTGGCACCGGTGATGACGCGGCCGCGGCGGCCATTGTCGAACAGCGCATCAACGGCTTCCTGCAACATGCGCTTTTCGTTGCGCACAATGATGCCGGGAGCCTTCAACTCGATCAGCCGCTTGAGGCGGTTGTTGCGGTTGATGACGCGGCGGTAGAGGTCGTTGAGATCGGATGTGGCAAACCGGCCGCCATCGAGCGGCACCAGCGGACGCAGGTCCGGCGGGATGACCGGGATGATCTTCATGATCATCCATTCCGGACGGTTGCCCGACTCGAGAAAGTTCTCGACAATCTTCAGGCGCTTCAGAAGCTTCTTCTGCTTCAGCTCGGACGTGGTGGTCGCAAGATCTTCTCGCAGCTGGCCGGCGATCTTTTCGAGATCCATCGAGGCCAAAAGTTCAAAAATCGCTTCCGCGCCGATCATGGCGGTGAAACTATCCTCGCCATACTCGTCAACAGCCAGCATGAAGTCTTCTTCCGACAGAAGCGAATGCTCCTTCATCGGCGTCAGACCCGGCTCGGTCACCAGATAGTTCTCGAAATACAGGACGCGCTCGATATCCTTGAGCGTCATGTCGAGCAGCGTGCCGATGCGGCTTGGCAGCGACTTCAGGAACCAGATGTGCGCAACCGGGGCGGCGAGCTCAATGTGGCCCATCCGCTCGCGGCGAACGCGCGACAGCGTCACTTCCACGCCGCACTTTTCGCAGATGATGCCCTTGTATTTCATGCGCTTGTACTTGCCGCACAGGCATTCATAGTCCTTGATGGGCCCAAAAATCCGCGCGCAGAACAGGCCGTCGCGTTCGGGCTTGAACGTGCGGTAGTTGATCGTTTCGGGCTTTTTGATTTCACCGAACGACCAGGACAGAATCTTCTCAGGGCTGGCGATCGA
>JANPEK010000306.1:0-4743 GCA_031422915.1 Phyllobacteriaceae bacterium | reverse complement strand
ATTTTTCCGCACTCGCAGGCTGGTTTGGTGAAGCTTCCGGGTATAGGGCGTTACACATCTGCGGCGATTGCGGCGATTGCTTTTGGCGAACCTGTCGCTGTTGTGGACGGCAATGTCGAGCGGGTTATCACCCGGCTGCAGGCGATTGAAACGCCCCTGCCCGCCGCCAAAACGCTGGTTTACAACGTGGTAGAGCGGATATTGCCGCCAGAACGGCCGGGAGATTTTGCCCAAGCCTGCATGGATCTCGGCGCGACCATTTGCACCCCACGACGGCCGAAATGCATACTTTGTCCCCTACGCGCAGACTGCCGGGGACTTGCTGCAGGGGAACCTGAGAAGTATCCGGTAAAGCCACCCAAAACGGCCAAACCCTTGCGCCAAGGCGCGGCTTTTGTCGTCATCCGCAATGATGGTGCGATATTGCTAAGCAAACGTGCGGACAAGGGTTTGCTCGCCGGGATGAGTGGTGTCCCGGTCAGTGACTGGACCGCGCGTGTGGATGGTGGGATTGATGCCGATGCCGCGCCGTTTCCGGCCAAATGGGTTCATTGCGGCATCGTTCGCCATGTTTTCACACATTTCGAGCTGGACCTGCATGTGCATCGCACCAACACTGCGATCATGACGCCGAAAGATGCATGGTGGTCAAAGCCCGCAGACCTGCCGCATGAGGCCTTGCCGACGGTGATGAAAAAGGCCATCGAGGCGGCTGTCCCGAACGCCACGCGAAAGCTGAAGCCATGAGCTCCATCAAACATGTCGTGTTCGACATCGGCAAAGTGCTGATCCACTACGACCCCGAGCGGCCGTTCCTGCACCTGATCCCGGACGCGGAAGAGAGGCGGCATTTCTTGACCAATATCTGCACGCACGATTGGAACATCGAGCAGGATCGCGGGCGGTCATGGGCGGAGGCGGAAGCGCTGCTGATTGCCGAACATCCGCAGCATGAGGCCAACATCCGCAACTTCCGCAAACATTGGCACGAGATGCCGTTCGCGGCGATGAACGAGAGTGTCGCATTGATGCGAGACCTGATTGCGTCGGGCATGGATGTGACGATGCTGACCAACTTCGCCTCGGACACGTTTGCTGAGGCCATAGAGATGTATCCGTTCTTCAATGAGCCTCGCGGCGTGACGGTTTCTGGCGACGTGAAGGTGATCAAGCCCGACAAAGAAATTTACCGCATCCACACGGAGCGCTTCGGCCTCGACCCTGCCGCTACGCTGTTCATCGACGACAGCGCTGCCAATGTGAAGGGCGCGCAGGAGTTTGGGTGGCAGGCGGTGGTGTTTGCGGGGCCGGAGCAATTGCAAATGGATTTGCGCCGTTACGGGCTGGCGGTTTAACGCAACCGCCGCTATCGCTGCATCATGTCCCAAACCAAATCCCCCCTCCTCCTCGCCTTCGCACTTTGGTTTGCCGGCCTTGGTGCGGCGGGGCAGTTTGCCAAGGTTGGGGTGATCTTTGATTTCATCAGCCGGAACTATGCCGAGGCGTCGAAGCCGATGCTTGGGCTGCTGGTGTCTGGTGTCGGGTTCGCGGGACTTGTGTTTGGATCGACGGCGGGCATCCTGATTGCCCGGTCAGGCATCAAGCGCATCATGGTTGTCGCATTGGTGGCGGCGGCGGTGTTTTCGTTTGCGGATGCGCTGATGCCTTCGCTTTATCCGTTTCTCGGGCTTCGCGTGCTTGAAGGGTTTTCGCATCTGGCCATCGTGGTGTGCGGGCCGGTGATCATTGCCGAAGCGATGGAGGGCAAGAACCGGGCGTTTGCGATGACGCTGTGGTCCACTTTCTTTGCGGTCTGCTTTGCATTCATGGCGTGGAGCGGACGTCCGCTTGTCGCGGCATATGGCATACCCGCGCTGTTTGTGGCGCATGGCGTTTACATGATGATCATGGCCGCATGGATGCAGATTGCCCTGCCGCCGGATGTGCCGCGCGCGATGCCGACGCTGACTTTTGGCGGGGTGTTGCGCCAGCACGCAGAGATTTATGGCTCACCGCGGATTGCTGCGCCTGCGCTTGGTTTCATGTTCTACACGCTGATGTATGTCGCCATTCTTGCCCTGCTGCCACCGATGACCGGGCCATGGCAGGGGTTTGTCGGAACTGCCGTTCCGCTGGTGAGCATTGCTGCTTCAATGACGCTCGGCGTTTTTTTGATCAACCGCTATCCGGCTGTTTTGATTGTGCAAATCGGGTTCGGCTTTTCGGCTCTGGCGGCGCTTTTGCTATGGTTTGGCTGGGATCATACGCCCGTGATGCTGAGCGGCGCGCTGTTGCTTGCGGCCGCGGTCGGGCTTGTGCAGAGCGCCTCGTTTGCCTCCATCGCCCAGCTCAACGACACGCAGGAAGCCCGCTCCGCCGCAACCGGCGCGATTGCGCAGCTCGGCAATGTTGGCACCACCAGCGGCACGCCCATTCTCGCGATGCTGATCGCCGCCTATGGGATCAACGGGCTCGGCGCATTTGTGCTGCTGCTGTCGCTTGGCGGGATTGCGATGCATGCGTGGTTGCAGATGCGGCGGGGTTAGAAGTCTTTCCGCTGGAAGTAACGCCCGGTGGCTTTATCGCAGCGGAACATGCAAACGTGCTTCATTGCGATAAACAAATGGCCGTCGTTTTAACACTTGCTCGCGAACGCAGGCCAAACTGTCAGACCAATGCACCCTCCAAGCCCGGTGCCCATCCCGGTGCGGCAAGCTCGAAATACTCGAACAGAAACCCCGGCGCGACGGTGCAGCTGACCAGCGTCCACTCACCACACGTCTCCGCCGCCTGCCACCAGCCGGGCGGAACGATCAATTGCGCGCGCTCGCCAGCGGCGAGGTTGATGCCGAGCATGTGATGGGTTTCGGACTTGCCGTGCTCGGACAGTTTCAGCCGGATGGGAGCGCCAGCGTGGTAGAGCCAGACTTCGGATGACCCGTGGACCTTGTGCCAATGCGAGGGCTTGCCGGATTCGAGGAGGAAGTAGATTGCGGTGGAATGGCCGCGCGCGTCCAGGCCGGTGTCGCGGAAGGTTTGACGGAACCATCCGCCTTCGGGGTGGGGTTCGAGGTTGAGGGTGGTGATGATTTCGGCGGCGGTGAGATTAGCAGACACGTTGTTTTCGCAACTGGTTTTTCCTAGCTGGTTCTTCTCGGCGGCAGTAGATGATATTCGCCAAGTTCATCGCAAGCCCGGCCCGATTTGCTTTTATCGGCTTTGAGCTGCCCCACCACAGTTGTGGCACTTCGGTTTCACAAATGTGCTTGGCAAAAGCAATTTTCTGACTGTGTCTGAAAATGCAGAGGCCCCGACGGCGTAAACCGACGAGGCCTGACGATCTTGCAGATCTGGAATGGCTACCAGCGACAAAGGATCTATATATCGTTTAGATGAATAAATCAACGTCCTATAAATGCTGCACCAGCCGACCAAGTCCCATCCCGTGCAAACACGCCGCGCGTAAAGCCTTCAAATGAGCAGAGGTCCGGTTCACTCTCTGATATCTTCCCGCAACCTGACACCTATCCAAACGGTCATGACTGACTGTAGTGACAAGATCGGCCTTAAGCCATGAATCGTTCGCCGTTGTCAGAAATGGATAGCTGCCTGCAACAATGTGAACATGGTAGTTTCGGGCGATCTTTGGCCGCGAGGTTGAGAAAGGCACGACGATCGCCAACCTCCCAAAGCTTGATACAATGGCAACTTGCCGGAACTTCCATATTTCTGGCTTAACTGAAAGTGGCCCGCGCATAACACCCGGAGCAACAATCGCAGATGGATCAGGGCCAAACTCGCACATAACGACGTCGGCAGCGGTTGGGATAAATGTAACTGCCATATTGCCCTGTGTTAATCTCTAGGTTGCAAATGGCACTCTGTGACACAATACATGAATGCAAATCAAGCTGCACATCTTGAGCGTCACAGCGAAAGGGCTGATGCTCATTAAGGTTCGCGGCGCTCGCCAATCAGACACATCCCAGCAAGCGAGAAGATCGGCACGCCGCGATCAAGTATCAAGCCAAAGGCAATCGCGGCGTACTTTAAGTTACCGCCATCCCGTCCCTCACCTTCTGCCTCAGCACATCAATCTGCTCTCGCTTGCCATTTATCTCAAAGTGCCAGTAGGTCCAACCATTGCAAGCATCCAACCCTTGCACAGTAGCGCCCATTTTGTGGATCGAACCTGCTGTGCCATTTACCGCAAGTGTTCCATCCGCGCGGATAATCGCACTGTTTCGGCCTTTGGCGTCAGTCAGGATTGTACCCGGTGCGATGAGGCCGCTTTCAATCAAGGTGCCGAAGGCGACCCTCGGTTCGGCTCGCTTGCCAGTCATAACAGTGAGTTCAGCCTTGCCATGCGGTTCGACGGCGGCGATGCGGGTTGAGGCGGCGTCGATGTATTTCTGTTCGCGTTCGATGCCGACATAGTTGCGGCCCAAGAGCTTGGCCACCGCGCCGGTGGTGCCGGAGCCGAAGAACGGGTCGAGGACGACATCGCCCGGCTTGGATGAGGCCATGATGACGCGGGCTAGCAGGGCTTCGGGCTTTTGTGTCGGGTGGACCTTGTCGCCCTTGTCGTCCTTCAGGCGTTCCGCGCCAGTGCAGATCGGGAACAGCCAGTCGGAGCGCATTTGCAGATCGTCGTTTGAGGCTTTCATGGCCTCGTAATTGAAGGTGTAACCCTTTGATTTCGCATCCTTGGAGGCCCAGATCATTGTCTCATGCGCGTTCTGG
>JANPEK010000305.1:0-12065 GCA_031422915.1 Phyllobacteriaceae bacterium | reverse complement strand
GCTCCGCGCCACCTCCCCCCCCCTGGGGGGGGGTAGATGTGCCGGCCGGCCGTTTTGCCTTCACCCCCGCCCCCCCGCGGTTGGGGGGCTCACGGGCCCCACGGGGCGTTGGCGGGGCCGCGCCGAGGCCTGCCAGTTAGCCGGAGCGCACTGATGCAAATCACCTCCCCCGCCTTCAAAGCCAACGCCACCGCCGCGCTTGCGGACGTTAATCTGCAAAAGGCCATGGGTCATGTGCGCACCGGCTTTATCGACAAGCGCAAGGCTTCGATCGACCTGTTGCCGGAATTTGAGGCGCTGCGTGACAGCGCCAAGGCGATCAAAGACCACACGCTGGCGCATCTTGATCTTTACCTTGAGGCGTATTGTGAAAAGGTCGAGGCCTCGGGTGGCCATGTCCATTTTGCCGAAACGGCAGAAGATGCGCGCGCGATTATCCTGAAGCTTTGCCGCGACGTTGGCGCGAAGACTGTGACCAAGGGCAAGTCGATGGTCACCGAGGAAATCGCGCTCAACCAGCATTTTGAGGACAACGGGATTGTCCCGGTCGAGACGGATCTGGGCGAATACATCATCCAGCTGCGCGGCGAGCATCCGAGCCATATCATTGCGCCAGCGGTGCATCTGACCAAGGAGCAGGTGGAGAGCGACTTCCGCCGGGTGCATACGCATCTGGATGTGAACCGCGACTTGCAAGAGCCGGTGACGCTGCTCAACGAGGCGCGGCAGGTGCTGCGGCAGAAATATTTCGAGGCCGATGTCGGCATCACCGGCGCGAACTTTTTGATTGCCGAGACGGGCACCTCGGTCATCGTTACCAATGAGGGCAATGGGGATCTCACGCAGATATTGCCCAAGACGCATATTGTTGTTGCGACGATTGAGAAGATCGTGCCGACGCTTTCTGATGTCAGCCAGATTCTGCGCGTGCTGGCGCGCTCGGCGACGGGTCAGGACATGAGCGTTTATACGACGCTCTCCACCGGACCGCGCCGCAAAAATGACGTGGATGGGCCTGAGAATTACCATGTCGTCATTCTCGACAATGGCCGCACCAGGATGATCGGCACGGAATATCAGGACATGCTGCGCTGCATCCGCTGCGGCGCGTGCATGAACCATTGCCCGGTGTATCATTCCATCGGCGGCCATGCGTACGGTTGGGTCTATCCCGGCCCTATGGGCGCGGTGTTGACCCCGTCGCTGATCGGCGTTGACAAGGGCGGACATCTGCCCAACGCCTCGACCTTTTGCGGGCGATGCGAGAGCGTCTGCCCGATGAAAATCCCGCTGCCAAAAATGATGCGGCACTGGCGCGAGCGCGAGTTTGAACAGCATCTGCAACCGGTGACTTACCGATATGGATTGGCTGTCTGGGTCTGGTTCGCCAAGCGGCCAAAGGTGTATCATTTCATGGCCAGCCTTGGCATACCCGTGTTGTCGATGCTGGGCAGAGCCAAGGGCCGGTTCAAATCACTGCCGTTAGCTGGCGGCTGGACGAAGTGGCGCGATCTGCCTGCGCCAGAGGCGAGGACGTTTCAGCAGCAGTGGGCGCAGCGGGAGGCAAGAAAGCAGGAGGCGCGGTGATGGCAAAGAGAGCAGCCACCTTCCCTTCTTCCCACCGCTTGCGGGGAGAAGGTGCCCCGAAAGGGGCGGATGAGGGGCAGCGCCGAGGGTGGAGATTGGCGGCCACGATCCGAATTAATCTATCTGGGGAAACAAAAAACAGAATCGCGAAAATCGCCGACCCTTGGCGCTGCCCATCATCCGGCCCGTTGGGCCACCTTCTCCCCGCAAGCGGCGGGGAGAAGGGAAGAGCGTGCAGCCAATCACGAAACGCGGCGCGACGCCAACACTTTGAGTTCAGAACATGACTGCCAAAACGAACGTCCTCGCCCGTCTGCGCGCCGCCTTGCAAGTCCCTGCTGACGACAGTGTTCGCAAGGCGGCTGTTGCGGCACGGCTGAAATCTGCGCCGAACGGGGTGATTCCGGCGCGGGCGCAATTGCCGGCGAAGGCGCAGGTTGAGCTTTTTGTTGCGATGGCGGACAAGTTTTCTGCGACGATAGCGCGCGTGAAATCCGCAAAGGACGTCCCCGCCGCCATCAGTGATTATCTGCGCTCGAAGAACCTGCCGTCGCGCGCAGCGATTGGCGCAGACCCGCGCCTTTCTGCTCTGCCGTGGAAGGGACAGAAAAATCTCGAACTGAAAACCGGACCTTCTGATGGCAGCGACGAGACCGGCATCAGCCACGCCTTCGCCGCCATCGCCGAGACCGGCACGCTGGTCATGACCTCCGGCGCGGACAATCCGACGACGCTTAATTTTCTGCCAGAGAACCACATCGTTGTGCTTGAGGCGTCGTCGATCAACGGCGATCTTGAGACGGTCATGGCCGACATCCGCAAGGCTTATGGCAAGGGCTTGATGCCGCGCACGGTGAATTTTATCACCGGACCGAGCCGATCCGGCGATATCGAACAGAAGATTTTGCTCGGCGCGCACGGGCCGCGGGCACTGCATATTGTTGTGGTGGGGTAATTTGCGGTTTTGCCGGTAGAAATTTCTGCTACAATTGGTTTTAGTTTTATGCCCGGAGCACAGTCGTGAACCAGATATTGACCAAGGCGATCAATGAAGTCAGCGCGCTTTCTGATGATGATCAGAATGAGATCGCGCTGCAAATTCTTGATTTGGCTGCACGCAAACGGCTGGATGCGAAACTGGCGTTGTCCGAGGAGATTGGTGACTATGTATCATCAGAAACATTTTTGAGGGATTTGAAAGCACGCTATGCGGGCTAGGATTGTATGGTCAAGAATTGCACGAAATGACCTGCAAGAGATCGCTGATTTTATCGCTATCGACACTCCGGCAACCGCAACGAGATACATTGAGCTCATAGAAGAAAGCTGCTCAAAATTGGCTGATTTTCCTGCGTCCGGACGAAAATACAATACAAGATTTCGGACTCTGGTCTGCTCGAATCACATAGTCTTCTATCGGCACGACAAATCCGCGAACGAGATTCAAATCGCTACAGTTATTGACGGACGGCGGGACTACGGCCGCATTTTCAACAACCTGTTTGGTGGATAATCAAACTGAGACGGACTGGCGTCACGGCACCCAGATGATATGCGGATTCAAAGGCTAAATCTGCCCGACCCAAGCCCGCGCAATCGCCAACCCCGCTGCATCGGCATTCGGGCCGTACTCATTCGCATGCGCCGGAAACTTCTCAAGCCAGAGCGGATCCTTGCGGGCAATGGCATCGGGGAAACGGGCGTTCCATTTTTCTACCAATGGTGTGTCGGCTTCAAAGTGAAACTGGATGCCGTAGCCGGCGCGGCCGATGCGGAAGGCCTGGTTCGGGGTGGCGTTGTTTGAGGCGAGGCGTGTTGCGCCTTCGGGCAGCGTGAATGTGTCGTCGTGCCATTGGAAAATCGGGAAATGGCACGGCACGGCACCGAGAACCGGATCGGATTTTCCGTCGTCGGTCAGTGCGATATTCTGCCAGCCAAATTCCGGCGCTTTACCGATGAGGTTGGTTGCGCCATAGGCGCGGGCCAATATCTGGCTGCCGAGGCAGATGCCGAGCGCTGCTTTGCCACTGTCGGCAAAGTCGCGCATCAGCGCCGCGAGGTTTGGCAAATAGGGATGAATGTGATCATCGACCGCACTTTGCCCGCCGCCAAGCACGACGATGGCGTCGTGCTCTGAACAATCCTGGGGCAGCGCTTCACCGAGATAGGGCTTGCGGTAGTCGCGGATTGCACCCTTCTCTTTCAGCGCGGTGCAGACTTGGCCGAGGCCGGTGGACTCAAAGTTCTGGACGATCAGGACGTTCATGTGTGCTTTGTCTTGGTGTTGCCTGAGACAATCCATAATCAGCCTATTATGGTTAACAACAGATAAATGGAGATGGCAGCCATGTGTTTGAAGCGACGGTGGGGGTTTCAGAACAGGGTCAATCCGTTCGGTATTCCCCACGCCAATCCGGCGCGCGGGCTGTTCATGGGCAATCGCGGCGGGAAAATCCATGATCCGGCGACGAAGACGCTGTTGAAACGGAGATTTGCGTCGCGGCAATGGATTGTCTGCGTGACGGATTTTCGCGGACGCAGCCGCGAGGTGATGGGCAATTCCTACACGGAGCTGTTTTTTCTGGATGAAGTGACGGCACTTGCTGCCGGACACCGGCCTTGCGCGGAATGCAGGCGGGAGGATTTCAAGCGCTATTGTGCGGCAATCGTGCCCGAGTTTGGCGGTCTGCCGAAGGCGGATGCGATTGACCGGAGGCTGCATGGCGAGCGGATGGGCGAGAAACGGGCGATCGATGCAGCAACATGCGGCCAACTGCCGGATGGCATCATGGTTGCGGTCGGCGATCGGGCCTATGCAAGACATGGCTCCAGCGCCCTGCCCTGGGATTTCAATGGCTACGGGAAAGCGCTGGACTGGATGCAAGTGGCTCAGCAGCGACCGGCGCTGCTGACACCGGCAACGACGACAACGGCGCTGCGAACTGGCTATCTTCCAGTGTGGCACCCTTCTGCCGGGGCTTGACGGCCCTGCCCGCAATCGGCCACCAAGTGCCATGCGCGCAAACTACACCATGCAACGGCTTTTCGTTGACGCTCCACTGGGGGATGGTCTTGCGGTCACGGCGACAGCGGAACAGTTCAACTACCTCGTAAATGTGCTGCGAATGAGCGCAGGCGCAGAATTGCTGCTGTTTAACGGTCGTGACGGAGAGTGGAAGTCAACGCTTGCGTTCATGGCCAAGAAGAAACTTGCGCTGATGCCAATTGAACAGGTCCGCCCGCAGCCGCCACATCCTGATCTCCATTTCCTGTTTGCGCCGCTAAAGTTGGGACGGCTGGATTATCTGGTGCAGAAGGCTGTCGAGATGGGCGCGGGCACGATCCAACCGGTGCTGACGCAGCATACGCAGGTGCAGAAGGTGAGCATTGAGCGGCTGCAAGCCAATGTGATCGAGGCGGCGGAGCAATGCGGCACTCTTTCAGTGCCTGCGGTGCGGGAGCCGGTGAAATTCGAGGCGTTGCTTTCTGGCTGGGATGCCTCGCGCCGGATCATCTTTTGCGATGAAGACGCGGCAACCAACAATCCGCTCGGCAAGCTTGGCGCAGTGCGCGAGAAACATATGGCCGTGCTGATCGGGCCGGAGGGCGGCTTTTCTGCACATGAGCGCGAGTTGTTACGCTCGCTGCCGTTTGTGACGGCCATTCCGCTAGGCCCGCGTATTTTGAGGGCAGATACGGCAGCGGTGGCAGCGTTGGCGGTGGTTCAGGCGGTGATTGGGGATTGGCGTTGAAAGGCATCTCGAATTGTAGTAACGTTGCTACATTCATTTTTGGAGGACGAGGCATGTCCACAACGACCATGACCAGCCGGGAGTTCAATCAGGACTTGGGCAAAGCGAAGAAAGCCGCCAAGAATGGCCCCTTGATAGTAACTGACCGGGGCAAGCCGGAACATGTTCTGTTGAGCTATGAGGAGTTCAAGAGGATGTCTGTGAGAGGAAAATCATTGGCCGAAGTATTGGCAATGCCCGAGGGTGCCGATTTGGACATCGAGTTTCCGCGTTCGAGGGAATTGTCCAGACCGATTGATCTGTCTTAATGTATCTGCTGGATACGAACGTCATATCCGAGATGCGAAAGGCCCGAGCAGGCAGAATTGATCGAAATGTTGCAAAGTGGGCGTTGGAGGTCGATGTCGACCAGATGTTCACTTCGGTGATAGTAATTCATGAAATAGAAACTGGAACGTTGCTGGCAGAACGGCGTGATCCGTTACAGGGCAGAATATACAGGGCGTGGCTGGAGAACGATCTGTTGCCGACGTTCAGCAGCCGCGTGCTGCCGGTGAATGTTGAGGTCGCCCGCATATGTGCTTCCTATCACGTGCCAGACCCGATGCCGCTGCTTGACAGCTTCATCGCAGCAACTGCGCAAATCCATGGCCTGACATTGGTCACTCGCAACATTGCTGATTTCGTCCGCACAGGCGTGCCGCTGCTTAACCCTTGGGACTGATCAACGCCAGCGATCGACCGTTCACCAAAATGCGCTTGAAGTTCATCCGGCAATTGTCCATTTGAAATTTCAGCAAGCATTCACGGGACGGGACTGGCGATGGCGCGGGATATGACGGATTTGACGCCCATCGAGGGTGCGGCGTCGCTGGTGGATTACATTGCGTCCGGTGCCAAGCCAAAAGAGCGCTGGCGGCTTGGTACCGAGCACGAGAAGTTCCCATTTTACGCCGATGGTAACCGGCCTGTGCCCTATGAGGGACCGCGCGGGATCAAAGCGCTGCTGGAAGGCATGCAGTCGATGCTCGGCTGGGAGCCGATCATGGACGGGACAAACATCATCGGGCTGGTTGAGCCGACGGGCGCGGGCGCGATTTCGCTGGAGCCGGGCGGGCAGTTTGAACTGTCCGGCGCGCCGCTGGAAACCGTGCACCAGACCTGCCGCGAGGCGAATGCCCATCTAGCGCAATTGCGCGAGATTGCCGAGCCGTTTGGCATAAAATTCCTCGGCATGGGCGGCTCGCCGAAGTGGACGCTCCAAGAGACGCCGCGCATGCCGAAGACCCGTTATGGCATCATGTCATCGTATATGCCGAAGGTCGGAACCTGCGGGCTCGACATGATGTACCGCACCTGCACCATTCAGGTGAATCTCGACTTTTCCTCCGAAGATGACATGCGCCGCAAGATGCTGACTTCGATCAAGTTGCAGCCGCTTTCGACGGCGCTGTTTGCGGCGTCGCCTTTCACCGATGGCAAGCTTAACGGTTTCCAATCCTGGCGCGGCGACATCTGGCGCGATACGGACAATCAACGTTCGGGCGTTCCCACGTTTCTGTTCAACACCACGTTCGGCTATGCCGACTATGTCGAGTGGGCGCTTGATGTGCCGATGTATTTCGTGCTGCGCGACGGGGTCTATCACGAGGCGACGGATGTAACGTTCCGCCAGTTCATTGATGGCGCGTTGTCGAAACGCATTTCCGGCGTTGAACCGAATATCGGCGACTGGACAAACCATCTTGGCACGCTGTTTCCGGACGTGCGGCTGAAGCGCTATCTTGAAATGCGCGGGGCCGATGGCGGCCCATGGCGGCGGCTGGCGGCGCTGCCCGCCTTCTGGGTCGGCTTGCTCTATGACGAGGCCTCACTAGCCGCTGCCGAGGCGCTGACGGCGGATTGGCGGTATGACGACATCATGCACATGCGCAACACTGTGCCGGTAATGGGACTGAAAACGCCATGGCGCAACGGGACGCTTTTGGATGTTGCGCGCGAGGTGCTGAAGATCAGCCACGCAGGGCTGGTCGCAAGAAACAAGCTCGACAGCTACGGACAGGACGAGAGCGGCTATCTTTCGCCGCTGGAGGAAGTTGCGGCACGCGGCACCACGCTTTCCGAGCAGATGATCCGCGAGTACAACACGGCATGGGGAAAATCGGTTGAACCGGCGTTTCTCGGATATGCGTATTGAAATGCCATACATACCAGTCTGATTTGCCGAAACAGGACCATCGACATGCGTTACATTGCCTTTGTGCACAAAGATCCAGACAGCAGTTACGGCGTGATGTTTCCGGATGTGCCGGGCTGCTTTTCGGCGGGAACCACGCTGGATGAAGCCATCAGCAACGCAGTTGAAGCTCTGTGCGGCCACGTGCAGCTGTTGGAATCCGACGGAGATCAGGTGCCTGCTGCGCGAACCACTGACGCGATCATGGCAGACCCGGATTTGGTCGACGAGCGTGTAGGGGCAATTGTCTCAGCCGTGCCGCTGGTGCGGGACTGTGGCTCTTCAACACGGATCAATGTCTCGCTTGATCTCGGGTTGCTTGAAGCGATTGACCATGCGGCCCGTCGGCGGAAACAAACCCGCTCCGCCTATCTTGCATCTGCCGCGCGGCGGGAACTGCTGGATCAGGTTTAGTGACATCAGAGCATTGCCAGTTGATACGCCGCAAACAAGCACGTCCGTCAATTGACAAATGTCACTTTGTTGCGATGATTTCGCATGATTAGAACATTCAAACATACCGGTCTTGAACGCTTTTACTCGAAAGGCGACGGCATCTGGCTGCAACAGCGCCATCTGGTGCGAATTCGGCGGCTTCTGGGAATTCTTGACGCGACAGCGACACTTGAAACGCTGGAACGGGTGCCTGACATGCGGCTCCACGTGCCGAAGGGCGCGGAGGCAGGCACTTGGGCGATTTCTAATTCCAGGCTTTGGCAGGTCAATTTCCGCTTCGAAGACGGCGATGCCCACGATGTTGATCTGGTCCCCTATCAATGAATCCAATTTGAAGCTGGAGCTGTTGCCATGACCATGTTTGATCCGCCGCATCCCGGCGAAATCCTGCGCGAGGAATTTCTGGCGCCACTTGGGCTGAATGTCGCAAGAGCCGCCGCTCTACTCGGTGTCTCGCGGCAGTCATTGCATAACATCACTTCCGAAATTCACGGGCTCAGCCCCGGAATGGCGGCGCGGTTTGAAAAGGAGTTCGGGCCGGAGGCGGGCTTCTGGATGCGCATGCACACCGCTTGGCGGAAATCGCCCGCCCGCAAGAACAAACGGCTCGACTTGGTCCGCGAAACCGTGCCAGTTTCAGACCAGTAACCTTAGAGTCAGACTCTAACACCAGTAAGGAGGCCCCCATGCTGCCGCTGTTTGAAATGTTGATGAAGGCCAATGGCGGCGATGCCATGAACCAGATGGCGCGGCAATTCGGGCTCAACCAGAACCAAGTCCAGTCTGCGGTTGAGGCGCTGCTGCCGGCATTTTCAATCGGGCTGAAGCGCAATGCGGCCAATCCGATGGACATGGGCAACCTGTTGCAAACGCTGGCTGGCGGCGGCTATGCCAATTCGTTCAACAATGCGGCGAGCGCCTTCAACCCGGCTGGAACGCAGGCGGGCAATGATATTCTCGGCCAGTTGTTTGGTTCCAAGGATGTTTCGCGCGCGATTGCCGCGCAGGCGGCGAAGGCAACCGGGATTGGCCAAAGCGTATTGCAACAAATGCTGCCGGCGGTCGCTTCGATGATGGCTGGCGGGATGCAACAACAAATGGCAGGCGGCCTTGGTGCTGCGGGCATGGGTGCCAATGGCAATGTGTTCGGCAAGGTGATTGAGGAAATGATGAAGCAGACCGGTGGCGGCGGGCCGGGCCAGAGCCCTGCGCCAAGCGGCAACCCGTGGGGCGATGTGCTTGGCCAAATCCTGAAGGGTGCCACCGGCGGACAGGACACCCAGCCTCAAGCGCCTGCCCCGAGCGGCAACCCATGGGGCGATATTCTCGGCCAGGTTCTCGGTGGCGCAGGCGGTCAGGATGCACAGCCGCAGCGCCGGGCGGCACCTGCCGACGAGAATCCGCTTGGCAACATTTTGAAAGACATGCTCGGCGGCGGACAGGCACAGTCCGGCGCGGGGAGTAATCCGTTCGGCAGGATGCTGGAAGAAATGATGAAAGGCGGCGGACAGAGTGCGCCTCAGGTAGAAGAGGAGCCCGAGTCCGCGCCGCGCAACCGGTCAAAACCTGCGGCCAATCCATCCGCCAACCCTTGGGGCGACATGTTCGAGACCGGCAAGAAGACGCAGGATAGCTACCAGAAGGGTCTGGAATCAATCTTCGACCAATATCTCAAAGGCATGGACCGCAGCCGTTAGGTTCGTTGATTCTTGTGCTTTTCCTCACCTGCATTGAAAATGGGGAAGAATAAAAAAGTGCCCGGCTGCGGGGTTACAGCCGGGCAGTGAGCAGGCGCCGGGGGTAACCGGGAGTTGGTTGCCTGCGGGAAAACTTACGAAATGCAGCGCGCCTCACCCTGTGCGCGATTCATGTCGGCCAGCGAGCCGAGGCGGGCGGTCGGATCAATGTATGCGGGCACATCACGCGCAATAAACAGGTCCGAGCGCGACAGGCCGATGTCCGACAGTTCGCGGTCATTCATTTCGCCGAGCTTGTAGAGTTCGCGGCGGTTTTGCCAGGCGCGCAGCATGGACACGGCTTTTTCCACAGTCGCGACCGCAGTCGCCGCCAAGACGGCGCGTGCGCCAGTGGGCTTTGAAACTTCGCAGCAATCGATCGTGGTCATGGCTTTCATCCTTTCGTGACGCGCAGGCAACAGTTTCCCGCGCCGGGAACCTCTGGTTCCGGAGTGGCGGTGACGGTCAAATCCGCCCCTTGTTCTGCATATGAATAATCTATGCGCGGGTGATTGATTTGACAAACGAATGTTTCTAATGTGAACCATCATTACTCGTTATGTATGGAGTCGCCATGGCCACGCCGCTTGATCTCGACCAGTTGCAGACCTTCGTTGCCATTTCCGATGCCGGGTCGTTCACCCGCGCTGCCGACGAGGTGCACAAGACGCAATCCGCCGTTTCGATGCAGATGCGCCGTCTTGAAGAGCGGATCGGCAAGACGCTGTTCGAGAAGGAAGGGCGCAACAACCGGCTGACGGAAGATGGCGAAAAGCTGCTCAACTTCGCCCGCCGCATGCTGCGGCTGAATTCGGAGACGGTGCTGGCGTTTGACGACACCAAGCTTGAGGGCCATATCCGCATCGGCATGCCCGATGATTATGCCGACCGGTTCCTGCCCGAAATCATGGCGCGGTTCGCCCGCTCCAACCCGCGTGTCGAACTGTCGATCATTTGCGAGCCGACAGTCAATCTGATCGAACAGATCAACCGCGGTGCCATTGACCTTGCCCTGATCACCCACGTGCCCGAGCAGGGCTATTCGGAAATCGTCCGCCGCGAGCCGTTGCTGTGGGTGACTTCGGCAAACCACGCGGTGCACGAAGAGCCGATCCTGCCGCTGGCATTTGGCCGCCCCAATTGCATCTGGCGCCGGTCCGCCGCCGAGGCCTTGTCCAACATGCGCCGCGAGCACCGCGTCCTCTTCACGTCCTGGTCCGCGACCGTCCTCATTGCCTCGGTGCTGGCGGGCCTTGCCGTCTCGGTGCTGGCTGAATGTTCGCTGCGCCCCGGTATGCGGGTGCTTGGCGAAGCCGACGGCTTCATCCCCCTCCCCGACGTCGAAATCGGCCTCATCCGCGCCAGGGGCCGCCGCTCGCCGATCATTGAGGCGATGGCGCAGCATATTCTGGAGAGCTTGGACAATTTGACTTCGCCGGGGTTTGAAGGCGAGATCAGGCTGAAGCGGGCGGGAGCAGCGGGTGGATTGCAGCCGCGGTGGTGAGTGGGTCGGCCACCAGCCATATCCGAGCCAAGATTACAATGACGCTGCACTCAACTCCAGCAAATCCAGGCTTCCGGTGTTCTTCCCCCTTGCGGGGAAGATGTCGGCGAATGCCGACAGGCGGGGGTACACCTGTGACGTTGAGAGTGGGTGCAGGACGTGGCCCGATGGCGGGGAGAGGGGAAAGCGCGGCGCTTCGTGTTGCTCCGCCGGACACAAAGCAAAACACGGCCCTTCGCCTCTCCCCCACGGGGAGAGGACAGTCTTGCGCAGCAAGACAGGTGAGGGACTGTCAAAAGCCCGTGCCAGCACATGGCGCACCGCTCCACCACCACAGCCGCCATGCCTGTCATCAGTGCGGAGCGGGAACTTATCCACACCTGCAACCCGCCCAACCCATTGAAATCCCTGACTCCACAAAAATTTTCACCCAAATCTATCCACCATCCCGAACAGTGCGGCATAATCTCCTCGCGTGTTCCTTCGGGAAGGTCATGCCGGTCCATCCGGTTTGATGCGAAGGAGCTGGCTTCGGTGGGGGTGGCCTAATGGAACCATTCTCTCCGGCCGCGATGGGTTCCCCTAAAATGTACGGGGGATAGTGCGTTTGAGGAGACTCTTGCGCGCGAAAAGGCCCGGGTTCCAAAAATGACGGCGCAAATGCCGTTGCCCGGTCACGGCCACGGCTGCGGGGGTCCCGGCGCATGCAGGTGTCAGGCGAAAGTCAGGCATTTGCCCAGTCCGGTGGATACCGACCTGTCCGGGAGCATGAAGTGCCAGACGTGCGGGGTGTG
>JANPEK010000304.1:0-3492 GCA_031422915.1 Phyllobacteriaceae bacterium | reverse complement strand
GCGCAGCCCGTGACGGAGAGGGGACTGCTGCCGGACAATTGACCGCTGCCAACGCCGACACTGCGTAACATCGCGAACAGCTCGGCGATGATGCCGAGTAGCAGGGCGTGGTTGCGGGTGATGGCCATTTCCCAGTTCACTGTTCGCGTTTTCCCTTGTTGAACACGACGGGGATTATCAGGCTGGTTTGGGAGTGGGTGGATAGATTGATGCTGAAAAAGCTGTGGTTTGAATGATATCAATGGGTTGGCGGAGTTTTGCTGCGGGATAAGTTTGTTGGCATTGGCTGACAAGTTCCCCTCATCTGCCTGTCGGCATCTTCTCCCCATTGGAGAATGGGGAGAAGACGGCTCATCACCGAACTTTTGAGATAAGCCGTCTTCTCCCTGCATCTTTTGCGGGGAGAAGATGCCGACAGGCAGATGAGGGAGCCGCGTCTGGCTGACTCGCCCTCACCGCTTCGCTGCGCGAAGCCCCTCTCCCGCGAAGCGGTAGAGGTTAAAGTCGCCCATCCTTCGGGCTCAGCGTTGCGGTAGAGGTAAAAGACCGCAACTCAGCCTGTCGAGATGTAGCTCCGGATCTCTTCCGCTTCGCGCTCGGTCTCTTCGATCTTGCGCTTGACGACGTCGCCGATGGAGATGACACCGATCAGTTTGCCGGCTTTTTCGATGGGGAGATGGCGGAAGCGGCCTCTGGTCATGATTTCCATGGCGTCGTTGACCGTGTGTTCCTCCGAGCACACCTTGACGTTGGCGGTCATGACATTGGCGATCTTGTGCTGGAGCACTTCGGTGCCGTCTTCGGCCAGATGGCGGATGATGTCGCGCTCTGAAATGATGCCTTTGATGATGCCGCCGCCATCGGTGATGATCAGCGCGCCAATCCGGTGTTTGGCCAGCATCGCGACGGCCTCATCGACCGTGGCGTCGGACCGCAATGTCAGCACTTCGCCGCCCTTTTCCGCCAATATGGATTTGATCTTCATCTTAAATCTCCCAACTGCCGCAAAAACACTTAGCGCCGTTGCTTCGGGATTTACCACACCGCACCAAGCAAACACGCAATCGAAAGGTGCGCCCGAAATTTTTTGATTTCAAGGGAAAAGGCAGGTTTGTTTAACGCAGCTTTGGCTTCAGCAGATTCGGGGGTGCCGGATTTATATTGTCAGCCCTGCCCGCTCAGTCCATGTCCACCACTTTGCCGTCCTTCAGCGTCACGCGGCGGTCCATGCGGCGCGCCAATTCGTGGTTGTGCGTGGCGATCATGGCGGCGAGGCCGGATTGGCGGACTAACGCTTCGAGCGCTTCAAAGACGTAGGATGACGTGACGGGGTCGAGATTGCCGGTTGGCTCATCGGCCAGCAGGACCAGCGGGGCGTTGGCGACGGCGCGGGCTATGGCGACGCGTTGTTGTTCGCCGCCGGAAAGTTCGGACGGGCGGTGGTCGGCGCGCTCGCCGATCTTCATGTAATCGAGCAGCTGGCGCGCGCGCACGGCTGAGTCTTTCTTCGACAAGCCGCGCAGCATCTGCGGGATCATCAGGTTTTCAAGCGCGGTGAATTCCGGCAGCAGATGGTGGAACTGGTAGACAAAGCCGATCTCGGCGCGGCGCATGGCCGTGCGCGTCTCATCGCCCAGCCCGCTCGACGCGCGGCCATTGACGGTGACTTCACCTGCATCCGGATGCTCGAGCAGCCCTGCGGTGTGCAGCAGCGTCGACTTGCCGCTGCCGGACGGGGCGACGAGCGCGACCATCTCGCCCTTGCGCAGCTCAAAATCGGCATTGTCGAGAATGACCAGTTCGCGGTCGCCCTGCACATATTTGCGGGAAACGCCGGTCAGCGTCAGCACGGGTTCGCCAGCCATCATTCGTACCTCAGCGCTTCGACCGGGTCGAGCTTGGCGGCGCGCCATGCCGGAAACAACGTGGCGAGAAACGACAGCACCAGCGCCATCACAATGACCATCACCGTCTCGCGCGGGTCCATCACGGCGGGAAGCTGCGACAGGAAATAGAGCTCGGGGTTGAACAGCGTCGTGCCGTACAGCCAAGAGAAGAACTGGCGGATGCTTTCGACATTGAGGCAAATCAGCACGCCGAGCGCGACGCCCGCAATGGTGCCGGTGACGCCGATGGCAGCGCCGGTCATCAGGAAAATGCGCAGGATCATGCCGCGCGTCGCGCCCATGGTGCGCATGATGGCGATGTCCCTGCCCTTGTCCTTTACCAGCATGATGAGGCCGGAAATGATATTGAGCGCGGCGACCAGCACGATCAGCGTCAGGATCATGAACATGACATTGCGCTCGACCTGCAGCGCGGAAAAGAAGGTGGCGTTGCGCTGGCGCCAGTCGGTGAGCAGCATCTGCCGGTCGGCAATCGCCTCGACGGGCACGCGCAAATCTTCAACCGTGTCCGGATCGTCAGTGATGATCTCAATTGACTGGACCTTGCCGTCAGAGTTGAAATAGCTCTGCGCCTCTTCAAGCGGCATGAAGACAATCGAACTGTCATACTCCGACATGCCGATCTCGAAAATCGCCAGCACCGGATAGGCCTTGACGCGCGGGGTGACGCCCATCGGGGTGACATCGCCGTCCGGCGAAATCAGCGTCAGATTGTCGCCAAGGCCAAGGCCGAGATTTTCCGCCATCCGCGAACCAATTGCGACGCCGTCTTCCTTGCCAAATTTCTCAAAGCTGCCCTGCTTGACCTTCTGCGACACCAGCTCAATCTTCTTGATGTCTTCAGGCAAGACGCCGCGCACCAGCGCGCCGGTGCCAGCGCCAATGCGGCCCGAGGCCAGCGTCTGGCCCTCGACCACCGGCAGCGCATATTTGACGCCGACGATGCCCTCAAACCGTTTGGACAGGTCGAGATAATCGTCCAGCGGCCGGTCCATTGGTTGGACGATCAGATGGCCGTTGATGCCCAGAATGCTTTTGAGCAACTCGGCGCGGAAACCGTTCATGACCGCCATGACGACGATCAGCGTTGCGACACCAAGCAGTATGCCAAGAAAGGAGAACCCGGCGATGACCGAAATGAAGGCTTCCTTGCGGCGCGAGCGCAGATAGCGCCAAGCCATCATGCGCTCGAATGCCGAGAATGGCCCGGCGGCGGGATAGTCTTTCGGATCGGTCGCTTGCGTGATCTCGCTCATCAAATTCCTGTAAAGCGGTTGATTGCCGCGTCAATTGTCATGACATCCCGCTGCCCGGTCTTGCGGTTCTTCACCTCCACCTCGCCATTGGCGACACCGCGTGGCCCGGCGATGATTTGCCAAGGCAGGCCGATCAGATCAGCGGTGGCAAACTTTGCGCCCGCCCCTGCACCCGTGTCATCGAGCAGCACGTCTTTGCCGGCGTTGGTCATCGCATCGTAAATCTTACCCGCTGCGGCATCGCAGGCGGCATCGCCCGGCTTCATATTGATAATTCCAGCGTCAAACGGCGCGACCGATTCTGGCCAGATGATGCCGGCATCGTCATG
>JANPEK010000303.1:0-2412 GCA_031422915.1 Phyllobacteriaceae bacterium | reverse complement strand
CTACCGGACTGTCGAGGAAAAGTTCCGCGCCATTGTCCGCGAGATCCGCGAAGCGCACGCCAAGAACCAACCGATACTCGTTGGCACCACTTCGATTGAAAAGTCGGAGATGCTGGCCGAGCGGCTGCGCAAAGATGGCATCGCCAATCTGCAGGTTTTGAACGCCCGTTACCATGAGCAGGAAGCGTTCATCGTCTCGCAGGCCGGTGTTCCCGGCGCGATCACCATCGCCACCAATATGGCAGGTCGCGGAACGGACATTCAGCTCGGTGGCAACGCCGACATGCGCATTGCAGCCGAACTTGCAGATATGCCGGAAGGCACCGAGCGCGCCGCAAAAGAGGCATCCATCCGCGCCGAGATACAGCTTCTCAAGGATAAGGCACTCGCCGCCGGCGGACTGTTCGTGCTGGCCACCGAGCGCCATGAAAGCCGCCGCATCGACAACCAGCTGCGCGGACGTTCCGGCCGTCAGGGCGATCCCGGACGGTCGAAATTCTTCCTGTCATTGCAAGATGATCTGATGCGCATTTTCGGCTCGGACCGGATGGATTCGATGCTGCAGAAACTTGGCCTGAAAGAAGACGAGGCCATCGTCCATCCTTGGATCAACAAGGCGCTTGAAAAGGCGCAGATGAAGGTTGAGGCTCGGAACTTTGATATCCGCAAGAATCTTTTAAAATACGATGATGTTTCAAACGATCAGCGCAAGGTGATATTCGAGCAGCGCAAGGAATTGATGGACGGCGAACATCTGACCGAAACCGTCGCCGAAATGCGGCACGAGACCATCGACGCCATTGTCAACAAGCACATTCCTGAGACTGCCTATGCAGAGCAGTGGGATTCCAAGGGTCTCGCAGAAGAGGTGCGTGAAACCTTGAATCTCGACGTGCCGGTCGAAGATTGGGCGAAGGAAGAGGGCATCGCCGAAGACGAAATCCGCGAACGCCTGACAAACGCGGCAGACGATGTGTCTGACGACCGGGCGAAAAGATTCGGACCGGAGATCTTGGCGTTTGTTGAAAAGAAGATCCTGTTGGAAACATTGGACGGGCTCTGGCGCGAGCATCTGGTCAATCTTGACCATTTGCGCTCGGTCGTCGGTTTCCGTGGCTATGCCCAGCGCGACCCGCTCAATGAGTACAAATCGGAGGCCTTCGAACTGTTCCAGGCGCTGTTGACCAATTTGCGCCAACTAGTTACGTCCAAGATGATGCGGGTTGAGCTGATCCGCCAGGAGGCTGACGGTTCGGCACCGGAACTGCCGGAAATGCACGGCGAACACATTGACGGCACCACCGGCGAGAATGATTTCGGCGAAGGCTCGGCATTCTACAGCGAAGAAATCGTCGCGCCGGAAAACCGCGATCCCAATGATCCGGCGACGTGGGGCAAGGTCAGCCGCAATGAAGCCTGCCCTTGTGGCTCCGGCAAGAAATTCAAACACTGCCACGGCGCATTTGCCTGATTTGAAATGACAATTCCGGCTCCGCAAACTGCGGGGCCGTTCAGGCCAAGCCAACATGCTCACGCCATCGAGCCGTTTCCTCTCCTTTGACGACGGATACCGAACCGTTTTTAAACCCTTTGCTGATACGGCCAAAGGGTGGACAGTCAAACGGGTAAGAAGATGCGGATTTCCGCAAGCATGGCCGCTGAACGGTTGCTGCCTGAAATGTGGGCAGCGCGTGCGCTTCCGTTTGCGGAAAAGATTGACGAGTTGTTGATGTCGGACGATCAGAACATGGTCGCCCGGCGGATGTCGCTGATTGCATTTGCCATCCGTCTCGTCAGCGCCGCCATTGCCTTCGTCTCGCAGATCCTGCTCGCGCGCTGGATGGGCGACTTTGAGTATGGCATCTTTGTCCTTGTCTGGACCGCTGCGATCATAGCTGGCAATCTGTCCTGCTTCGGCTTCGCAACCTCAATCATCCGCTTCGTCCCCCAATACCGCGCCACCGGAAGTCATGACGAATTGCGCGGCATTTTGCTCACTGGCCGGATTTTCACGCTGCTGGCCGCAACGGCCGTTGCGACATTTGGCATTGCTGCGACATTCATTCTGGCTGACCAGATCGAGAGTTATTACGTCGCCCCGTTCATCCTCGGTGCCATCGCACTGCCGATGATCGCGCTCGGCGACACGCTTGAAGGAACTGCCCGCGCCAACGCTTGGCCCGTCAAAGCCCTGTCGCCAACCTACATCGTGCGGCCGCTTCTCATCCTGTTGTTCATGGTGATTGCGCTCGACACAGGGTTTGAAACGAGCGCCAAGACCGCAGTAATCGCCGCGATCCTTGCCACTTATGCCACCACGATTGTCCAGCTGCTTGCCATCACCGCCAGCGTTGACCGCGTGGTGCCGGACGGCCCGAAGCAGGTTAACTTTGGCGAATGGATTTCCGTCTC
>JANPEK010000302.1:0-2478 GCA_031422915.1 Phyllobacteriaceae bacterium | reverse complement strand
CGCTGCGTTTAAAGTCAAGCGATGCTCAACGGCCTTTGGCGGCGTTGAGAATGCGCGAGACCAGCGCCAGATCCAGTTCGTCAAAATGATCAATGACATGACTGGGCTCATATTCCGCGACTGGTCGGTCACTGTAGCCGAACGATACTGCAATCACCGGAATGCCCGCCGCTTTCGCTGTGTCAATATCTGTTACGCTGTCACCGAGCATGATGGCATTTTCAACATCGCCGCCCGCCAGCTTGATCGTTTCGAAAAGGTGGCGCGGGTCCGGCTTCTTGTATGGAAATGTGTCTTGGCCGCATATCGCCTCAAAGCGGCCTGCAACGCCCAGCTTCTCCAGCAACTTGCGCGACATGCCTTCATACTTGTTGGTGCAGATGGCATGGATGTAACCAGCGTTGGAGAACCGGTCGAGCACGGCCATTGCCCCCTCAAACACCTTGGTTTTTCCCGGCATGTCTGCTTCATAGTGCGTGACGAAACGGATCATGATCTCTTCCAACAACGCAGGCTTTATAGATTTGCCGCGCGCGTGCATTGCCCTTTCAATCATCACACGCCCGCCTTGGCCGACGTATTTCATTAGATCACGCGGGTCGGCGGGCGGTAGACCGGCATCTTCCAGACAGTGATTGAGGCTGTCCAGCAGATCGGGGGCGGTGTCGGCAAATGTGCCGTCGAGGTCAAAGACGAGAATCGGTTTGGTCATGGCCCAAACTGGCCGTCATTGAAGTCTGCTGCAAGAGCCGCATCCAATTGCATCGAATTGAACAGTACCAGACATGGTATCTGCGAATATTCCATGATAGGAGGCGCGCGGCTTTATACCGGGATTGCCAAAGGAACACGGCTTGATGGACGCCCGTCACCTGAAGATCATGGCTGCTTCGGCGGCGCTGGAGCATGTCACATCCGGCATGCGCCTTGGCATTGGCACCGGTTCGACTGCCGACGAATTCATCAGGCTTTTGGCGAAAAAAGTGGCAGCGGGACTGGCCGTCACGGGAGTTCCGACGTCCGAGCGTTCTGCTGCGCTGTGCCGCGAACTCGGCATTCCCTTGGCAACGCTCGACGACCTTCCCGAGCTTGATCTGACCATTGACGGCACGGATGAAATCGACCCGGACTTTTCGCTTATCAAGGGTGGCGGCGGGGCGTTGCTGCGCGAGAAAATCGTTGCGGCGGCGTCTGCCAGAATGCTGGTGATCGCTGACGAGACAAAGATGGTCGATCATCTCGGTGCGTTCCCGCTGCCGATCGAAGTCAACCTGTTTGGGCTGATGTCCACCAGGATTGCCGTTGAGCGCGCTGCGAAGTCGCTTGGCCTTCAAGGTGTGGTGACGCTTCGGGAGCGCGACGGCCAAAGATTTGTGACTGACGGTGGGCATCTCATTCTTGATGCATCTTTTGGCCTTATTCGCGATGCATCTGCGCTGTCTCATGCTTTGCATGCCATTCCGGGGGTGGTAGAGCACGGTCTGTTCCTGAACATGGCAACAACTGCCGTTATCGCTGGCGCAGGCGGCATCCGCACACTTGAACGATGAAAATTAGGCGAACGATGAAATTACGGAGATACGACATGAATGCTTCATCCGGCCTTGGCCGCAGCTTCAAGGCAGCCGCAGCAGGCCTGTTCCTTTTCACCGCCGGCATTGCCCAAGCGCAGGACACGACGCCGGAACATCTGGCTGTTGCCCGTGCTGCAATTGCTGCCATCGGTGCGACTGACCAGTTTGATGCGATTTTGCCGCAAGCTGCCGCATCGCTGAAGCGCGAGCTGATCCAGAAGGATCCCAATCTGGAAGCGATCATCTCATCGACTGTCGACACGGAAGTTATCTCTCTTGCAGCCCGTCGCGGCGATCTCGAAAAGGAAGCCGCAAACGTTTATGCGAAAGTCTTTACTGAAGCGGATTTGAAGGCGATTGCTGACTTTTATCAAACGGACGCCGGCAAGAAGCTGATCAAGGAAGGCCCGATTGCCACACGCGGGCTGATTGATGCGGCCAACATCTGGCAGGGCGGCATTGCCCGTGATCTGGCCGTCAACGTCGGCGAGAAGCTGAAGGCCGCCGCGCCTGCGCCGGAAGCGCCGGCAGAGGCTTTGCCAGCCGAAGGCGACAAAGCGCCGGAAGCTCCGAAGCAGTAATCCTTACAGCATTTGATATTTCTGTCAGGCCCGGCCGGTTTTCCCGACCGGGCTTTGCTTTTGTCGGCCATAGCGCTTAATTCAACGTCATCACATGATTGATGGAGCCTTGCCATGTCCGCTTTTGATTTTGATCTGTTTGTGATCGGCGGCGGTTCTGGCGGCGTGCGCGCCGGGCGCGTTGCGGCCTCAATGGGCAAGCGCGTTGGCGTTGCTGAAGAGGATCGCTTTGGCGGTACCTGTGTCATCCGTGGCTGTGTGCCGAAGAAGCTTCTGGTTTACGCATCAGAGTTTCAGGATCATTTTGAAGATGCTGCCGGGTT
>JANPEK010000301.1:0-13244 GCA_031422915.1 Phyllobacteriaceae bacterium | reverse complement strand
GGTGCCGAACTTGCCCTAGCGCAAGCATTCTTGCGCTATGCCCGCGATCTCTACACGGGCCGCCCCACACCTTCGCTCGATGTGACGAACATCGTCATTGACAAGAAGTCCGTCGATCCGGTCAAATGGCTCAACTATCTGAGCGCAAACAGCATTTCAGACACAGTGCGGGCGCTGCGTCCGCGCCATCCGCAGTACGCCAAGCTGCGCCAAATGCTGTCGAGTTTCCGCTCTTACCAATCATTGGGCGGGTGGGACCCGATCCCCGCCGGCCCGACGCTGAAGCCCGGCATGAATGATGTCCGCGTCGCCGCGCTGCGCGACAGTCTCGCCTCCCGCGGCTATAAAAGCCTGACCGGCGGCGACCCGAATGCATTCGACGTCAGACTGACAGAAGCCGTCAAGCGCTACCAGCGCGCATCCGGCATTGAACCGGACGGCGTGGTCGGCAAAGGCACCATAGGCATTCTCAATGTGCCGGTTGACGAGCGCATCCGCCAAATTGTCGTCAACATGGAACGCTGGCGCTGGCTGCCGACAGACCTTGGCAAACGCCATGTCTTCGTCAATCAAGCCGGGGCCGAATTGTTCCTCAACGACAAAGGAAAGGTCGTCGACAACCGCCGTGTCATCGTCGGCAAACCGTTCCACCAGACACCGATGTTCTCGGACCGCATTTCCTATGTCGAGTTCAACCCGACCTGGACTGTCCCTGCCAATATCGCCAGGGCGGAATTTCTCTCAAAGCTCATCAAGGATCCCGGCTATCTCGAACGCAACGACTACAAGATTTATTCAAGCTGGGCCGAAGGCGCGCCGGAGATGGATCCATGGACCGTTGACTGGTCATCCGTGAAGGGCGGCTTCCCCTACCGCATCGTCCAGCAGCCAGGCGATAAAAATGCGCTTGGCTATGTCAAGTTCATGTTCCCGAACAAGTTCAATATCTATCTGCACGACACCCCGTCGCGCCAACTGTTCGCCTCCACCGGTCGCGCGTTCTCTCACGGCTGCATCCGCGTTCATGAGGCAATGGACTTTGCCGAAAAACTGATGGCTCTCGATCAAGGCATGACGCGTGATCAAATCGACGCAACGGTTGCTTACGGCGCACAGAAACGGGTCAACTTGAAAACCAAGGTTCCCGTCCACCTCGCCTACTTCACCGTCTGGATCGGTGACGATGGCGTCGTGCAGTTCTTCCCCGACATCTACAGCCGCGACGCGCCGGTGGCGGGCATTTTGTTTGGCCAGACCTGAGCGCAAAAATTAATTCTCATTCCACCTTTGTCCGTGTTAATAGTCTGTTCACTATGTTTTTAAGGACGCGGGCGTGAGTGAGTTTCCGGACCGGACAGGCAATCGCAGCAACGTGACAAAGCTGTCAGACATGCTGCGCGAAGTGCGCATCGCGTCAGCCGACAAGGCTGACGTTGTTGTTGACATGAAAGAGGCGGACCGCGCCCGGCTTGAATTGCTGGCAATAGAACTGAAGCCGGTCATTGACGAAGTGCCAGCCGACAATGACCTGTTTGACTTTGCCATTTCATCAGGCCTCCAGCCGCGTTTCTGGATCGATGCGATCAGCCACGTCCAAATGGGCCGCGACCGCCGCACCTACCGGTTTGTGCGCGACACAAGACTTGGACGCGTCGTCATGGCCGAAGCCGTCGACATGCGTCCGGTGGCCGAGCAGGTCACTCGCTACATCGCGGAGCGCATGATCGAGCGCCAGCGCATGATGGACGGCGAGCCGGAAACAATGAAATCGTCGCACGGCGCATTGTCGGCGAAACTGGCCGAGGCGGCGTCTAAACATTCAGTCGAACACAACGAAACCGGTGGCATAATAGCGGGACTGGTGTGGGTGCTTCTTGGCGCAGTGATCGGCGGTGGTTTGCTGCTGTTGTTCTTGTCAGGGCAGGTGAACGCGTTTCTGGGCCGTTGAACATTAGCGATAGGCAATCGCCTGCGTCTTGCCGCCGGTGATGATCTGGTGTTCGCCGATGGGCTCAATCGTCCCCGACTTGGCCGCGAACCCTCGTTCACTCCACATGCAATCCCAAGCCCCTGGCTCTCCTGAAATGGAAAACTGGTTCCACCGCGCCGCAGGCTTGTGACCGCCCGGTGCCTGACCTGCTGCCGGCACACCGATCACCGGAATTGCGGACCCGCCTTTTCCAATCTGCATATAGGAATTCAAATGCGTATGCCCATGCAACACAAGCTCCGCACCTGACTCAATTACGGTCCTTTGAAACAGGCCGATGCCATAAAGCCGCCGTGACGCATCGTTTTCAAAGCGGAATGGCGGATGGTGGATCAGCACCACACGGAACAGGCCGAGGTCTTTCCCGCGTTTCAAAAGATGCTGAAGTCGCTCAGCTTCATCGGGACGGAACCGGCCAGTCGCCAGAAAGGGCGCAGATGCGACAGCCGATGACACGCCGATAATTGCAACAGGCCCGCGCTGGCGAAAATAGGGGAACAGACTATCCGGCCCCAAGCTCTTCAGCGGCGCGCCGTCATCGCCTGTAATATACGCCGACCATGCATTGCAGGCTTTGGCCAGAGACCCTGGAACATAGGCATCATGATTGCCTGGAATAACCGAAACATCAAACGGCGCGCCGACACTTTCCAGCCATTGCCGCGCGACAATAAACTCCGGCCCGAGCGCCAGATTGACGAGGTCGCCAGTGACGGCAACATGGTCGGGCTGCGCTGCCTTCAGATCATCCATCAGCGTGCCAAGCACGGTTCCGCCTTGAGTTTTCTTGCGGTTGAAGCGCCAATTGAGATAGCCGGTGATGCGCTTGGACATGAAGTCGCGGCGGCGCAGGTCCGGCAGCGGTGACAGATGGATGTCGGAAACATGGGCAAGGCGAAACATCCCTCTCGCATAATTCATCGACCCGTTTTATGCCAGCGCCATGAACGAACCGGAATTCAAACTGTCACTCTGGGCGCGGCTACGAGGCCATTTGTTCCATATCTACTTTCGCATGAAGCGACCGATGACACTTGGCGTGCGCGCGCTGGTTCTGGATGAGAGCGGCACAAAAGTTTTCCTCATCCGCCACACTTACGTTCCCGGCTGGCAAATGCCCGGTGGCGGCGTCGAGCCCGGCGAGACATTGCGAGAAGCACTCGATAAGGAACTGATGGAAGAAGGCAACATCCGCCTGACCGCCGCACCGGACATGTTCCAGGTTTACTTCAACCGCCGCATGTCGCGCCGCGATCATGTGGCGCTGTTTGTTTGCAAATCCTGCGTTCAGGACAGCCCCAAGCAACCCGATCATGAAATCGCTGACTCCGGATTTTTCCCTCTGAATGAATTGCCGGATGGCACAACTTCAGCAACGCGTGCGCGGTTGGCAGAGGTATTTGATGGCGTGCATGTCTCCCAGATTTGGTAGTGGCCTTGTTCGCATCATACTCGCAGTGCAAAGGGGGTGGATAGATATGGAGGCCACCCATGCAAAAAAACCTGATCGTTACCGGCGCATCGACGGGCCTCGGCCTTGCCGTTTCAGTCGCTGCCGCAAAGGCCGGGTTCAGGGTGCACGCGACAATGCGCGACTTGTCGAAACGCGGCAAGCTTGACGCAGCAGCAAAGGCTGCTGGCGTTGACGTTCATATTGCGGCGATGGATGTTGAAGATACAGATTCCGTAAACACGGCAATCGGGACAATCATCAGCGCGAACGGCGCCATTCACGCACTGGTCAACAATGCCGGTGTCGGCTTTGTCCGCACCACCGAGCAGGCGACGGAAGCCGATATCAATTGGGTCATGAACGTCAATCTGATGGGCGTGATCCGCTGCACAAAGGCGGTGCTGCCAACCATGCGCGCGGCGCGCAGCGGGCGCATCATCAATGTGACATCTGTCGGCGGTCTGGTCGGTCAGCCGTTCAACGAAATTTACTGCGCCTCGAAATTCGCCGTCGAAGGCTACACCGAAGCGCTAGCATCCTATGTCGGCCCGGCTTTCGGGCTGCACTTTACTGCCGTCGAGCCGGGTGGAATCGCTTCCGAGTTTGCCGCCTCTGCGATGAAAAACTTTGCTGCGACCGGCGGGATGATTGAGGACGAATATGCGCCGATCATCGCGAAATACATGGCCGGAGCCCAAGCGCGGGCGGCAGACCCCGCGAGCGCGGTGTTTCAAACACCGGATCAAGTTGCCAAGGTGATCATTCAATGCCTGATGGCAGAAAAGCCGCCCGTCAGGGTCCGCACGTCAGAGTGGGCGGAGCAGCTCTGCGCCTTGAAAACCAGCGCCGACCCGGACGGGCTCAAGCTCCAAAACCAGGTTGTGGAGATGTTCCTGGGTGGTTTGAAAGACTAAACTCATCAAGCAGCACGCAAATGCCCGCGCCCGTGCGGCGCGACAAAATCGAGCGCCGGACCAACAGGCACAATCCCTGTTGGATTGATCATCCGGTGGCTGGCAAAATAATGCGTCTTGATCTGGGCAATGCTCACCGTCTCGGCAATGCCATCAATCTGGTGGAGCTCGCGCAGCCAACCTGACAGGTTCGGGAAATCAATGATCCGGTTGCGGTTGCATTTGAAATGCGAGACATAGACCGCATCAAACCGCACCAGCGTGGTGAACAGCCGCCAATCAGCTTCGGTGATTGTGGAACCGGTCAAATACCGGTTTGTTGCAACCAACGCTTCCAGCCGGTCGAGTTCAGTAAACAGCTCGTGGTAAGCGGCCTCGTAAGCCTCTGAAGTTGTTGCAAACCCTGCGCGGTAGACGCCATTGTTTACATTGGGATAAACCGCAGCGTTGACCGCATCGATTTCGCCGCGCAGCGCTGGCGGGTAATAATCCGCAGTGTTTCCGGTAATGCCGTCAAAGGCGCTGTTGAACATGCGGATGATCTCGCTGCTCTCGTTGGAGACGATGGTTGCGGTCTCTTTGTCCCAAAGCACCGGCACTGTGACGCGCCCGGAAAAAACAGGATCAGCCCGCGTGTAAATCTGGTGCATGAACTGGCTGCCGAACAAGGCGTCACCATTTGAGCCGTTCTCAGTTGTCTCGAATGTCCAGCCATTTTCAAGCATCAGCGGATGGACAACGGAAACACCGATGACATCATCAAGACGTTTGAGCTTGCGGAAAATCAGGGTGCGGTGCGCCCAGGGACAGGCAAGCGAAACGTAAAGATGATAGCGACCGGCTTCAGCCTTGAAACCGCCCGCTCCCGTTGGACCGGGCGAGCCGTCAGCGGTCACAAAATTGCGGAACGCCGCATCCTTGCGGACAAATTTCCCGCCTGTCGCTTTCGTGTCATACCACTGGTCGCGCCAGATGCCGTCAACAAGATGTCCCATGTGCAATACTCCGTTGAGCCACTATGTAGGACGCCAGTCGGCATTTCCGCAGTCCGGCATGGTTGAACAATCTGTTGAACAATGATAGCGGGCTTTGATGATCAGAACCGGAACCATTTTCCCGACAGAACGACGACGCTGAAGCGCCTGCCGCCAGCGCTTTGCGCATGTCTGTCCCTCATTTCCCGGAATATTCTCATGACCACCGTCGCTTTTATCACGGGCGCTGAAAGCCCCGCGCACGACACCGAAGTTGAACAACTCCACGCCGACGCCTTCGGCCCCGGCCGCTACGCCCGCGCCGCCTTCCGCATCCGCGAGGGCGGACCGCACGACCGATCGCTTTCCCGCGTCGCGCTGAAGGACGACAAGGTCATCGCCTCGGTGCGCATGACGCCGGTTCTCATCGGCTCGACGCAAGCCTTGCTGCTCGGACCACTCGCCGTTGCGCCAGCGCACAAAAACAAGGGCATCGGCCGTGGGTTGCTGCAGGAAAGTCTCGACCTTGCCAAAGATGCAGGACACCAACTGGTCATTCTGGTCGGGGATGAACCCTATTACGGCCCGTTCGGCTTCCACCGCGTGCCGCATGGAACAGTGCATTTTCCTGCACCAGTTGATAAAAACCGGATATTGGCGTGTGAATTGGAAGTGGGCGCAGCCAGCGGCGTCAATGGCGACGTGCGCCATGCGGCGATGCGGGTGTGACATTGCATGTGACGGCGACTTTTCTTCCGGCGTAGAGGGCGTACCCCTCTCCGTCACGGCTTTGCCGTGACACCTCTGCCCGGAGGGGCGAGGTTGAACAAGCAGCGGATTTAACCTCGCCCCGCGAGCGGGGAGAGGTGTCGGCGAAGCCGACGCAGAGGGGACTGCCGCACCGATGCTGCGCATTCAAGACGTGTCCGAGCCAAAAGCCTCGACTGCGAAGTAATGCACATCTTTCAATATGGAATCGACCGGGTGGATTTCCTTTCGACGATATCCCGGTGGTGGGCCTGGACGAAAAGGACTGATGCGGGTTGGTTTGTAAGGGGCTTTGGATGAAAGAAATTCATCGCGGCGGGCCTTCCATCTGGCGAGGCGGCGGGCTTGGCGGGGGAGATCGTTCAACGCATGGCGCATGGCGCGCAGGCGGTTGAAGAGGAGTGTGGCGTTGATGGGTTGGGCTGCGAAGATGGCCTGATGATGTGCGAGTGATGCGTTGGAGGTCAGGACTTCGTGCATCGCGCCGGCGTTGAGCTCGTTTTCCCAAGCCTCTTGGTCGAAATGTTTGAGCGGGTCGATGAGTTGGAACGACGGCGTGTGCGATCCGGTGGCGGATGCGCATGATGCAAAGAATTCGGGGAGCGGGCGCGCAGGGCGGAATTTGATGACGATGCCGCGCGCTGCGATGACGATGAGGCGGCGGATGGCGGATTCGCAGGGGCGCAGGATTAGGAGGATGGCGGCGTAGAGTGCGCGTGGGAGGGTGAAGATTGGGGTGCCGTTTGCATTGCCCGTGTCGCGCGGCAGTCCCCTCTCCGTCGGCTTCGCCGACACCTCTCCCCGCTCGCGGGGCGAGGTTAAAGCCGCAGCATCTGATTTAACCTCGCCCCTTTGGGGGTCCGAAGGACGGGCGAGACCCGTGGCTCGCCCCGGTATGGTGTCGGCGAAGCCGACGGAGAGGGGGCTGCTCCCGGAGCCAGCATCATGTAGCCTCCCACGCAGCATCGCAAACAGCTCGGCGATGATGCCAAGCAGCAGTGCGTGGTTGCGGGTTATGGCCATTTCCCAGTTTACTGTTTGCACGATCCCTTGTTGAACACGAGGGGGATTATCTGGCTGGATTGGGAGTGGGTGGATAGAATCGCGAAATTAAAGTTGTGGTTTGAATGATATCAATGAGTTGGCGAAGTTTCGCCGCGGGATAAATGTAGCGGCTTTGGCTGCTATGGTCCTCTCATCTGCCTGTCGGAATCTGCTGCCCACGTGAGATGGGGGGAGAAAACCTTCTAACGCCCGACCAGTGAGCAGCCTGCCGCTTCGGCAGCGGGTTTTGGCAGTCGTCAGGTGGACAAATTGCAACCCAAGGTAATTTAGTTGCAAATTTCTGTTTACAATTTCCCGCACTGGTTTAAACATCGAATCACGGCACACCAAAGTGCCACTGATTCACAGGCCGCAGGGTTTCCCCTGCTTTTTTCCCGGCGGACTGTGTTGAGCCTGGCCAGGCAAATCTTGGAAGCCCGGACATTCCGCCCATTGTCCGGGCTTCCGGTTTTTTTGCGCGTCCCTTTGACGCCAGAAAAGCGGTTGAATCCAAAAGCAATTGCCGCTAGTCATTCGCCTATGAAACATGCAGCGCTCATTCAAGGTTGGTGGCGGGGCCGTTAACAGCGGCCGGACAATCATGCGCATGTATGTTTGAGGAAACGAGGCCGCAGCGGGACAACCGGGCGGCTTTTTGTTTATGCAGTCCGGCGCCCGGATGAAATTTGGAGATTTGGGATGGTCGTGACGCTGGAAGACGGTTCGGAACAGTATGTGACAGGTGGCGGCATCACCGTCACCAAGTCGAAATTCCCGACAGATTATGCGGGTGCCATTGAAGTTTACGTGGACAAGCTCAATGCGCGGCGCGGCGCGGTGTTTTCGTCCAATTACGAGTATCCGGGCCGCTATACGCGCTGGGATACAGCCATTGCCGATCCTCCCGTTGTGATCACGGCGCGAGGGCGCGATGTTGTGATCGAGGTGCTGAACGAGCGCGGCGATGTGATCCTGCCATGGATTGAAGCAGTGCTGCGCAACACGCCTGATCTTACAGTCGGCGGCATCGCAGGCCGCAAGCTAGACGTCAAAGTTGATGAGCCGGGCCGGGCGTTCACCGAGGAAGAGCGCTCGCGCGTGCCGTCGGTGTTCACGGTTCTTCGCGCCATTGTCGGGCTGTTCTACTCGGAGCTGGACGCGTCGCTCGGCCTGTATGGCGCGTTCGGTTATGATCTCTGCTTCCAGTTTGATCCGATCAAATTCAAACTGCAGCGGCCCGATGACCAGCGCGATCTGGTGCTGTTCCTGCCCGACGAAGTGTTGGTGGTGGACCATTATTCCGCCAAGGCATGGCACGAGCGCTATGAGTTCGAGCACGGCGGCAAATCGACCAAAGGCCTGTCGCGCGAGACGCCGGATGTTCCATTTGTGCCTTCGACCGTTGACCCCGGCCGTGGTGATCACCAGCCCGGCGAATATGCCGATCTGGTCAAAAAGGCGATGGAAAGCTTCCGGCGCGGTGATTTGTTTGAGGTTGTGCCCGGCCAGACATTTTACGAGCGCTGCGGGACCGAGCCATCGGAGATTTCGCGACGGCTGAAGGTCATCAATCCGTCGCCCTATTCCTTCTTTATCAATCTTGGCAACCGCGAATATCTCATCGGCGCGTCGCCCGAAATGTTTGTGCGCGTCAATGGACGGCGGATTGAGACCTGCCCGATTTCCGGCACGATCAAACGCGGCGATGATGCAATTTCGGACAGTGAGCAGATCCTGAAACTGCTCAATTCCAAGAAGGACGAGTCCGAGCTCACCATGTGTTCGGATGTGGACCGCAACGACAAGAGCCGTGTCTGCGAGCCGGGTTCGGTGCGCGTTATCGGGCGGCGGCAGATCGAGATGTATTCGCGACTGATCCACACGGTCGATCATATCGAGGGGCGCTTGCGCGAAGGCATGGACGCTTTCGACGGATTCTTGTCCCATGCATGGGCCGTAACCGTCACCGGCGCGCCGAAACTCTGGGCGATGCGGTTTATCGAGGAGAATGAAAAGAGCGCCCGCGCTTGGTATGGCGGCGCCGTTGGCATGATCAATTTCAACGGCGACATGAACACGGGCCTCACGCTGCGCACCATCCGCATCAAGGAGGGGATCGCGCAAGTACGGGCCGGAGCGACGCTGCTGTTTGATTCCATTCCGGAAGAAGAAGAGGCTGAGACCGAACTGAAGGCCTCGGCTCTGATCTCCGCCATCCGCGAGGCACCCAAGGGCAACGCGTCCGGTGCCGGCAACACTGCCGCGCGGGTCGGCGAGGGCGTGCGCATTTTGCTTGTTGATCACGAAGATAGTTTTGTGCACACATTGGCCAATTATTTCCGCCAGACCGGCGCGGAGGTGACGACCGTGCGCTCGCCCGTGTCCGACGAAGTGTTCGACAGGGTAAACCCGAACCTTGTTGTCCTGTCACCGGGACCCGGCACGCCGAAGGATTTTGACTGCAAGGCGACCATCACCAATTCGCGCAAGCGCGACCTGCCGATCTTTGGCGTCTGCCTCGGGCTGCAGGCGCTGGCCGAGGCCTATGGCGGCGAGCTTCGCCATCTGCATGTGCCGGTGCATGGCAAACCGTCGCGCATCAGGGTCTCCCGAAATGGCATCATTTTCTCCGGTCTGCCGCAGGAGGTGACGGTCGGGCGCTATCATTCGATCTTTGCTGACCCTGTTCGTTTGCCAAAGGAATTCCGCGTCACCGCCGAGACCGACGACGGCGTTATCATGGCGTTTGAGCATGACAGTGAGCCGATTGCGGCGGTGCAGTTTCACCCCGAGTCGATCATGACGCTCGGCGGCAATGCCGGGATGCGGATGATTGAAAATGTCGTGGCGCACATGCCGCGGCGAACACGGGAGAAGGCCAAATGAAGCGCCGTCTGAACAGAATTGCCGTGGCATTGATCCTGGCAGGCCCGGCCTTGCCGGCAGCTGCTCAATCTGCCGCCGAATCCATTGCGCATGGCAAGGGGCTGGTTGAACTCAATTGTTCGCGATGTCACGCTGTCGGGCTGAAAGACAAAAGCCCGCTCGAACAGGCTCCGGTATTCCGCGAACTTGCCAAGCGCTATCCGATTGAGGCGCTGGAAGAAGCGTTTGCGGAAGGCATTGTCACCGGCCATCCGGGCATGCCGGAATTCGAGGCGACGCCAAAGCAGATCGCGGACATTGTCGCTTATATTTCCTCCATACAGGACGAGTAGGAACAAGCGGCGTGGTGGGGAAGCGAAATGTCCGGCAGCTGGCGACTGCCTCCATCGGCATCGCCTTTCTGGTGATGGCGCTGAAGTTTCTGGCTTGGCATGTCACCGGCTCGGTGGCGCTGTTTTCCGATGCGCTCGAATCCATCGTCAATGTGATTGCGGCGAGCATTGCCTGGTACGCAATCCGCGTCAGCCACAAGCCAGCCGACGACAACCACCCGTTCGGTCACCACAAGGCGGAGTATTTCTCGGCTGTCGCGGAAGGGGTTTTGATCGTCCTGGCGGCGCTGTTCATCATGCGCGAGGCGTGGATGGTTATCAACGCGCCCAAGGCACTAGAATCGCCGGTTCTGGGCCTCGCCATCAATGCGTTTTCAGCCGCCATCAATGCCGCTTGGGCCTATGTGCTGATCAGCACAGGCCGCAAGGCCCGCTCGCCCGCACTGGTGGCCGACGGCATGCACATCTGGACCGATGTCATCACTTCCATCGGCGTGATTGCCGGTCTGTTGCTGTCGCTGGTCACCGGCTGGCTGCTGCTTGATCCCGTCATGGCCATCGTCGTCGCCATCAACATTTTGTGGCAGGGCTGGCGGGTCATCTCCGGCTCGGTGCAGGGGCTGATGGACAGCGCGCTCAGCCTTGCCGACATCGAGTCCATCCGCTCCGAAATCGCGCTTCACGCCATTGGTGCGATAGAATTTCACGACCTCAAAACCCGCGAAGCGGGCCCCGCACGGTTTGCCGAGTTCCACTTGGTGGTCCCTGCGCCCATGAGCGTGTCAGAAGCACACGACATCTGCGACCGCATCGAAGCCGCGCTGAAAAAACTGATGCCGGGGATCTCAGTGCTCATCCACGTCGAGCCGGAAAACAAGATCAAACACGGCGGGTTTTCGGTTTAAGGGAAAGGCACCCGGCAGCGGGCTGGGGCCGTCGATCACGCGGGAACTGGCGGGCCGAGAGTTGTGCCGGCGCTGCAGGGGGTGGCGGCGCCCTCACCTTCGCCCCGCCGTTTGCGGGGAGAAGGTGGACGCGAAGCGGCCGGATGAGGGGCAGCGCTGAGGGTACAAGTTTTCCACCTTATAGGTATATTTTTTTGGAAGGATGGCAAAGTTCCCGTAATCAATGCAACGCACCAGAATATAAACGTCACGTTGCTAAGTTACTTTCGACATCACCGCACCTCGATTATGACTGAATAGTTTTTTGACTTGTTGGCACGACCGTTTTGCCATTCTGGAAAGCGAAGAAGCACCACTCCGGAATCCTTGCCGCGAAATCCTCTCTCGGATTTGTAAGTCACCGAATACCCATTGATCAAACGACCTGTGCAGACACCGGCGTCAACGTTTCTACCCTTCGTCCATCGTGCGCTCAGCTTGCCATGAGATGGTTGTTTGAATGAGATGTAGGATTTTCCGATGCTGCCGCATGACTTGGAATTATAGGCTCCGAGGAACCCAATTGTAACGGATGAACCAGACTTGGCCTTGAACCGTTCCGCAGCGTTTGCCGATACGCATGCACTCACCAGCATCAATCCGCCAACTACTACCAGTAATTTCGATTGCATTGTCTTTCCCCTGCGCACTGAGAAGACAGGTAGCAGTCCGGATTGTTGCCGACAAATAAATTGTTCTGGAAGGAGGAAACCCTCCAATATGAGATGCGAGCGTCCAAAAAGTTGTCCATTTGGAACGTATCGCGGATACTTGAGTAACCAGACTTCAGTTTTCCACGATCTCTATAAATGGACAACCTGTCGGAAGCTCATATCTTGAAGCCAATCTCCAGCCCTCGGCGCTGCCCCTCATCCGTCCGCTTCGCGGCCACCTTCTCCCCGCAAACGGCGGGGAGAAGTAAAGAGCGGTGCTCAGAACAGCCCCTCAATCTGCCCCAAGTCATTGAGGAAAATCTTCTCCGAACTCGGCACCTTGGGCAACCCGGGCATGGTCATGATCTCGCCGCAGACGACCACGACAAACCCTGCGCCTGCCGCCAGCCGAACTTCGCGTACTGGCACGACGTGGCCTTCCGGCGCGCCGCGCAGGTTCGGGTCTGTGGAGAAGGAATATTGCGTTTTGGCCATGCACACCGGCAAATGGCCGTACCCTGCCGCCTCCCATGTGTGCAGCTGGTCGCGCACCGATTTGTCGGCGATGGCTTCCGAGCCGCGGTAGATGCGCTTGACGATGGTGTTGACCTTGTCGAACAGCTTCATGTCATCGGGATAGAGCGGCGAGAACTGTGACGCGCCGCTTTCGGCCAGCTCGACGACTTTGCGCGACAATTCCTCGATTCCCTTGGAGCCCTGCGCCCAATGTTTGCACAGGATCGCTTCCGTGCCCATGCCCGCGACATAGTCCTTCATCGCCGCGATTTCTTCGTCCGTGTCTGACGTGAAATGGTTGATGCACACCACAACCGGCACGCCGAACTGCTTGACGTTTTCAATATGGCGGCCAAGGTTGGCGCAGCCCTTCTTCACCGCCGCAATATTTTCCGCGCCAAGCTCTTCCTTCTTGACGCCGCCGTTCATTTTCATGGCACGGACTGTTGCCACGATCACGGCGGCAGCAGGCTTGAGGCCCGCCATGCGGCACTTGATGTCGAAGAATTTTTCCGCGCCAAGGTCCGCGCCGAAACCGGCTTCGGTGACGACATATTCGGCGAGCTTCAGCGCCGTGGTGGTCGCCACCACCGAGTTGCAGCCATGCGCGATGTTGGCGAACGGACCGCCATGGATGAAGGCGGGGTTGTTCTCCAGCGTCTGAACCAGGTTCGGTGCCAGCGCATCCTTGAGCAGCGCCGTCATCGGGCCGGCGGCCTTGAGCTGGTGGGCGCGGATCGGCTTCCGGTCGCGCGAATATCCCACGATGA
>JANPEK010000300.1:0-14665 GCA_031422915.1 Phyllobacteriaceae bacterium | reverse complement strand
GCATGCGATGCTGGGGCTATTGCCGGTGGAAACCAGCTTTGCGACGCGGACGCGGCATCTGAGTTACCGCAAGCTGAAGGGGCGGGCCGGGACGATGCTGCCGGGCAAATATCGGGCGCATGAGTTTCACTATTCGACGCTGGTGCGCCAGGGCGCGGGAATGCCTTTGTTTGACGCAACTGACGCAACTGGTGTTGATTTGAACGCGCATGGGTTGCAAATCGGCAAAGCCGCAGGCTCCTATATGCATTTGGTTGATTCGGAAGGTGACGAATGATCGAGCATGGCGGCGCGTTGGATCGCGCAATTGCCGAATTTGGCGGCGTGCGGGCGGACTGGATGGATCTCTCAACCGGGATCAACCCCAATCCCTATCCGTTGCCGGAGCTTGCGTTGGATGTGTGGACGCGGCTGCCGGACAGCGCGCTGGAGGCGCAGACCATCGCTGCTGCGCGGGGCTATTACGGGTTTGATGCCAAGGCTGGCGTTATCGCCGCGCCGGGGACGCAGGCGCTGATCCAGCTTTATCCGCATCTGGCACCACCCGGCAGTGCGTTGGTGATCGGGCCGACCTATGAGGAGCATGCGCAGTCGCTTGGCCTTGCCGGGCGGGACGTGCGTTATGAGCGTTCGCTGTCAAACCTTGATGATGAAGACATGATCGCTGTGGTGGTCAACCCGAACAATCCAGACGGAAAATCTGTGCCCGCCGATGCGCTGTTGTTTGCAGCGGACCGGCTGGCGGAGCGCGGCGGGCTGTTGGTGGTGGATGAGGCATTTGCCGATACCAATCTCAAGGACAGCGTTGCAGCGCATGCGGGCATGGACGGGCTGTTGGTGCTGAAGTCGTTCGGCAAGTTTTTCGGGCTGGCGGGCTTGCGGCTCGGGTTTGCAGCGGGAACGCCGGAGGTGACGGGAATCGTGTCATCGATGCTCGGGCCTTGGGCTGTTTCCGGCCCGGCGCTGGCGATTGCGTCGCAGGCTTTTGGCGACAAGGCATTCGTTGCGCAATTGCGGCTCCGGCTCGCCATGGATGCTGAGATGCTGCGAGACGCTCTGACGTCTGCCGGTTTGCAACTTGTTGGCGGGACGGACCTGTTCACGCTCGCCCGGCACTTTCAGGCGGCGCATATCTGGCGGGAACTTGCAGCGCGGCATATTCTGGTCCGCAAGTTTGACCATAGCGCAGACTGGCTGCGGTTTGGCCTGCCAAGGGACAAGGACGGGTTGGAGCGGTTGAACACGGCGCTTGCGGAGATCATGCGTTCACTTTGACACATTGAGTCTGGAAATGGACGGAAGCCCTTGCATCTGCTGATACTTCTTCTGGCGCTGCTGATTGACCGCGTGGTGGGTGATCCGGACTGGCTGTGGAAGCGGGTCAGGCATCCTGTGGCGGTGTTTGGCGGTGCGGTCGCAATGGCGGAGGGATGGCTCAACAGGGCGGAGAAGTCGCCATACGAAAAGCGGCGCGACGGGTTTGTGGCCATTGCCGGATTGCTGGTGTTGGCTGCATTCGCCGGTTTGGCTGTGGTTTGGCTGTGCAGTCTTTTTGGACCAATCGAGTTTCTCATTCAGGCGGCAGTTGCCAGTATTTTTCTGGCGCAGAAGAGCTTGATTGATCATGTGTCGGCGGTTTCTACCGCACTGGCGACCGGCGGGCTGGACGGCGGGCGGCGTGCCGTGTCGATGATTGTCGGGCGTGATCCGAACAGCCTTGACGAAAGCGCGGTTTGCCGGGCGGCGATTGAAAGTTTGGCGGAGAACAGTTCGGACGGGGTGATTGCGCCCGCCTTCTGGTTTGTTGTGGCGGGGTTGCCGGGGCTGTTTGCATACAAGATGCTGAATACGGCGGACTCGATGATCGGGCACATGAATGAGCGATACCGCGATTTTGGTCGGGCCTCAGCGAAGCTGGATGATGCGGCAAACTGGATACCGGCGCGGTTGACCGGCTTGCTGCTGATTGCGGCGGGGGCGCTGGTTGTTGGTAGTGCGCGGGCTAAACAGGCGTTCGGCGGCATGATGCGCGATGCGCGGTTGCACCGCTCGCCCAATGCCGGTTGGCCGGAATCGGCGATTGCCGGGTTGACCGGTCTGGCGCTGGCGGGGCCGCGGATTTACAACGGCGACATTGCCAATGAGCCGATGCTGAATGCTGGCGGGCGGCGGGCGGCGGGTGTGGTGGATATTGATGCTTCGATCGCGATTGTGGCAGTCATGTTTACGTTGTTTGCGGCGCTTGTTGGCCTGATTGCCCTGCTCTGACGGGCCCTCGGACACTTGTTAAGCTTGTCGCGCGAGAGTTTTTGACCGCACGGTCAATTGGTGGCATGTTTTGTGCGGGGCGCGGTAAACGCGGATACGGGGTAATTTCACATGAAAATGCTCAAGGCAACAATTGCGGCATTGTTTCTGCTTGGACTTTCGTCAGCCGGCAGTTTTGCAGCGGGGATTGTGGCGCATATTGATATTTCGTCGCAGACCATGACCGTCAGCAAGTATGGGTTTGTCATGCATCGCTGGAAGGTTTCGACGGCACGGAGGGGTTACTATACGCCGACCGGCCAGTACCGTCCGCAGCGGATGGCGCGGATGTGGTATTCACGCAAGTATGACAATTCGCCGATGCCATACTCGGTGTTCTTTCACGGCGGATATGCCATTCATGGCACCAATTATGTCAAGCGTTTGGGAACGCCGGCCTCGCACGGATGTGTGCGCTTGCAGACCGGCAACGCTGCGGCGTTTTATTCAATGGTGCAGGAAGCCGGCCGGAAAAACGTCAAGATCGTTATTACCCGGTAGCAGCTGAGCGTTTCGGGCTATCGTACCGCTTCCAGCGTTTGTGAAACCACATCCACTGGTCGGGGTATTCGCGCACCCAGCCTTCGACGATGTCATTGAGCAACTGGCAGGACGCGTCGATGTCGATTTTGCCTTTTGGTGTCAACGGAAGATCGATTTTGTCGAACAACTGGAGCTTGTAGCGACCGCCGGGCATGCGGATGCAACGGGCAGGGTACACGTCGGCATTGAACTGGCGCGCAAGGCGCGGCAACAACGGGCTGGTCTGGGCGGCGCGGCCGAAGAACGTCACCTCGGCACCGCTGTAGAAGAATTGGTCAACCAGCATGCCGACATTGCCGTTGCTTTGCAGCACCGTGGCGAGCGCCCAGACCGCACCGGCCTTTGAGGGGATGAGGCTGCCCATCTTGGTGCGGCGGGCTTCCAGCACTTTTTTGGCAACGTAGGGATTGTTTGGCGCGCGAAACAGCGCGGTGACTTCAAGGCCGAAGGTTGCCGCGCAAATGGGCAGCAGCTCGAAATTGCCGGTGTGGGCGGTGAAGAAGATGTGCGGTGTTTGTTCATGCCGCAGCTTTTCAAAAATGTCCGCACCTTCGACTTCGATCAGGCCGTGTTTTTCCGCGTTCTGCACATAGTCGAAAATATCTTCGAGGAAGACATATTCGGCAACGAGGCGCGCCATGTTGCCCCACATGCCTATGGCAATGTCGCGGCGCTCGGCATCGGTCTTTTCCGGGAACGCGTGCTTGAGATTGTTCAGCGCGACGCGGTGGCGGCCTGTCAGCGGGCCAATCTTGCGGGCGGCGCGGTCCATGAAGTTGATTGCGGCGTGCGGCGGCAGGAGGCGGATTGTGCGCAGAAACAGGAACGTGACCTGCGCGGTCAGCCAATACTCAATGTGCCGAAGCTTTCGCCACTGCCGGTAGAGGGCGAGTTTGATGTTCAAGGCTCAATTCACCCGCAGCAGGATTTTGCCGAACACATCGCGGGTTTCCATGCGCTTGAGCGCTGCGTCGATTCCATCAAAGCCGACCTCGGTGTCAACGACAGGACGCACGAGACCCTGCGCCATTTTCTGCATGGCATCGGCCATGTTTTCCATGCGGCAACCGAAGGAGCCGATGAGGCGCAGCTGCTGCTGGAACAGCATCATCAGGTTGATGGTGGTCGAGACCCCGGACGTCGAACCACAGGTGACAAGGCGTCCGCCGCGCTTCATGCAGAGCATTGAGCCGGCCCACGTGTCCGCGCCGACGTGTTCGAAGACCACGTCCACGCCCTTCTTTTTGGTCAGTTTGCGTGTGACGCCTTCGAAGCGGTCCTCGCGGTAATTGATGACATGGTCTGCGCCAAGCGCCTTGGCGCGCTCGATCTTTTCGTCTGAGCCGACGGTGGTGATGACCGTGCAGCCGATCATTTTGGCAAGCTGGATGGCGGCGGTGCCGATGCCTGAGCCGCCCGCATGGATGAGAATGGTTTCGCCTGGCTGGAGCTTGGCGTTGTCGAACAGCATGTGCTCGACGGTGCCGAACGTGACCGGGGCGACGGCAGCGCCGATGTCGGTGACGCCGGGAGGGGCGGGGACCAACTGGCGGGCGGGGATGTTGACCTGATCGCAGGCAAAACCGCCGAGGTGGAAGCCGTGCACGCCGGAGACATGCTCACACAAATTGTCGCGGCCCTCGCGGCAGGCTTTGCAAAGGCCACAGATGCGCGCACCGTAGATGGCGACCAACTGGCCGGGCAGGACATTTGAGACGCCGGGGCCGATGGCGGTGACGATGCCGGAGGCTTCCGCGCCGATGGTGAGCGGCAATGTGCGCTTGGCGAACGCCATACCGCGCCAGCCCCAGACGTCGATGTGGTTGAGGGCGACGACTTTCACGTTGATCGTTACTTCACCGGGGCCGGGGGCCGCTGGTGCTTCCACGTCGCGCACTTCGATGCGGCGGTCTTCAATCAATTGCAGGGCGCGCATGTGCGGCTGTCCTTCAGGCAAGTCATATTGTTGGAACAGCGCTTAATTGGGTTCGCGCGCCATGACAAGGCAGCTGTTCTGACCGCCGAAGCCGAAGGAGTTTGACAGGACCATCGAGACATCAGCGCCGCGGGCGGTGTTCGGCACGACATCGAGCGGGATTGCGGGGTCCGGGATGTCGTAGTTGATGGTCGGCGTGATGGTGCCGGTTTGCAAGGTGAGCAGAGAGATGGCGGCTTCGATGGCACCCGCGGCGGTCAGCGTATGGCCGATCATGGATTTGTTCGATGAGACGGGGATGGCTGAAATCCGCTCGCCGAAGACGGTGGCGATGGCCAGATATTCCATCTTGTCGTTTTCCGGCGTCGATGTGCCATGGGCGTTGATGTAATTGATGGCGTCTTCGGCGATGCCGGCGTCGCTCAGCGCAGCGCGCACGGCGCCGATTGCGGGGGAGGCGTCGGGCTTGGAGCGGGTACGGTGGAAGTCGTCCGCCTTTTCGCCACAGCCTTGCAAGATGCCGAGCACTTTTGCGCCGCGCGACACTGCGCTTTCGAGCGATTCCATCACCAGTGCTGCCGAGCCCTCAGCCATGACAAATCCGTCGCGGTCTTTGGAGAAGGGTTTGGCAGCTTTTTCTGCGGGGTCGTTGTGGGTGGAGAGCGCCGACAGGAGCGAAAAGCGGATGAGCGACTCGGCGCTGACAGAACCATCTGTGCCAATGGACAGGACACGCGTTGCTTCGCCGCGGCGGATGGCCTCGACGCCAAGCTGGATGGCGGTTGCGCCGGATGCGCATGCTGTGGACAGGGTTATGGGCAGACCGCGTGTGCCGAGGCGCTCCTGCAAGCGGTCAGCAATCCCGCCGAACTGCGCTGCATCGAAGAATGCCGGATGCAGGGCTGTGCGGCAGGCCTCCAGCATCCGGTCGTAACCGGGCTCACTTGCGGTGGATAGTTCCTTTTCGAGCGCAAAACGATGCTGCCATTCGAGCTCGACCGGTGGTGCGGCAAGGAACAGCGGGCCATCGAACGGGCCGCTGAGGCCGGCTTCTGCGATGGCCTCTTCGGCGGCAGTGGCGGCTAGCGCGAAAGACAGAACAGATGCTCCGGTGCCACTTTCAGGCAGGAAGTCTACTGTGCCAGCGATGCGCGTGTTGAGAAGGTCCGTCGGGAAGCGGGTTATTGTGTGAATGCCGGAGGTGCCGGACGTCAGCGCCGCCCAATTGTCAGCCTTGCCTTGGCCAAGCGACGTGATCATGCCGATGCCGGTGACGGCGACGATGGGGCGGCCGAACTGGTCTGTGAACTTTGATGCCATCGGTTCTGTCCTCAGGCTTTCGTCAAAAGGGCGGCACCTTCGCCGCGGTGGCAACCGACAGTGAGCGCAAGCGCAGTTTCAACCTTGCCGGATGACGGAGTTTCGAACGACGCGTCAAGCGGGGGCAGGCTCTCGCTTTTTGAGACGGCAAGAGCGGCGAGTGCGACCGAGAAGGGGAATTGCGCCTCTTTCATATGACCGGTCAGGGTGGAAAAGGCGCGGACCGCCTTGTCGCCGCGATTTGCCAGCACTGCCTTTTCGGCAGCGGTTGCCGCCTTCGCGCCGGAAGTTCCGGTAACCAGCAAATCGGCTTGTGCACCAACATCGGCAAGCACGGACGCGATGCTGTTTTCCAGATCACCGTTGCGGTGGGCCTGATTTCCTGAGACAGCGGCGAGGGTTGCGTAGGCACGGGCACCGCGCTTTTCGGCATGGGCGCGCGATTCCAGGACCAAGAACGCCGAGCCGGAGCCCGTGATGACGCCGCCGCCGTCAGAGTCTTCGCGTGACCAGACGGGTGCGTAGCCGTCACGCTTCAAAAATCCACCAAGCTCGTAGGACAGGCAAATGTCCAGATGCTCGGCATTGAGCGCGCCACCGACCAGAATATGGCTGCTTTGGCCGGAACGGATGCGGGCGAGTGCGGTTTTCAGTGCCGAGATGCCTGCGCCTTCCTCGCCCATGAAGGTGCGGGATGAGCCGGTGACTTTGTGGACGATTGAAATGTTGCCGGCGAGCAGGTTGGAAAGCTGGGCGAGAAACAGCGTCGGGCGCAATTCGGTTGTGAGTTTTTCATTGAGCATGACGTCGCGGTCGTTGCGGGTGCGCGAGGCCTCTAGAATTTGCGTATCGACCGACACGTCGCGCTCTCCGCCGCCGGCTGCGACGATCATGTCCATTGTCGCGGTCAAGGCCTCATTGTCCTTGATGCCCGCGTCCTGCAACGCAAGACCGGCGGTGTAGGTGCCGATGCGTTGCCACTGCTCCATCTGGCGCTGTTCCTTGCGCGGGATTTGCAGTGACCAGTCGATTTCTGGTGACAGGGGATGGACGACGTATGGAGCGAAATTTTCGGTATCAAGATGCGGCTGCGCGCCGGATTGCAGCGCAGTCCAGTGTGCTTCAGGGCCTTCGCCCAAACTGGACAAGATGCCGATACCCGTGATGAGAACGTCGTTGCCGCTCATGGCTGCGGGTTTATCCGCTCAGGCTTTTTTGGCCGCGACAAGTTCGTCTATCTTGCCGCAAAGGTTATTCAAAACGAAATATTCCTCTGTCGGCGCGCGGCCTTCATTGACGTCCTGCGTCCACTGCTCAAGCGGGATCTTGATTCCAAATGCCTTGTCGATGGCGAACACGATGTCGAGGAAATCGAGGCTGTCGATGCCGAGGTCGTCGATTGTGTGGCTTTCCGGCGAGATCGTATCGCGCTCGATTTCGCTGGTTTCGGCAATGATATCAGCGACTTTGTCAAATGTGGACGACACGGGCAAAACCTCATTCATGTAATGGCGTTATGCACCCGAAATTGTTGCAACGCCCATTTGATACTCGATTTGTTGCGGCTCATTAGCCCTTTTTGACTGATTGTGAAAGTGCGAAACGCTGCGGGCATATCGCAGGGTTGCTTGAATTTTTGGTGTTGTATCGTTACGGGTTGCCAAGTTAAATATCGGGTGAAGCATGGACGTGTTCGGGCAGACGGAAAATGGCGATGCGGTGCAATTGGTGGAGATTGCCGGCGGCGGACTGACGGCGACGATCATCTCGTGGGGCGCGGTCATTCAGGACCTTCGCCTGAAAGGGCATGACGCACCGCTGGTGCTCGGATTTCCGGCGTTTGACGACTATCCGGCGCATTCCAAGTATTTCGGCGCGGCTGTTGGTCGCAATGTGAACCGCATCCGCAACGGCGAACTTGTCGTTGATGGTGCGACGCATGATCTCGAGAAGAACTTCCGGGGCAGGCACAATCTGCATGGCGGCACGCAAGGCATAGGCACGCGCAATTGGACCTTTGTGGCGGTATCGCGCGATGAAGCGGTGCTCGAAATCCGTTGCCCGGACGGGAATATGGGTTTTCCGGGAAATGTTGACGTGCGCTGCACATACCGCGTGTCGGGCAAAGGCGTGCTTTCCGTTTTATTCGAAGCTGTAACTGACAAGCCCACAGTCTGCAATCTGGCGCAGCATTCCTACTTCAATCTCGACGATGGGGGCTTAAGCGACAGCCGTGATCATGTGATGCAGATACTGGCGGATGCCTATTTGCCGACAGACGAAGATTTGATCCCGGACGGGCGGGTGCTTCCCGTCGCTGGGACGACACATGACTTCCGGGAACCGCGCGCAATCCGCCATGAAGTGAACGGCGTGCAGACCGTGTACGACAATACGTGGTGTTTTGCCGCAGTGCGGGGTGCCCTGTGCAAAGGCGTGCGAGTCGAGGGGCGCAAATCAGGTGTTGTGCTGGAAGTTCATACGGGTGAATCGGGCGTGCAGTTTTACGCTGGCAACACGCTGCCCGCAGGTCCGGCCGGGTTGACCGGGAAGCCGTATTTCCAGTTTGCAGGCTTTTGCCTTGAAACGCAGGGCTGGCCGGACTCGACGCATTATCCGTATTTTCCATCCAATATTTTGCGGCCAGGCGAAACGTTGCGGCAGGAGACGGAGTACCGGTTTACGAAGGGGTGAACGTGGCTGCGTCAGGCTTCCCAGTTCACGGTATTCAGGTTTGGTACCATTGAGAACGCCTTGTCAGCCGTGACAAGTGTAAAGCCAGCGGAGAGGGCGTGGGCGGCTATCATCATATCCAATGCGCCGAGCGGCTTTCCGCCAGCTTCCATAACGGCCCGCAATCGCCCGTAAACAGGCGACACACTGATGTCCCACGGCAATATTTCGAGACGCTCCAGAATCTCGAATGCCACACGGGCTGTCTTGGTTGCCTCGGGCTTTTTCTCGATGCCAAACAACAACTCGCCATGCGTCACTGAGGATATGGTCAATCTCACGTGCCCTGCAGCGCGCTCCAACGCATCAACCGAAGCGGCGCTCTTCCGGATTATCGCCGAAAGCGCATTGGTGTCCAGCATGTAAGCTATGGTCAAAACAGGTCACGTTCTTGCGGGGGCCCATCGTTGCGGTCGAGCATGAATTCTGGATCGACATCTGTTGCGTCGAGCAGAGCAAAAAACGACGCCCAGTCTTTCTTCTTGGCAGCTTCAGCCAGAATGACATTTCCGCTGACTGGATCGCGACTGATGTTTACCAATTCGCCTCTGAACCGGAATTCCTTTGGGAGACGGACAGCCTGACTGCGGCCCGTCATAAATATTTTTGCTGTCTTGGCCATCGAGCGCACCTCCAAAGATTCACGATAATACTTATCACTGGTATGTATCAATTGCAACGAACCGTTATCGCAGCGACGTCGGCGCGCGGCCAAACTTTTCGCCAAACGCGCGCGCAAATGTTGCCGCGCTAGAAAATCCCGTCCGCGCGGCGATTTCGGTCATCGCAAGATTTGTATCCGTCACCATCTTGCGCGCAGCGGCGAGCCGCAGGCCAAGGTAGTATTGGCCCGGCGTTTCGCCGATTACCTTGGTAAAGGCGAGTTCGAGTGTGCGGGTGGTGACGCCAAGACGAGCCGCTATTGTTGCAATGGCCATAGGTTCGTCGATATGGCTTTCCATCAGGCGGATGGCGGCGGCAATGCGCGGGTTGCTCCGCGCCAACTCGCCCAGAGCGACCAAAGGCTGAGCGTCTGTCGGCGCGCGCGACTGCTCGTAGAGAAAAACCGCGGCAACACCAAGTGCCAGCCCCATGCCGTGGCGCGCGCGGATCATATGCAACATCAGATCGAAGGCCGGGGAAGCACCGCCGCAGGTGAAAACCGGCCCGTCGATGACATAGCGGTCCTGGCGGATTTCGGCACCCGGGAAGGCTGCCTGAAAATCCTCCCTGTCTTCAAAATGGGTGGTTGCAGCGCGGCCTTCGATCAGCCCGGCGTGGCCGAGAAGCCAAGTGCCGGCCTCAATGCCTCCGACGGCGCGGGCGCGGCGGGCAGCTTTGGCGAGACCTGCGATGAACGGGCCTTTAGTGTAAGGTGCCGTGCCGAACCCGGCAATGACGATCAGCACTTCGTGACGGGCGTTGGCGTTGAACTTGCCGGAGACAGCGATTGGCAGGCCGCTGGTGGTTTCGGCGTTTGCGCCGTTCGGTGAGACAATGGTCCATTTGTAGAGCGCTTCACCGGCAATGCGGTTGGCTGCGCGCAACGGGTCTATCGCCGACGCGACACACAGCAGCGACGCGCCCGGCAGGACGAGGAACGTCACGTCGAGAGGCGTGTTTTCTGGCTGAAAGATTGATGGTATTTCGCTTTTCATCAATTTTAATTCGTAATGTGCAAAGCGCGTGATTGCAAGTCAGGCATGTTCAAGCAGGCCTGACTTGGAGGATTTGATGCCGCTTTCCATGAACCGCGAGGTTTTCATAACTTGCGCCGTGACGGGTTCCGGCGGAACGCAGGACCGTTCGCCGCATGTGCCGCGCAGCCCGAAGCAGATTGCCGATGCGGCGATTGATGCGGCGAAGGCTGGCGCAGCGATTGTGCATTGCCATGTGCGCGACCCGGAAACCGGCAAGCCGCGACGTGATGTGCATCTTTATCGCGAAGTGACGGAGCGCATCCGCGAGGCGAACGTCGATGTGGTGCTGAACCTCACTGCCGGCATGGGCGGCGATATGGTGTTCGGCGATGTCGAAAACCCGCTGCCCTTGAAAGTGCAGGGCACTGACATGGGCGGCGCGACCAACCGCATGGAGCACGTGCGCCAGTGTCTGCCGGAAATCTGCACGCTTGACTGCGGCACGATGAATTTCAACGAGGCCGACTATGTGATGACCAACACGCCCGGCATGCTCCGCGCAATGGGCGGGATGATGACGGCGCTCGGCGTCAAGCCGGAGATCGAGGCGTTCGATACGGGACATCTGTGGTTTGCCAAGCAACTGGTGGAGGAGGGCGTGCTTGCGCCGGATGCGCTGGTGCAATTATGCATGGGTGTTCCTTGGGGCGCTCCGAATGATCTCAACACGTTCATGGCCATGGTCAACAATGTGCCGTCCACATGGAACTGGTCGGCCTTCACGCTCGGCCGCGACCAAATGGCCTATGTCGCCGCCGCTGTGCTGGCTGGTGGCAATGTGCGGGTGGGGCTTGAGGACAATCTCTGGCTCGGCAAGGGCGTTCTGGCGACCAATGCGCAGCTGGTGGAGCGGGCGGTGACGATTGTCGAGGCGATGGGTGCGCGGGTGATCGGGCCGGATGAGGTGCGGAAAAAGTTGGGATTGAGCAAGATGGCGATGGTGGCGGCGTGAGAGCTCTTCCCTTCTCCCAGCCGTTTGCGGGGAGAAGGTGTCACGCAGTGACGGATGAGGGGCAGCGCCAAGGGTTGGAGATTGGCGTTTTCTGCGGTCGAAACGAAGTTTGAAAGTGAGCAATGAGATGACAATCGCCCAACCTCAGCGCTGCCCCTCATCCGTCGCTTCGCGCCACCTTCTCCCCGCAAGTGGCGGGGAGAAGGGGATAATCGCGTAGGTTTGGTGCTTGTTGGAGAAATTTGAAACATGAACGCAATTACCAAAGCAGCTTGCATCGGCGGCGGCGTTATAGGAGCTGGCTGGGTTGCGCGTCTTGTGCTCAACGGCATTGATGTTTCGATCTTCGATCCCGATCCGGAGGCGGAGCGCAAGGTCAATGCGGTAATGAAGAACGCCCGTGCTGCCTATCGCCAGATGGCGCCCGCGCTGCCAGAAGAGGGCAGGATCACTTATACCAAGACGCTGGCCGAGGCGGTTCGCGACGCCGATCTCATTCAGGAAAGCGTGCCGGAGCGGCTTGACATCAAGCACAAGGTGCTGGCCGAGATTGATGCGCATGCCAAGGCTGATGCGCTGATCGGCTCGTCCACTTCGGGCATCAAGCCAAGCGATATGCAGACGTCTATGAGCCGCCCTGAACGGCTGGTGGTCGCGCATCCGTTCAACCCTGTTTACCTGTTGCCGATTGTCGAGATTGTCGGCGGCGTGAAGACGACCAAGGAATTCACCGAAAAGGCGCGGGCGCTTTACGCCTCCATCGGCATGAAGCCGGTGGTGATCCAGAAGGAGATCGAGGCGTTTGTCGGTGACCGTCTCTTGGAAGCCGTGTGGCGCGAGGCGCTTTGGCTGATCAAGGACGGCATCACCACGGTCGAAGAGCTCGACGACATCATGCGCTACGGCTTCGGCATCCGCTGGGCGCAGATGGGGATGTTTCAGGTCTACCGGATTGCCGGCGGCGAGGCGGGCATGCGGCACTTCATGGCGCAGTTCGGACCGTGCCTGAAATGGCCTTGGACCAAGCTGACAGACGTGCCGGAGTTCAATGATGAGTTGGTTGATTTGATCGCCGGGCAATCTGACGAGCAATCCGGCAAATGGTCGATCCGCGAACTGGAAGCCATCCGCGACGAAAACCTTGTCGCGATCATGGCGGCGCTGTCGAAGACCAACAACGGCAAGGGCTGGGGCGCGGGCGAGTTGCACAAGGATTATGTGAAGGCGCTCGGCAAAAAGGCTGGCGTTTCGGCGGCTGCGGCGAAGGCCAGGGCGGGCAAGCTCGTAAAAAGGAAAGTCAAATAGATGGATTTCGGCCTGAGCGAAGAACAGCAAGCCATCATCGACACGACGCGGGCGTTTGTCGAGAACGAGCTTTATCCGCATGAGGCAATGGTCGAGCGCACCGGCCATGTGCCGATGGAATTGATCAAGGAGATTCAAGCCAAGGCGATGCGGGCCGGGCTTTATGCTGCCAACATGCCGGAGGAAGTCGGCGGGGCGGGGCTCGATACGCTGACATGGCTGCTTTATGAAAAGGAGCTCGGCAAGGCGAACTATGCGCTGCACTGGACCTGCGTGGCGCGACCTTCGAACATCCTGCTCGCGGGCACGCCGGAGCAGCGCGAGAAGTATCTGATGCCTTGCATCCGCGGCGAGACTTGGGACTGCCTTGCGATGACCGAACCCGGCGCGGGATCGGACCTGCGCGGTATGAAGGCCACGGCGCGGCAGGACGGCGATGACTGGGTGCTGAATGGCACCAAGCATTTCATCAGCCATGCCGACATCGCGGGGTTTGCGATCTGTTTCATGGCCTCCGGTGAAGAGGAAACATCGCGCGGCAAGAAGAAGCTGATCACGGCGTTTTTCGTCGACAAAGGCACCAAGGGCTTCACCGTTCGCGACGGCTACCGCAATGTCTCGCATCGCGGCTACACCAATGCGGTGCTGGAGTTTGATGACTGCCGCATTCCGGCTGCCCAAGTGCTGGGCGAGCCGCACAAGGGGTTTGAAGTGGCCAACCAATGGCTGGGGGCAACGCGTTTGCAAGTCGCGTCGACCTGTCTTGGACGGGCGGAACGGGCACTAGGGCATTCGATCTCCTACGCCGCTGAACGCAAGCAATTCGGCCAGCAGATCGGCAAATTTCAGGGCGTATCGTTCAAGCTTGCCGATATGGCGATGGAGCTGAAGGCGGCTGAATTGTTGACCCGCGAGGCGGCGTGGAAATTCGACAAGGGCACAGTGACCGAAGCCGACATGTCGATGGCCAAGCTGAAGGCGACGGAAGTACTGGCGATGGTGGCCGATGAGGCGATCCAGATTCATGGCGGCATGGGGCTGATGGAGGATTTGCCGCTGGAGCGCATCTGGCGCGACGCGCGGGTTGAGCGGATTTGGGAAGGGACGAGCGAGATTCAGCGGCATATTATCTCGCGCGAATTGCTGCGGTTGGTGGGGGGATGATGGCGAGTTTGGTGCGAGGCGCCCCCCTCTGTCACTTCGTGACATCTCCCCCGCGAGGGGGGAGATCGACAGCCCGCGATTTTTGTGCGGCCCCTTCGTTTGCCAGCTGGCGAAACCTTAAATATAAGCCGATCTCCCCCCTCGTGGGGGAGATGTCCGACAGGACAGAGGGGGGCGCCTCGCGCCGCGCTTGCGGGAGTGTCGCTCCTTGACCCGCCTTGAACGCCTGCTGCGCCCCAAGTCCATCGCCGTGCTTGGCTCTTCATGGGCTGTCAATGTCATTGAGCAATGCCGAAAGATGGGCTTTGCCGGGCCGGTGTGGCCGGTGCATCCGTTGAAGTCCGGGATTGGCGGGCTGAAGGCCTATTCGTCGCTCAAGGATTTGCCCGGCGTGCCGGACGCCACGTTCATCGGCGTCAACCGCCATGCGACCGTCGATGTTGTGGCTGAACTCAATGCGCTCGGCGCAGGTGGCGCGATCTGTTTTGCTTCGGGCTGGGAAGAGGCGGGCGAGCCGGAATTGCAGGCCAAGCTGATCGCTGCTGCTGGCGGCATGCCGATCCTCGGGCCGAACTGCTATGGCGTGATCAACTATCTCGACGGCGCGCTGCTCTGGCCGGACCAGCACGGCGGCAAGCGGGTGGATAAGGGCGTAGCGCTGTTGTCGCAATCGTCCAACATCGTCATCAACATGACGATGCAGAA
>JANPEK010000299.1:0-1638 GCA_031422915.1 Phyllobacteriaceae bacterium | reverse complement strand
AGCTATAACCCTCTGATGATGAAGTTGGCCAAGCTGCATGTGCCGATGATTACTGCGGTCAATGGCCCGGCAGCAGGTATCGGATGCAGCATGGCGCTGTGCAGCGATTTTGCGATTGCGGGTAAATCGGCCTATTTCCTTCAGGCGTTTGTCAATATCGGGCTGGTCCCGGACGGCGGCGCAAGCTGGATGCTGGCGCGGCTCGTCGGCAAGGCGCGCGCGACCGAAATGATGTTGCTTGGCGAGAAGATTTCGGGCGAGAAAGCCGCCGATTGGGGCCTCATCTACAAATGTGTCGAGGATGCCGATTTGATGGCAGAGGCGAAAGGGCTGGCGACGCGGCTTGCGGGTGGCCCGACCGTGGCGCTCGGCATTATGCGGCAAAATCTGGCAGCGGCGTTGGATGTCGACTACGCGTCAGCGTTGTTGCGCGAAGCGGAGGGACAACGCATTGCGGGTGACAGCAAGGATGCTAGGGAGGGCGCAGTTGCCTTTTTGCAGAAGCGCAAGGCGGAGTTTAAGGGAGCATAATAACCGCCGTTCGCCCTGAGCCTGTCGAAGGGCAGATTACGCAAACTGGGCTTCGCCCTTCGACAAGCTCAGGGCCTCAGCCTGAACGGAAATTTTGGATTGAATCATGGCAGATATCGACGACTGGAAAATAGCAGCCGACAAAGAGGTCAAGGGCAAAGATCTGACCTGGCACACGCCGGAGGGTATTGACGTTAAGCCGCTCTATACGTCTGAAGACGCTGGCGACCCCGGCCTACCCGGTTTTGCGCCGTTCACACGCGGCGTGCGCGCCAGCATGTATGCGGGGCGACCTTGGACTATTCGCCAATATGCGGGTTTTTCGACTGCCGAGGAATCCAACGCCTTCTACCGCCGTAACCTCGCCGCCGGGCAAAAGGGCCTCAGCGTCGCCTTCGACCTCGCCACGCATCGCGGCTATGACTCAGATCACCCCCGTGTTGTCGGCGATGTCGGCAAGGCGGGCGTGGCCATTGATTCCGTAGAAGATATGAAAATCCTGTTCGACGGCATTCCACTCGACCAGATGAGCGTCAGCATGACGATGAACGGCGCGGTCATTCCCATCCTGGCGTTCTTCATCGTCGCGGGCGAGGAGCAGGGCGTTTCGCAGGCGCAACTCGACGGCACGATCCAGAACGACATCCTCAAGGAGTTCATGGTCCGCAACACCTACATCTACCCGCCCGAACCATCGATGCGGATCGTGTCAGATATCATTGCATATACCAGCGCGAATATGCCCAAGTTCAACAGCATTTCCATCAGCGGTTACCACATGCACGAGGCTGGCGCGACGGCGGTGCAGGAGCTGGCGTTCACCATCGCCGACGGCAAGGAATATGTGCAGCGCGCCATGGAAAGCGGGCTGGATATTGACGCGTTCGCGGGGCGGCTGTCGTTCTTTTTTGGCATCGGCATGAACTTTTTCATGGAAGTGTCGAAGCTGAGGGCCGCGCGTACTTTATGGCACCGCGTGATGGACGGGCTTGGCGCGAAGGATGAGCGGTCAAAGATGCTGCGCACACATTGCCAGACTTCGGGTGTGTCTTTGCAAGAGCAGGACCCTTACAACAACGTCATTCGCACCACGATCGAGGCGATGGC
>JANPEK010000298.1:0-7644 GCA_031422915.1 Phyllobacteriaceae bacterium | reverse complement strand
CCCCCCCTTCTCCCCGCCAAATGCGTGAAGAAGGGAAGGCTCAAGCCGCCTTCTTCTCCACACCAATCCGTGCCTTGATCGCCTCAACCATCGTCTGCCGAATGACCGTCTCGCCGTGTGTTTCTCGCAAATGCTCACTTGCCCGGCGTATGATTTCGGCCTCGCTGTCGTTGCGAGTGTGCCACTCACAGCCGGGCACGAGCGAGCCGCAGTGGAATTCCTTGATGGTCATGACGTCAGTCCTTTCCTCGAAAGAGTGATGCCAAATTCTACACCCACGCGTCACGCGACCCTAATCACTTTGACTTACAGACCCGGATTACTGTGGCCCTGGGCCGTGCTAGAGTTGGCTACGGAAGGCAGTGAAGAAACATCCATGGGAAGGGCGACGCCATGTCGAACAGCATGAACGGTCCACAAAGGCTGACCTCCGTGGCCCTGAGGGATTACCGCAATGCCGTGACATTGACGGTCGTTTTCGCCGTCATCTCCATCGGCGGCACCTGGTGGTATGAGGTGCCGGTCCGCGACCCTGACATGTCCAGCCCATCAATCTTGCTGCCGTTCCTGTTCGGACCTCTGACACTCTACGCTGGTTTCGTTGCGGTGCGCGGGTTTCTGCGCCAGCGCAAGATTGGCACGCCTGTTCTCGAATACACTCCGGGGAGGCTCGGCACCTCGTTCAGCGGTGCCATTGTCTTTGACAAACCGGCCGATGTGCTGGGCGATTTCACCATCAAGCTCGGTTGCTTTGCCTATGGCCCGCGCGGTCATGATGGTGAACGGTCCGGGCTTTCCACCAAACCGTTCTGGTCCGGCAAAATGACCGTCCCGCATGCGCAGGCGCTGTCCACGGGCCGGGTCAACTTCACCATGAAGCTACCGTCAACCCCGCAGGTTCCGGCAAAGGGTCGCGAGACATACTGGAAAATGGACATCACCGCGCCGATGAGTGGAGTCAATTTTTTCGCGCGGTTTACGGCCATCAGATTTTACTGAACATATGACGTATTTTATTCACAATGGTTTGACATTTTATTCACTGTGACCTATTTAAGCGCTACAAACTGAGATCATCGCCATGAACATTCCGCAACTTACCGGTCGCCAGATCAAATACATCCGGTCCATGCTTGACCTGTCGCAGGCGGAGCTTGCGGCCAAGGCCGGGATCAGCCAGCCGACGATTTACCGCATGGAGTTGGATCCGGCCAAGGTGCACGAGAGCATCGCCGTGATGAAAATCCGGGCGCTGGCGGACGAGAATCATATTCTGGTGCCCGACCACAGCGCATTTGCCACAAAAACAGCACCGGCCGAATTGCCGCGCGCTGCGTCCCAACCTTTGAAAGCACAGAGCATGACACAGAACTGGTCCCCGACTTCATGGCGCGACAAGCCGATCAGCCAGGTTCCGGCGTATCCGGACAAACAGGTCCTCACTGATGTTGAGGGGCGGCTGCGCACCTATCCGCCGCTGGTGTTCGCCGGTGAAGCGCGCGACCTCAAGAAGGCCTTGGCCGATGTCGCGGAAGGGCGCGGTTTCCTGCTGCAGGGTGGTGATTGCGCCGAGAGCTTTGCCGAGCATGGTGCTGACAACATCCGCGATTTTTTCCGCGTGTTCCTGCAGATGGCCGTAGTCTTGACCTTTGCCGGTTCGCAGCCGGTGGTGAAGATCGGCCGCATCGCCGGCCAATTCGCCAAGCCGCGCTCGTCTGACAATGAGACAAAGGGCGATATTACCCTCCCGTCCTATCGCGGCGACATCATAAACGGAATCGAGTTCGATAAGGCCTCGCGTATCCCCGATCCGGCGCGTCAGGAAATGGCCTACCGCCAGTCTGCTGCGACGCTGAACCTCCTTCGTGCCTTTGCGCAGGGCGGTTATGCCAGCCTTGAGAATGTGCATCAGTGGACAATGGATTTCGTGGCTGATTCGCCGCAGGGCGATCGCTATTCGGCGCTTGCCGCGCGGATTTCCGAAACCATTGATTTCATGCGTTCCATCGGCATCACGTCCAAGACCAATTACGCGCTGCGCGAGACCGATTTCTACACCAGCCACGAGGCCTTGCTGCTGGGCTATGAGGAGGCGCTTACCCGCGTCGATTCGACCTCCGGCGACTGGTATGCCACCTCCGGTCACATGATATGGATCGGTGACCGCACCCGCCAGCCGGATCATGCGCACGTTGAATACTGCCGTGGCATCAAGAATCCGATTGGTCTCAAATGCGGCCCAACGCTTGATGCTGACGGACTGCTCCGGCTGATCGACATTTTGAGCCCGGACAATGAGCCCGGACGCCTGACGCTTATCGCCCGCTTCGGCGCTGACAAGGTCGGCGAGCATCTGCCGAAACTCATCCGCGCCGTCGAAAAGGAAGGCCGCAAGGTCGTCTGGTCGTGCGATCCCATGCACGGCAACACAATCTCTGCCGCCTCCGGCTACAAGACGCGGCCTTACGAGCGCATCCTGAAAGAAGTGCAGAATTTTTTCGAGATTCACCGCTCCGAGGGCACCTATGCTGGCGGCATCCATGTCGAGATGACCGGCAAGAATGTCACCGAATGCACCGGCGGCGCGCGCGCCATTACGCAGGATGAGCTTGCCGACCGCTACCACACCCATTGCGACCCGCGCCTCAACGCCGATCAGGCGCTGGAACTGTCGTTCATGGTGGCGGAGCTGGTCAAAAAGGAACGCGGCTTCGTCGAGCGGCGCATTGCCGCTGAATAGGCACTCTCGTTATTCTCCAGTCTTGCTTCGGCACCGGGAAACCGGTGCCGTTTTTGTGAACAGAAAGTGAAGTTTCAACACAGGCGTGTGAAGCACGGCTTCGTGTCTGGTAAGTGAAGGCTTAGGTGATGATGGTCCGTGGAGACGCGTTGGGCGTCAAACTCCAAAGGGAATACTCAAATGTTGAAAACACTCTTCGCTGCCGCCGCCATGACCGTCGCATTCTCCGGCGTCTCCTACGCCGCTGAAATGAAGGCCTGCGATGACGCAACCATGAAAATGGTAATGGAAACCGTCGAAAAGGCCGAAGGCGAAGCCAAGACGATGGCAATGAAGGAATTCGACATGGCCAAGGAAGCGATGGGCATGAAGGACATGGAAAAGTGCAGCGAGCACCTCGGCATGGCAGAAACCGAAGCCATGAAGAAGTGATCTTCGGGTTCTGATTCAAGTCGCTACAAACTCGAATCAACGGCGTCAGGCAAGTGTCTGGCGCCGTTTGGTTTTTGGCAACAGTTGAAATGGGTTGAACCGTGTGTTACCAATATCTGGTAACGCGATGGAGGCTTTGATGGGCAAGAATACGTCAGTGGTGCTGGGACCGGGCCAAGAGGCCTTCATACGGGCGCAAATTGCCAAAGGCAGGTACGCCACTTTGACCGAGGCCGTACGGGAAAGCGTGGGCATGCTTGAGGAGCGCGAACTTCGTCTCGAAGCGTTACGCAAGGCAATCGACGACGGTGACGCGTCGGGAGAGCCGCAGCCATTTGATCTCGACGAATTTCTGGCGGAGCGGCATGAATGGCACTTGAAATCCGCCTGACGCCGCTTGCCCTGCGGGATCTTGCTGGCATTCATGACTGGACATGGAACAAATTCGGGTTTTTGCAAGCTGACCGGTATGTCTCGGATTTGGCTTCACTATTTAAGCTTGTTGCTGAGAACCCCGGCTTGGCCCGCAGTGCGAATGAGACACGCAAAGACCTTTTCAAATGCGGGTCGGGATCGCATGTTGTATTTTTCCGTGTTTCGAAGCGGACACTGACAGTCGTGCGCATCCTGCACGGCGGCATGGATTTCAACCGCTGGCTCTGATCACATTCGGTGCTTGGGATGACCCAAACTGGAATGCTTGACGGCCTGTTCGGGTAAAGTTTGAGAGCGAAGGGAGTCGATTTCATGCCCACCACCCACACCGGCCAATGTTCCTGCGGCGCAGTCCGCTTCAGAACTTCCGGCAAGCTTCGCGGCGTGATATATTGCCATTGCTCGCAATGCCGCCGCCAGACCGGGCATTTCCTTGCCGCCACCGCCGCCGAGGATGTTGACCTCAAAGTCGAAGGCGCGGACGAGATTTCATGGTTCCAATCCTCGCCGGAAGCCAAGCGCGGCTTTTGCTCTATCTGCGGCTCTGGACTCTTCTGGAAGAACGCTGACAAATCCTACACATCAATTCTCGCCGGTGCGTTCGACGAGCCGAGCGCATTGCGCGCCGAAGGCCACATCTTTGTTGGCGACAAGGGCAGCTACTACGACATCACCGACGGTCTGCCGCAGCATGTCACCGCGCCATCTAGTCTTGTCAGCACGGTTTCAACCGAATCCTAAGCATTGCGGGGCATAACCCCTAACTATCCGGGAGGGACCCCATGAAGCGCATGACTGCCGCCTTTTTCAATTCCATTGCCGCGTGGAACCATCTTATCCGCAGCGAGCGGGCGTTTCAGGAAGAGGCCATTGCGCTGGCTGCCGCCATTCCGGCTGCGTTTGTTGTCTCAAGCGACGGCTGGACGCGGCTGTTGCTGATCGCTGTGGTCATGCTGGTGATGATTGTCGAAGTGCTCAATACCGGCATTGAAGCGGCCTGCGATGCGCTGAGCCGTGAGTTTCATGCCGACATCAAGATCGCCAAGGATTGCGGCTCGCTGGCTGTCCTGATGTCGATACTCATCGCGGGGTCGGTCTGGGCGCTGACACTTTGGCGGTTGTATGTTTCCTGAACGGCAGCAGCGTAAACCCATACAATTTTAACCATCGGCTTCTATCGTGGGATTGTTCGCCGCGTACCGGCTCCACGGATGGCTTTTCTTCATGCAAGCAGCACTCAAACACACCGCACCGGCGTCCGCCAACGGGCGGCCGATTGATCTGGCGCATCTGACGCGTCAAACCATGGGCGACCGCGCTCTCGAGACCGAAATCCTCGGACTGTTTTCCAAACAAATGTCCGGCGCGCGTGCGTCGATGGGCAATGCCAACGCCGACGAGCGCAAGCGCCTTGCGCACACCATCAAGGGTACAGCCCGCTCGGTCGGTGCGTTTCCGGTCGCCGATGTTGCCGAACGCATCGAGAAAGCACCGCTGAATTCGCGATTGCTTGCCGATCTTGGCGATGAAATCGCCCATGTGCTGGACTTCATCGCGGCCATAAACCGTTGACTGCCTGCGCCGGATTGGCGGATTGACTTGAAATTGAAAACCGCTAGAGCGACGGGGACAAATTTTCCCGAGGTTTTCGCATGACAAAACTGACCTTTATCGCCTTTGATGGCACGCGCATTGATGTTGAAGCTGTCAACGGTTCGACCGTGATGGAAAACGCCATCCGCAATCAGGTGCCCGGCATTGAGGCCGAATGCGGCGGGGCCTGCGCCTGCGCGACCTGCCATGTCTATGTCGATGACGCCTGGGTTGACAAAACCGGCAAACCGGCGGCGATGGAAGAGGACATGCTTGATTTTGCCTTCGATGTGCGGCCGACCTCGCGTCTATCCTGCCAGATCAAGGTCAGGGACGAGCTGAACGGCCTGGTGGTGTCGATCCCCGAGCGCCAGGCCTGAACGCGGGATAATTTTCCGCGGCGCCTCGGCCTTGCAGAAATCATTTCCTTTCGCAGCCGTGCCAAGTGCGGTTAATGCGCTGCACGGACCCAGTTTGCATTTATCTTGATTGAACGGACCTTACTGCCATGAGCACCCAGATCGAAACCGACGTCGTCATCATCGGGGCAGGGCCAGTCGGCCTGTTCGCCGTGTTCGAGCTTGGGCTCTACGATCTTAAATGCCATCTGATCGACATACTCGACCGTCCCGGCGGCCAGTGCGCCGAGCTTTATCCTGAGAAGCCGATCTACGACATTCCTGCTTGGCCGGAGATTTCCGGGCAGGGCCTCACCGACAAGCTGATGGAGCAGATCAAACCGTTCCACCCCGAGTTCCATTTCAACCGCATGGTTTCGGAGCTCTCGAAGCAGGAAGACGGTCGCTTCCGCACTGTGACGGACGAGGGTGAAGTGTTCCTGTCGAAGGTCGTGGTCATCGCGGCCGGTGGCGGTTCATTCCAGCCCAAGCGCCCGCCGGTCCCTGGCATTGAAGCCTTTGAAGGCAAGAGCGTGTTCTATTCCGTGCGCCGCATGGAAGAGTTCCGCGGTCAAGATGTGCTGATTGTCGGCGGCGGCGATTCGGCGCTCGACTGGACGCTCAATCTCCATCCCGTCGCCAAAAGCGTGACGCTGATGCACCGCCGCCCGGAGTTCAAGGCCGCGCCGGACAGCGTCAAGAAAATGTTCGCGCTGGTTGACGAAGGCAAAATGCGCTTTGAGCCCGGCCAGCTCTCATCGCTGCAGGGCGAAGACGGCCAACTGTCGTCGGTGACCATCAAGACCAGCGACGGCGAAAAAATCATCAACGCCACCCGCATGCTGCCCTTTTTTGGTCTCACCATGAAGCTCGGCCCGGTCGCCGAATGGGGCCTCAATCTCGAGCAGAACCTCATTCACGTCGATACCGAAAAGTTCGAGACCAACGTCCCCGGCCTCTTCGCCATCGGCGACATAAATTGGTATCCGGGCAAGTTGAAGCTGATCCTGTCAGGCTTCCACGAAGCCGCGCTGATGACCCAGGCAGCCAAGCGCATCTGCAATCCGGGCGAACGGATCGTGTTCCAGTATACGACGTCCTCGACCAATTTGCAGAAGAAGCTGGGTGTGCAGTAGGCCCGCCTTTCATCGATTCATGGACATGAGCGATCCTATGCTATACTTGTATAGCAAAGGAGTTTTCCTATGCTTGCCATCCGCCTTTCGCCGGAACTTGAAGCCCGACTAGCTGCGCTTGCAAAGCGCTCTGGGCGGACAAAGACCTTTTACGCCCGCGAGGCGCTTGAAAAGCATCTGGAGGATATGGAAGATCTCTATGATGCAGAGGAGCGCCTGGCCGATATAAGATCCGGTAAGTCCAAGACAATACCGCTTGAAGAAATCATGAAGCGCTATGGCATGGACTATTGAGTTTGACCCGAAGGCGGACAAAGAACTTAAAAAGCTGGGTTCAGACAATGCAAAGCGAATCCTTACATTTCTATTCGGGCGACTTGCAATGTTGGAAAATCCCCGCTCCCTTGGTGAGGCCTTGACTGGCGCTGAATTGGGGGAGTTTTGGAAGTATCGGGTAGGTCACTACCGGATCGTTTGCGAAATCAGGGATCAGTCCGTGACCGTCATGGTCCTAAAAGTCGGCCATCGTCGCGAAGTGTACCGCTGAACGGCAGATGACATTCATGAACACCCTCTGGCAACTCGCCCATTCCCGCACCCTGCGTCTCGGCCCGCAGGCGGTCATCATGGGCATCCTCAACGTCACGCCGGATTCCTTCTCCGACGGCGGAATGCACGTCTCACTCGATGCGGCGGTGGTTCAGGCCAAGACCATGCTCACAGAAGGCGCGACCATCATCGACGTCGGCGGCGAGTCAACCAAGCCGAACGCCGAACCGGTCTCCGCACCTGAAGAGCAGCGGCGCGTGCTGCCGGTCGTCGAGGCGCTCGCCGCAATCCCTGAAGCCATCATCTCCATCGACACCTACCGCGAGGAAACCGCGCGTCTGGCCGTGAAAGCTGGTGCCCA
>JANPEK010000297.1:0-9291 GCA_031422915.1 Phyllobacteriaceae bacterium | reverse complement strand
GCCGGCTTTCCCCAAGGCTTTCCCGTCGCGGCGCGCCCGGACAAGCTGCGGCTGCCGGCGTTTGCACTCACCGATCCGCTCAAACATCTTTGCGCAGAGGATCAGACACGCTTTGCCGGCCTCCAGCCGCATATCAGGTCTCTCGAAGATGACGCCGCCGTTTTCATGATGCCGCAATTCCGTGCGTTGCCGCCGGTGGCGGACTACCTCGACGCGCCCGAGAGGCTTTGCGCAAGGCTGAGCACAATTCGGCGCGCGCTGGACGAATTGCCGAAACAGGCGCGGCGGCTAGCCCGCTGGCGGGCGCGGCGCGATGTCTTGCTTCTGGAGCGGGCACGCCAATGCCAAAGCGGCAGGTTCGTGCCGTTCAAGCCTATACGCATTTCACCCACCCGCCCCGGCCTGCCGCCGGGCCATCGCCAACGCCATGTTCACGAGGTCGATGGCGTTTTGGGCGACTGCCATTATTTCGCGTACGAAGCGTGTCTGCCGGACACGTCATGACAATATTCACCCATTTCAATCGCAATCAACCGGACAGCATGCGCGCGTCCGGTGCCTTGGCTTGTCTGCGTTACAGGGAGTTGCGGTCAGACTCGCAGAGTTGCAGATCAAGGTCACTCTGTACCGCGCAAATGTCTGGCGCGCGGCCACGTCTGTAGTCCGGATGCCAGCGGGAGGTTTGCGCTATTGGAGTACGGTTCTGGCTTGCGCAGAAAACGCTCAACACGAAACAGGCGCAAGTTCAATATCGGCACAGTCAGCACACTTGTTGGACGGAAACTCGCGCAAACGGGTGTTGTTTTCGACAAAAACCGGCGCAGCTTCTGACAATCCGGCCCGTGTTTCGCATGTTAGCGATACGCTGGGTGGATTGGTTCCGATCAGAGCCGTCCGGTGGCAATGAAGCGTTTGTTGCCAGACATTCAGTTACCCAAAACTTGAAAATTGGAGCTTTGAAAAATGAAATACTCTGTCGCAACTCTCGTACTTGGCGCGATGCTGGCATCTTCCTCACCATCAATGGCCGGTGCCTTGGACGCTTATATGCCAGGCGAAATCGTTGGCATGAAAATGTCTCAGGGCGTCTTCGATGCTTTCTTTGCTGACAAGGAAGGCAAGACCATGCGTTCGACGGATGAGTTCATGGCCGCCTACAACAAAATGAACCAGTCCGACAAAATGGTCGTCCGCATTGCCTGCTCGGTCATGGATGAAGCACGTTCCGGGTTCTCTGATCGCATTTCTTCACAGTGCAAGGCCGCTGGCTTCTGATCACACGCCGGTCTGACAACAGAGGTCCGGCACACGTTGGCGACAGCGCAATTGTTGCCGCCAAATTGCCAGAGTTGTGGTGACAGGCCGTCGTCTTGAACTTGTCTCGCGCAGGTCGGGCACCCGCATGGCATCGTCATGTGCGGGTGCCTTCCTTCGCTGATCATACGCAAGCTTCCAGAAGCTGTATGAATTTCCAAAATCCCAATCACGGCAATTGGCGCGACGGCTTAACAGCGTTCACACGGCTGTCATCGCGCGCACACATGATTATAGAGTTGAGTTGTATTTTTATTCAAATCCGAACGCGAAACCTTTATTTTTAGTTGTGGTTTGAACACCGTATTTTCTTGGTCTCAACAAGGGGATATGTTGTGACCAAGAGATTGAAATCAAACACCGACTATTTCGAAAGTGTTGTCCAGCAGACCAGCGATCCCTCGGAATGGAAAAGGTTGCGGATTCAAAGATCAGTCGAAACGTCCAATGATGTGGTTTTCGAGAATACGACCAGAAACTCGCTGACGCTGGACCACACGGGAACATCCCGTCATTTGACCAGGATGGATGGCATCATTTCCAATCGGCCAACGTGCCCTGAAGAAATTTGCCAAATCCCTGCCGGCCTCAGCGCACGGTTTGCCTGGGACATTGTCGGACCAGCCCAGCGTTCGACAATGATCGTGTTTGAGAACGATGTTTTTGAACACTACTGCCCGGAGATTGTGACGAGTTCATTCCTTGGTGGCCACCTGCTTCCGAAAGATTACGCGTGCAACCCCGTGATGTCAGCGCTGATCCACCTGCTGGAAGGTGAACTGCATCAGACCAGCGCAAGAGGGTTGCTTTACGCGCAAACTGTCATCAGGCTTCTCGCCTTGGAAATTGCCACAAACCAATGGTCAAAAAAGCCAAAGTCCTATCGCGCCGAGGTCGCAAAAGACATGCGTGTTAAAAAGGCTGTGGATTTCATTCATGGCAACCTGTCGACCAATCTCTCCCTGCTCGATCTTGCAGGAGCATCCGGACTCAAACCGACGCGCCTGACTCAGGTCTTCAAGCAAACCACAGGCAAACGCCCGTACGAATATGTTGTCGATCTGCGGATCAAGACTGCAATTCGTTTGCTCGAGATGACGGATCTACCATTGTGCCATGTTGCGCTTGAAGTCGGGTTTTCTGATCAACAGCATATGACGCACGCGTTTCAACAAAGGCGCCATAGCACGCCGTCCTCGTTCAGAAAGCGCTTGGGTTCAACAGAACTGGCGTTCGCAACAGGTTGAATTTGAGCTCGATGCTCAGAGTGCGACTTTCGTGCACTCAGCCCGCTTCCCTGATTTGCTCGGCCATTTCCAGATCCACGCTCACCAGTTGGCTCACGCCCTGCTCGGCCATGGTGACGCCGAACAGGCGGTTCATACGGGCCATTGTAATGGGGTTGTGGGTGATGATGACGAAGCGGGTCTCGGTCGTGCGGGCCATTTCGTCCATCAGGTTGCAGAAGCGCTCGACATTGTGGTCGTCGAGCGGGGCATCGACTTCGTCGAGCACGCAGATCGGTGCGGGGTTGGTCAGGAACACGGCAAAAATCAGCGCCATCGCCGTCAGCGCCTGCTCGCCGCCGGAGAGCAGCGTCATGGTTTGAGGCTTCTTGCCGGGTGGGCGGGCGAGGATTTCAAGGCCGGCTTCCAGCGGATCATCGCTTTCGATGAGTTGAAGCTCCGCCGTACCGCCACCGAACAAATGTGTGAACAGACGACGGAAGTGGCCATCGACCACATCAAATGCCGCCAGCAAACGTTCGCGTCCCTCGCGATTAAGGCCCTGAATGGCTTGGCGCAGGGTCTTGATCGCTTCAACCACGTCTTCGCGCTCGTTGATGATCGTCTCAAAGCGGCCAGACAGTTCCGCCTGCTCTTCTTCGGCGCGCAAGTTGACGGCGCCCAGACGTTCGCGCTCGACCTTGAGCCTGTCAAGATTGCGTTCTGTCTGCTCGGCATGCGGAAGCGCATCGCCGTGGCCGAGGCCGGTCAGTTTGAACACTTCGTGCGGCTCGACTTGCGCAACCTCGCGAATGCGAGTTTCGATTTCTGTGCGCCTGTCGCTGGCAGCGACCAGCCGCTCTTCGGCGCGCGCGCGGTTTTCGCGGGATTCTGAAAGGGTTTGGATCGCAAGCGTGGCCGCGCGGTCCAGTTCCTGCTGTTGGTTTTCGGCTGTTTGGAGCTTATCTGCGGCGCCCTTGCGTGCCGTTTCAGCTGATGACAATGCGCTCATCAAGGCGCGGCGGCGGGCTTCGATTTCGTCCGGGCCATCGGCAATCGCACCAAGTTCTCGCGCGGCTTCCTCGCGACGATCGTTCAGCGCGCCGATCTGCTTGTGTGCGTTCTCGCCGCGAGAAATCCAGTTGGTACGTTCATTGATTATCGCTGCCAAACGCTGCTGGCGGTTCTCCGCCTCACGTTTCAAGCCTTCGTGTCTTGCTCGCGCCTCGGCAAGAGCTGCGCGGCCTTGAGCGACCTCAATTGAAATGGCGTTGAGGCGCGTTGTGACCTCTGCCAAATCCGGCGCGGACAACAGCGCGCCTTGCGCCTCACCAAGCAATTTTGCGGTTTCTTCGAGATCAGAAGTCAGACGGGCGCGGGCATCGTCGAGTACCGCGCGACGGCTTGAAAGATGGCCCGCTGCACGCTCCGCTGCGGCGTGGGCGTCGCGGGCTTCGGCCACTTTGCGCTGCGCCTGGCGCAGTGTTTCACGGCGGGTGCGTTCAGCTTCGATTATCTGGGCCAGCAGGCGCTTGGCCTCAGTCTCGCGGGCTTCGGCAGCGCGCAGAGCAGCTGTCGCCGTCAGCGCTTCGGCGTCAAGCTCGGCAAGACGGTTCTTCTGTGCAAGGCGGAGCGCTGCTGCAGATGGCGCGTCAGCACTGGCAGTGAACCCGTCCCAACGCCACAGCGCGCCAGTCTTGGAGACAAGGCGTTGGCCTGGCTTGAGCAAGGGTTGGATACGTGCAGCATCTTCAGACCCGACAAGACCAATCTGACTCAGGCGACGCTGCAACTGGCGCGGCGCACGGACATGGGCGGACAGCGGCGTCACACCTGCGGGCAGCGTCGAGGTATCAAAGGCAAATGCCACATCGCCCCAACGTGCCGGTGCCGCCCGGTCAAGCGGCGCGTCAATGTCTTCGCCAAGTGCCGCGCCAAGGGCGGTTTCAAAACCCTTATCGACTTTGATTTCTTCGACCACTGCCGCGAACAGGCCGCCTGCGCCAGCGTTCAAAATCTTCGAAAGCGTCCGGGCTTCGGTCTCAATCCGGTTGAGTTCAGAGCGGGCTGTTTCAACCGGTTTGCGGGTCGCCCCTTCGGCCCGGCGGCCTTCCTCCACCGCTGTTTCGGCGGCGATCACTTCGGATTCCGCAGCGGTCAGCGCGGTGTCTGCCGCCTCGACATCACGCAGCTTTTCCGCCGGATCAGCCAGTGCTCCTATCTTGGCAGCAATGTCGCCAGCTTCGCGGACGATGCCCTGTAGCTGCACGTCCAACCTGTTGCGGCGGTCTTCCGCCTCTTTCACCGAGCGCTCAAGCTGGCTCCGCAAGGCGGCGGCCTCGGCACGCTCCGCCGTGATTCGCGATTGTGATTGCTCGCTGCCTTTCAATCCAAGATCAGCAGTGGAATGGGCAGTGGCGAGTTCCTGTTCGAGATCAGCGGCGGATGCGGTTTCGCTGTTCAGGCGCTTTTCTTCGCTGTCCAGATTTCCAAGAATTTCGGCATTGTCGTTCAGCAATTGCTCTTCGCGCTGAATGTCTGACACCATCTGCGCCATTCGCCGCTCAAGTTCGGCCTTGCGGACACGAAGCCGCTCCGCTTCGTCCTCGATTTGCGTGCGGGCAATCGTCAGGCGCTGCAATGCGGCGCCGGCTTTGGCCTCGGTGTCACGCAATTCCGGAAGATGAAGCGCACCGACCGCCTGATCCTTGGCGGCGTTCATTTGCGATTGCGCGCGCTCGGCGACCGCGTTGGTGGCTATGTTCAAAGCAGAATTGGCTTCGCCTTCTTGCACCTTCGCCTGTGTCCAGCGCAAATGAAACAATGTCGCCTCGGTGGCGCGGATATCAGCGGAGAGCGTCTTGAAGCGCGATGCCTGACGGGCCTGACGCTTGAGGCTCTCGATTTGGCTTGCGAGCTCTGCCGTCACATCATCAAGACGCTCAAGGTTCTGTTCGGCGGCGCGCAGGCGCAGTTCCGCTTCGTGGCGGCGGGTGTGGAGACCGGAGATGCCGGCTGCCTCTTCGAGCAGCGCGCGGCGGGCTTGCGGCTTGGCTTGAATGAGTTCGCCGATACGCCCCTGCCCGACCATCGATGGCGAGCGGGCACCGGTGGACTGGTCAGCGAACAGCAGCTGCACATCTTTGGCGCGAGCTTCCTTGCCGTTGATGCGGTAAGCCGAACCTGCTTCTCGCTCAATGCGGCGGGTGACAACCAGCTCTTCACTGTCGTTGAAGGCAGCGGGCGCAGTGCGATCATGGTTTTGCAGGAAGAGCGTGACTTCGGCAGTGTTGCGTGACGGGCGCGTGCCGGACCCGGAGAAAATGACGTCATCCATGCCGGACGCGCGCATGTTCTTGTATGAGTTTTCACCCATTACCCAGCGCAACGCTTCGACCAGATTGGACTTGCCACAGCCATTCGGCCCGACAACGCCTGTCAGGCCGGACTCAATGACAAACTCTGTCGGCTCAACGAACGATTTGAAGCCGAGAAGGCGCAGCCGGGAAAAACGCATCATACCCCCCGGGCGCAGCGCGGAATGCGCCGCACCGGAACGGCACCAGCCTTACCCGTGTCAGAGCAGGCTGTCGATAAGCGCAGACATTTGATCAACAGTCATCGCTCCCGCGTATTTCTTGCCGTTGATGAAGAATGTCGGGGTGGACTCAACACCGAAGTCCTTTGAGCCGAGATCACGAACAGCGTTGACGTTGTTCAACAGCGTCTGATCCGACAGGCACTTTTCAAACGACTCCTGCGAGAAGCCTGCAAGGCGGGCGAGTTGCAACAGCGCGGCCTTGGCGTCTTCAGCGCCAGCCCAATTGTCCTGCTGCTGGAACAGTGCGCTCACCATCGCGTAATATTTGTCATCGCCGGAACAGCGCGCGAGCATGAAGGCAGCAGCGGCGCGGGGATCAAACGGGAACTCGCGCAGGACAAGGCGGGCTTTGCCGGTGTTCAGATATTTCTCGGTGATCGTGGGCAGCGTCGCCTCATGGAATTGCCTGCAATGCGGGCATGTCATGGATGCATATTCAACGATGGTGACCTTGGCATCAGCGTTGCCGATAAAGATGTCCTTCAGCGGGCCAGGCTGCAACAGCTTGGCCATATCAACATCGCCTTCGGACTTCGGCAACTCCACGGTGGCAGCTGGTTTGACCTCTGCTGCCGGCTTGGCAGCAGCATCGGCTGGCTTTGCAGGCTCTGCGGCTTTGGCCACATCAGCGGGTTTGTCATCGGCAGCGGGAGCGGCCGCTTCCGGCTTGCTGTCACTGCAGCCGACCAAAGCTAGCGCCAAGGCAACAGTCGCGACTGTGGAAATGAGGGTGCGGCGGGAGAGAAGTTCAGACATGCGAATCACCTGTTTGGAGCCAAATCATGCACCAGAGCGGTGCCTGAATGCGAGATAGCCGTTGGAATGTGGCGGCGGTATGCCATGTTTTCCTGTGTTTTGTGAACAGTGCCGCGCTTGCAACACCAAGAATTGATGGAAGTGTGGTCAGCGGCGCGGCGTCTGTGTCTTCACACTGCCGCCAAGCCTCTCCAACGCCTGGCGAAGGCCTTCATCTTCAATGGATTCAACTTGCCGTTCTATGTCTTTTCGAACAGCCTCCGGGACAGATGGAGGCTGCTTTCTTGTGACCGGGCGGAATTGATCAACGGGTCGCTGCTCGATGCGGATGCGATGAACAGCGGAATAGCCGAAGAAGCCGTTGATACGGCTGATCAGCTCGGTGGTTGAATATTGAAGGTCGAGCGCTGCGGCTCCTTCGCACGCGATGGTCAGGATACCCGGTTCGAACTTGTCATCCGGGCCGGTGCGGCGCGGCCATGTGACTTTCAAAGGCTGGGTGCGACCGGCGAGTTTTTCGCTGCAAAGTTCGGGCCAAGACAATGCAAGCGCGGCATCAACATGGCTGCGCTTGGCGAGCATCGGGTCCAGCAACGCCGTCACAGCGCCGCCGATGGGCTTGAAGAATGAGGACTTTTTCATGGGGCCTCGAATATGGGTAAGGAAACTTGTAGCAGAGCGGGTCGTGACTGGAAATCAAATCAACAGGCGGTAGCTTCTGCGCCATGAACCAAACAATCGCGGCCAAATTGCTTGAGTGGTATGACCGGCAACACCGCGAGTTGCCGTGGCGGGTGGCACCTGCGCTCATTGCCAAAGGCGTGCAGCCGGATTCGTATCGTGTCTGGCTGTCGGAAATCATGTTGCAACAGACCACAGTAGAGGCTGTGAAGAAGTATTTCCTCGCGTTCACAAAGGTTTGGCCGACCGTCGCAGACCTCGCGGCGGCGGAGGAAGAGGACGTGTTCAAGGCTTGGGCCGGTCTTGGATACTACAGCCGCGCGGGCAATCTGAAGAAGGCTGCGGATATGGTCATGCGCCAGTATGGCGGGATTTTTCCGCACTCGCAGGCTGGTTTGGTGAAGCTTCCGGGTATAGGGCGTTACACATCTGCGGCGATTGCGGCGATTGCTTTTGGCGAACCTGTCGCTGTTGTGGACGGCAACGTCGAGCGGGTTATCACCCGGCTGCAGGCGATTGAAACGCCCCTGCCAGCCGCGAAGGCGCTGGTTTACGAGGCAGTGGAAAAGATACTCCCTGCAGACAGGCCAGGAGACTTTGCACAAGCCTGCATGGATCTCGGCGCGACGATTTGCAGCCCGCGAAGGCCGAAGTGCATTCTTTGCCCGCTGCGCGAGGACTGTCGGGGGTTGGCGGCTGGCGAACCTGAGAAGTTTCCTGTGAAACAGCCCAAGAAATCCAAGCACTTGCGTCAAGGCGCGGCTTTTGTCGTCATCCGCAATGATGGTGCGATATTGCTGACCAAGCGTGCGGACAAGGGTTTGCTTGCGGGCATGAGCGGCGTTCCCGTCAGCGACTGGACAGCGCGGATGGATGGCGCGATTGATGCCGATGCCGCGCCGTTCTTAGCCAAATGGATACATTGCGGTACTGTTCGCCATGTTTTCACGCATTTCGAGTTGAACCTGCATGTGCATCGCACGACGACTGCGATCATGACGCCGAAAGACACTTGGTGGTCCAAGCCCGCCGATCTGCCGCATGAGGCCTTGCCGACGGTGATGAAAAAGGCCATCGAAGCGGCAGTTCCCAACGCCACGCGAAAGCCCAAACCATGAGCGCCATCAAGCATGTCGTGTTCGATATCGGCAAAGTGCTGATCCAATATGATCCGGAGCGCCCGTTCCTGCGCCTGATCCCGGATGCTAACGAGCGGCGGCATTTTCTCGGCAACATCTGCACCCATGACTGGAACATCGAGCAGGATCGCGGGCGTTCGTGGGAAGAGGCTGAGGATTTGCTGATAGCCGAACATCCGCAGCACGAGGCCAACATCCGCAAGTTCCGCAAACATTGGCAAGAGATGCCGTTTGCCGCGATTGACGAGAGTGTGGCGCTGATGCGCGGGCTGATCGCTTCGGGCGTGGATGTGACGATGCTGACAAATTTCGCTGCGGATACGTTTGCTGAGGCTATGATCATGTATCCGTTCCTGACCGAGCCGCGCGGCGTGACGGTTTCCGGCGATGCGAAAGTCATCAAGCCGGACCGCGAGATTTACCGCATTCACACCGAAACATTCGGCCTCGACCCTGCCGCCACCCTGTTCATCGACGACAGCGCCGCGAACGTGAAAGGCGCACAGGATTTCGGCTGGCAGGCGGTCGTGTTTGTGTCGGCTGGGCAGTTGCGGGCGGATTTGCGAGAGTTGGG
>JANPEK010000296.1:0-15966 GCA_031422915.1 Phyllobacteriaceae bacterium | reverse complement strand
GTCGCCAACAATGCGGATGTTTTCGCGGTCGGAGAGGATTTCGCGCAGGCGGCCGAAGAAATCCGAGCGGTAGCGGTTCAGCTCCTGCACGCGCTGGGCCAGCGCGACGTTGAGGCGCTTGCCGAGATCGGCGATCTTGGTGTTGGACTGGCGGTCACGGGTTTCCGATGCGTCGAGCGCGTCTTCGAGAGCGCCGATCTGGGTGCGCAGCGCGGCGATCTGCTGATTGAGCAGCTCGACCTGATTGAGCGCCCGCTGGCTGATCTGCTTTTCTGAGTCGAGGGTCTTTTCCGCATCCGACAATTTTGCCAGCGCGGTGGCACCTGCGCCCGCGCCTTGGTTCAGCAGTGCCTGAAGGCGCGTTTTTTCGTCTTCTGCCGCATCGAGCGAGGCTTGCAGATTCGCGAGCGAATTTTCAATATCCTGTTTGCCGCCTTCTTCGAGCGCAAGAAGATTGGTGAGTTCGCTGATCTGCGAATTCAGCCGGTCAAGGACGTCATCCTTGCCGGACAATTCATTCGACAGAAGATACTGCGCCAGCACGAAGACAGACAACAGGAACATGATCGACAGGAGCAGCGTTGACAGGGCATCGACGAAGCCCGGCCAATAATCGATTTGCCGTGTCTGGCGGTTGCGGGCGAGCGCCATGGTGTCAGGCCTTCTTGTCTGGAAGGGCGCGGGCGAGTTTTTCGAGCGTGGCGCGCATGGCCTTCTGGTCGGCGGCCTGCGCTTCCACCCAGTCGCGCATCATCTGCTGTTCGCTGCGCATGTTCTTGACCAGACCTTGGATGCCTTCGGCGAGATTGGCCATCGCCGCGACGGTCTTCTGGTTGCTGCTTCCGGCTGTGTCGGTCACGAGCTTCAGCCGGTCGGTCAGGAGTCGCATCTCATCGTTTTTCGCGACCTGCACCGACGGGGGCTGGATTGCGGCACCGCCATGGTCCGGATCGGTCACCGACGACAGCCAGTTTTCGAGTTCGGTGTAGAACCGGTTTTGGGCGCGCCCGGCCTGAAGATCGAGAAAGCCGAGAATGAGCGAGCCGGACAGGCCGAGCAGGGACGAAGAAAAGGCCGTGGCCATGCCAGCGAGCGGGGCGGACAGCCCGGCCTTGAGCGAATCGAGCATCGAGGTTGCGTTTCCACCCTGAGGGTCCAGTGTTGCGATGGTGTCGCCGATGGACGAAATGGTTTGCAGCAAGCCCCAGAAGGTGCCGAGCAGGCCGAGAAAGACCAAAAGGCCCGTCAGATAGCGCGAGATGTCACGCGCTTCATCAAGGCGGGTGGCAATGGAATCGAGGATCGAGCGCATTGTGACGGTGGACATGACGAAGGATTGCCGCCGCCCGACCAGTGCCTTCATCGGCGCGAGCAAAACTGGATCGACACCATCATCGGCCTCGCCGCCACGCAGGGCGTTGACCCAGTGCACTTCGCGGAAGAGGCGGATGACCTGCAGGAAGGCCAGCAGAATGCCGATGAGCAGCACGCCGACGATCAGGCCGTTGAGGCCCGGGTTGGCGGAAAAGGCTTTGGATACCTGACGGTAGAGAATCGCGCCGACGAAGGCGGAGATGGCGAGAAAGATTACCATGGACAGCAGGAATACCTGAGGGCTGGACAGCCGGTCGAGCTCATAGGTATCGCGGCCGAACCGTTTTGATGCTTGTTTGACTGCCGAAACTGCCATGCCTTACCCCATCATGCGCTGCGCTCGTCTAGTGTTGTGCGTCACTGAACGTCGCGGCAAAATCCAACCCTTGGCGCTGCCCCTCATCCGCCCTTCGGGCACCTTCTCCCCGCAATCGGCGGGGAGAAGGGGAGTTCTGCACACTCTGATTAACCCTAACGCAGAATGCGGCAAAATTGAAAGCGGCCATGACGGTTGTGAACCGGCAACTGCGCTCAGACAGGTTTGGCGATGGTTTTCAAAAGGGCTTTGTGGATGAACTCGTTACCCGCGCAAACCGAACCTTTGGTGAGCATGGTCTGGCCGCCTGATGTATCGGAGACAAAGCCGCCCGCCTCGCGGATCAGGATCAGGCCGGCGGCAATGTCCCATGCGTTGAGATGGTCTTCCCAGAAGCCGTCGAACCGGCCGGCGGCGACGTAGGCAAGATCGAGCGCGACGGAGCCGACGCGGCGGATGCCGGCGACTTCACCCATGACGTTGCGCAGCTGTATGAGATACTTGCCATGCTCGCCGCGGCCAAGGTGGGGCACGCCGGTGCCGACGACAGCGTCAGTCAGCTTGTTGCGGGCGGCAACGCGAAGACGGCGGTCATTCAAGAATGTGCCGCCGCCGCGCTCGGCGGTGTAGAGTTCGTCAAGGGCTGGATTGTAGACCACACCGGCGACGATCTGGTCCTGCCGCTCCAAGGCTATCGAGACCGAAAACATCGGGATGCCATGCAGAAAATTGGTGGTGCCATCAAGCGGATCGACAATCCAGCGGTGTTGGCCGTCGATGCCTTCGATGGTGCCGCTTTCCTCGCCGAGAAAGCTGTAATCGGGCCGCGCGCGCATCAGTTCGGCTTTGACTATTTCCTCGGCCTTGCGGTCGGCCTGGCTGACGTAATCGCCGGGGCCTTTCATAGACACCTGAAGGTTCTGCACTTCGCCGAAATCACGCGACAGCGATTTGCCGGCCTTGATGGCGGCCTGAACCATGACGTGGAGGAGCGCTGAACGTGCCATTGTTTATTTCCCGGTTTGCGGACCCTGTTTAATCGGCGCGCCGCACGTAGGTCAGTTCATTGGTATCGACAATGACGCGTTCGCCGGACGAGATGAACGGGGGCACAAGGATGCGGATGCCGTTTTCGAGGATTGCCGGCTTGTAGGATGAGGCGGCAGTCTGGCCTTTGACGACCGGATCGGCCTCGACAATGGCGAGGGTCACGTAATCGGGCAACGCAATGCCGATCGGGCGCTCTTCATGCATTTCGACGACGACCTTCATGCCATCCTGCAGGAACGCCGAGCGGTCGCCGACAAATTCCTTCTGCAATTCGAGCTGTTCGTAGGATTCCTGATCCATGAACACCAAGGCCTCGCCCTGCTCGTAAAGGAAGGTGAAGTCCTTTTGTTCGAGGCGGATTTTTTCGACGGTCTCGGCGGATCGGAAACGCTCGTTGAGCTTTGTGCCGTCGATCAGATTCTTCAATTCGACCTGATTGTAGGCACCGCCCTTGCCCGGCTTGACGTGATTGCAGCGAACCGCTGCCCACAGGCCGCCCTGATGCTCGATGACATTGCCCGGACGGATTTCATTGCCGTTGATTTTCATTTTGGTTCTTTCGGAAACTTGGATTTGCTGCGGCCTCTGACCGAGGCCGGGAAATGGAGCCGCGTAAGACCATAAAAAGCCAATTCAGGCAAGTGTAGGAATGAGTCAGCTTGAGATTCCGTCTTTGAATGGCAATCGTATGGTGGCATATTGTGGAAATGGAAAAAGATGTCTGCGAAATGAAGTCAAGTGACCGCTGGTCGTATCTTACAATTGATCAGGCGCTCGGCCTAAACCCCGAAACACCGAAACGGTGTCCAGAATGCCACGGCGCAGTGCAAGCTCACCGCGCGAGTAATAATGGGATGCGAGCCCATTTTGAACATAAGGCAGCTCACAGTGGATGCTCACTCAAGCCAGGTACGTTCTCAGGAACCAAATCAATGCATCCTGACGCATTGGAATGAGCGATAACAATACCAAAGGCATGCGCTATCTCGGCGAGTGGCGAAATCAGGCATTAGCGTTGCAGCGGGTGGAATTAGTTCAAATCTGGCTTCTACTTTAAGCGGTTGGCGAGTTCGATGGCCCTCTTCATCTCTTCGTCAGTCAGCCCGTCAAGCAAGTCGTCGAGCCCTGCATCATGCAATTTCGCGCGCTTGGCGACGATATACCAAGCTGCCGCCGTGACGGCGTCACCTTTGGTGCCGATGCCATTTTCGTAGAGGCGCGCGAGCTGGCGCTGGGCGGCGACGTTGCCGCCTTCGGCGGCGCGCTTCATCCATCCGAAACCTGCGGGATAGTCCTTCTTGCCGCCGATGCCATCAATCAGCCAGCTGGCATAGTCGAGCATGGCGGTGTCATAATTTTGCCGCGCCGCCTTTTCCAGCCAGATACGGGCTTTGGCTTCGTCAAACGCAATGCCGCCGGTGCCGTTGGCGAGAAACTGGCTGACGGCATATTGCGCATCGGCAAGACCGGCGTCGGCTGCGCGCAGGAACAGGTCGTAGGCTTTCTTGCGGTCAGCGTCACTGGTGGCTTTGGACAGGACCAATTGTCCCAGATTAAAGGCCGCCAAGGCATGGCCGCCTGCAACAGCCTTTTCGAGGTATGCTCTGGCTTTGGCCTCATCTTTGGTCAGATATTGGCCTTGCAGCATGAACAGAGCCGTTTGGAATTGTGATTCCAGAACGCCTTTTTCTGCGGCCTTGCTGTAAAGCTGCGCGGCTTGCGACAAATCCTGCGAGACGCCAAGGCCGCGCGACAGGATTTCAGCGGCAAGCGTCATGGCTTCGGCGTCACCGGTCTTGGCGCGCTCAAGGGCAAGGCTCAGCGCGGTTTTGTACAGCCCGCGCTGATAGGCACCGTAGGCGTCGTCCGGGATTTTGTCTCCGAGGCGCAAGGGGTCGAGCGGCGCGGGCTCTCCTGCCGACAGCGACGGGGTTGGTGCTGACACTGTTGCAAGCAGGGTGAGCGCAATGAAAGCATAAAGCGGCTTGTTAGCTGGCATTGGCTGCCTCTGCGAGGTTCGGGGCCTCCGTGTCGAGCAGCGCATTGATGTGGGCGACAGCGGCCCCGGGGTCGCGCCCGCCGCCAAAGACAGCGGCGCTGACGGCAACAAATTCTGCGCCGGTGTTGGCGGCTGCAACGACGCTTTCGGGCGCATAGCCTGCCATGACGATGCAGGGGATTTCGATCATTGCGGCCCACCATTCGGCAAGGTCGAGCGCTTTGGGATTTGGCTCCGGCTGGGCATCGCCGTCGAGTTTGCCGGCAAACAGATAATCCGGGCGCTCCTCGCCAAGTTCGAGGGCGTCGTGGCGGGAGCTTGGCACGCCGGTGCCGACAATCCAGCGCGGCTGGAACTTGGCTACCGCATCGGCCAGCATTGCCTTGCCGCCGCTGATGTGGACACCGTCAGCCTTTGTGCGGCCTGCGGCTTGCGTATCATCTACGATGACCGCAGCTGCACCTGCGGCCTGAATGACGGGGACGACATCTCCCGCCCAATCACGGAACGCTTCTTCCGCCGCGCCGAAGCGGGCGAGCAGGACAGACGCGATGTCGCCGCCTTTCATGGCCTTGGCGACGGCTTCCGGTGTTGCCGGAACCTCGCCCGCGGGCGAGGCGATCAAGACGAGGCGGCAGCGGGTGTTTGGTTCAGTCACGTAGTGGCCCTTCATGAATATGTATCAGCCATTGGCTGGCAATCTTGCCCGAATTTCGGCGTGCATGGGAATTGCGCGCAGCAAAGCGGGTTGAAGCTGGAATAGTGGATCGGAGTGGATTTGAACAGGGCGGGGTCTGGTCAAGGTAACGGCCGTTGGATTATGCTGGCGGATTATCACAGGCAGCGGCAATCCATGCATCAGCTTCTAAGCGACCCGCTGTTCTATGCGGCAGCCATTCCGGCGGTTATTTTTGTCGGGCTTTCCAAAGGCGGGCTTGGCGGGCTTGGCCAATTGGGAGTGCCGTTTCTGGCGCTTGTGGTCTCGCCGGTGCAGGGCGCGGCGATCATGCTGCCGATCTTGATCGTCATGGATTTGGTCAGCCTTTGGTCATGGCGCAGTTTCCGTGATGTGGCGACGCTGAAAATCATGTTGCCGGGTGCAATGCTCGGCATATTCATCGGCTATCTGACAGCGCGCGTCGTCACTGATGATGCCGTGAAGCTGCTGGTGGGGTTGATCGGACTTTGGTTTGCCATCCGCAGTCTGATGCCGTCCAAGCTGGCTGCCGGCGAAGGCAGACCGCACAATGCGCCAGTCGGCGGGTTTTGGGGGGCAGTTGCAGGGTTTACGAGCTTTGTCGCTCATGCGGGCGGCGCGCCGTATCAGATTTACACGATGCCGCTCCGACAAGACCCGAAGATTTATACCGGCACGAGCACGATCTTTTTTGCCATCGTTAATGCGGTCAAACTCATTCCGTATTTTGCGCTTGGCCAGTTTGATGCGACCAATCTCTCGCTGTCGGCAGTGATGTTTCCGCTGGCGATCCTGTCGACGATGGCCGGTGCGTGGATTGTGGCGCGGATGCGGGCCGAGATTTTTTACCCCTACATGATCGGCATGCTGCTGCTCGTGTCGGCGAAGCTCACATGGGACGGTGCGGCAGCGCTGCTGGGAGCCTGACTCAAAATCCGCTTTGACGGCCAACTGGAGCAATTTTCTGCGCTTCCGGTGCTCACGTACGCATTTCTGCCCCGCCCTTAAGCGGCAAGCCGCTGGCGGGGGGCCCCATGCTTCTCGAAAATCACTCCATTTGACTCATCAAACCGAATTTTGAGTCAGGCTCAAACATTGGGAAAATTTGATTAAAAGTCGCCGGATTCAGCGTTCGTTAAGCTTTACGTGCGTTAACTGTGTTTATCGAGTTTCTCGATTCACTCCGGGCGGTCCTGACCTCCTTGATTGACGCCTCCCTGTTAAACTCTTGAGAGCCGCCCTATGCGGCTCTTTTTTTTCAATGCCTTTGGCGTTAACCCTTCCTTAAGTATAAACTTGCGCGGCGCGCTGCAAAGCTGCACCTTCAGGCGGTGGCGTTCGTTACCAGATTTGAATTGAAATCGGTCTGGAATCGACGCAGTGTCCGCCCGGCTCCGGGAGGGCAAACAGCAATCCGGCGGGCATTCAGAGTAGATGATGAAAATTCAGGAACAGGTCACCAATTCTCCGGTCCGGCTTGCCGAGCGACGGATATTTTCTGACCGGTTCAAGCCGCTTTACAGCGACGGCATGAAGCTCGTTGAGGAGGCAGCGGCGTATCTGGATGGCGAAGGGCGCGTTGAGGCCAAGAAGCTCTCGCGCATTGCGGCCACGCTCTATGCCGCAGAATCGATGCGTTTGACGACTCGGCTGATGCAGATTGCGTCCTGGCTCCTTTTGCAACGCGCGGCCAACAATGGCGAGATGTCGCGGGCGCAGGTGGCCGAGGAGAAATCGAAGGTGCAGCTTGAAACACCCTCAGCATCGCGCGCGACGCAAAGCTGGGATGAGCTGCCGCTGAAGTTTATCGACATTGTCGAACGCTCGCTGCAAATGCAGACACTGGTCCGGCGTTTTGATGACGAGCTCTACCCGAAGGCGGGCGCTGGCCAGCCTGCCGAGCCGAAGCGCAACGCGGTCAATGACCAGATGACTTTGCTGCAGGCGGCGTTCGGCGGGCGCTAGTTCTTATCCGTTTTCTGTTTGTTCACGTATTTGAGATGGTGTAGGAAGCCTTAACAGGGGTTCTCCGCATGGCACCGCCGATTCGCATCATTGGCATTGATCCGGGGCTCAGGCGTATGGGCTGGGGCATTGTCGAGACCCAAGGCAATTCGCTGGTGTTTGTCGCCTGCGGCACGGTGACATCGGACGACAAGAGCGATCTGGCCTCGCGGCTTTGTCAGTTGCATGACGGGCTTTCGGCGATTGTTCACACGCTCATGCCGCATGAGGCGGCTGTGGAGGCAACGTTTGTCAACAAGGATCCTGTTTCAACGCTGAAGCTTGGCCAGGCGCGCGGGATTGCGATGCTGGTGCCTGCGCAAGCTGGGCTGCCGGTCGCCGAATATGCGCCGAATGCGGTCAAAAAGTCGGTGATTGGTGTTGGGCACGGTGACAAGGCGCAAATTCAGATGATGGTGAAGGTGCTGTTGCCGAAGGCGGATTTCAAAGGCCCGGACGCGGCGGACGCGCTGGCAATCGCCATTTGCCATGCGCATAACCGGACAGGCAACGCGCTGAGGCGGGCGCTGGCGGGATAAGTGTTCTTGACATGTTCTGTTAGGTTCAATACGTAATACTCAAGAGGTATTACCATGCGTGTCACCAGCAAAGGTCAGGTGACCATTCCGCTTGAGGTTCGCAAGCATATGGGGCTTGAAAAGGGTTCTGACGTCAGTTTTGTCCGCCGCGAGGACGGCGTTGTGCAACTTGTGCGCAACGATGAAACGTGGACGGCAGGCAAGCTGCGCGCTGACGCGGTGGTTGACTGGTTGGCACGCCACAGGAACGGCGGGTCATTGATTGATATCAATGGCATGACTGCCGACGAATATGTTGAATTCATCAGGGGGCCGCGCGATGATCCCGGTGCTCGTTGACACCAATGTCTTGATCGATGTGCTTCAGAACCCGGGCAGCGACGATTGGTCTGGACGCAATTTGGTAACCAGCGCCGCGGCAGGTGAGTTGATCGTCAATCCGGTTATTTGGGCCGAGCTCGCCGGAGCCTATCGTCTTGAAATAGAGATGGATGTCGTGCTGGCGGGTTTGCCGATAAGGCGCGACAGGCTGCCCATGTCGGCGGCGCATGCGGCAGGTTTGGCCCATTTGCGATATCGCCGTCTTGGCGGAACGAAAGAACGAACATTGCCAGACTTTCTGATTGGCGCACATGCGCTCACTGCGGGCTTTGCTCTCTCGACGAGAGACGCGACGCGTTACCGCACCTATTTCCCCGAGCTCAACATCATCGCGCCGGACACCCACCCTTGAGAGGCAAGACTTCATGATCGGAAAACTCAAAGGCACGGTTGACGAAATCGCCGAGGACCATGTGATCATCGACGTGCACGGGGTCTGCTACGTCGCCTTCTGCTCGGCGCGGACGTTGGGCAATTTGCCGGCGCCGGGCGAGTCTGTGGTGCTGCACATCGAGACCTATGTGCGCGAGGACATGATCCGGCTGTTCGGGTTTCAGACCCACCTGGAGCGCGAATGGTTCCGGCTGCTGCAAAGCGTGCAGGGCGTTGGTGCGAAGGTGGCGCTGGCGGTGCTTTCAACATTGCCGCCGTCGGATCTGGCCAATGCGATTGCGCTGAGAGACTTGGCGATGGTCAGCCGTGCGCCGGGCGTCGGCAAGAAGGTTGCCGAGCGCATCGTCACGGAATTGAAGAACAAGGCTCCGGCGTTTGCGGGCGAGGCATCGGGCACGATTGGCTTGAAACAGGAACTCGGCGAAGGTGTTGCGCCGCGGCCGATCACTGACGCGGTCTCTGCACTGACAAACCTTGGCTATTCGCGCGACATGGCAGCTAATGCGATTGCGGCGGCGATGAAGGTTGCAGGCGAGGGTGCGGATTCGGCCAAGCTGATCAGGTTCGGGCTGAAGGAGCTGGCGCGGTGAGCGTCCTTGATTGTTATCTCATTCCTTACTAAGATACAGAAGTAAGGAATTTGAATTGGAGTAAGGAAATGGGTGCCAGAGCGTTGATCACCTCCAAAGGGCAAATAACGCTGCCGAAGGAAGTGCGTGACCGGCACTCGCTCAAACCGGGTGATGCTGTTGAATTTGTTGAAGAGGGCGGAAAAACGTGGGTGAGGCCGCGGAACCTGCGAGCCGTTGATTTGGCCGGAATATTACACCGCCCGGGAATGAAGGCCTTCACCATTGAGGAAATGGACGAGGCGATCAGCGAGGCGCTGTCTGAAGACGATGAGCGGATCAAGCGCGAGTGGAATGAAGGCCTGCAATGATCGGGATCGACACAAATGTGTTGTTGCGTCTTTTGACGGCAGATGACGCCCGGCAGCATCAGACGGCGGTTGCGTTCTTCAAGGAACGGTCGCCATCAAGTCCTGCGTTCGTCAGCGCGGTAACGCTCGCGGAAGTGGTCTGGGTGCTGCGCAGACGCTACCGCTTCAGCAAGGAAGAAATCGGCAGCAGCTTGTGTCAGCTTCTTGATTCTGATGACTTTGTCGTTGAGGCGCGCGAAAGTGTGGAGTTCATCAGGCAGGATGGAGCCGATCCAAACCAAATGGGAGATTACCTCATTGCACATCTGTGCAGGAAAGCAGGATGCGAGCGCACTGTGACGTTCGACCGGCGCGCTGCCGCCCGCATCCCCGGCATGGAGATGCTGCGATGAGGACACTTTTTGATAGGGATGCCGATGGCTCCCTGAAGGACTCAGTCAAATTCATATTGGTGGTTTTTGCGACAGGGTTGGTGATTTGGCCTGTATTTCACACTTTGGCGCGCCTAGTAACCATGTCATATTGGCAATACTACCGAAGTAATGAAGTACCAACGGCAATAACGCTTTTTTTTGGTGTCTTGAAGCACAGTTTAGATTATCTATTAGTTAATTTTTTCTTTTTTTGCATCATTTCTCTATGCTTAATATTATTAATTCGAAAGAAATTATTTCTGATTCCAATAACAAGTGCTATTATGATATTTGGTTTAAAAATTTACTTTTTTGCAACTAATTTCCGATCCGATGAATTTTCTTTGGAATCTACGCTAGATTTAGGGTACGATTTCTTGTTTATCTCCATATCAGAAGTAATGGTTCCTGCTCTCGTACTCTGGTTCATATGCGTCTATTTGTATGATTATCTGAAAGCCCGAACAGCATGACCGATCCCGCCCGTCTTATCACTCCCGAAAAGCGCGGCGAGGACGTGGACACGACCTTGCGACCGCAGTCGCTTGCCGAATTTGTCGGGCAGAAGGCGGCGCGGGAGAATCTCAAGGTGTTTATCGATGCGGCCAAGTCTCGCGGCGAGGCGCTGGACCATGTGCTGTTCGTCGGCCCGCCGGGGCTTGGCAAGACGACGCTGGCGCAGATCATGGCTCGTGAGCTTGGTGTCAACTTCCGCTCCACGTCGGGTCCGGTGATTGCCAAGGCGGGCGATCTGGCGGCGCTTTTGACCAATCTTGAAGAAAACGACGTGCTGTTCATTGATGAAATCCACCGGCTTTCACCGGCGGTGGAGGAAATTCTCTATCCGGCGATGGAGGATTACCAGCTGGATCTGATCATCGGCGAAGGGCCAGCTGCGCGGTCGGTGAAGATAGACTTGGCGAAGTTCACGCTTGTCGCGGCGACGACGCGGCTGGGGCTTTTGACCAATCCGCTGCGTGACCGGTTCGGCATTCCGGTGCGGCTGAATTTTTACACGGTGGAAGAACTGGAGCTGATCGTGCGGCGCGGGGCGCGCATTCTCGGTCTGCCGCTTGACGATGACGGTGCCACGGAAATCGCCCGTCGGTCACGCGGCACGCCACGCATTGCCGGACGGCTCCTGCGCCGAGTGCGCGACTTTGCCCATGCGGGCGGTGGCGAGAAAGTGACGCGCGCGCTGGCAGACGCCGCGCTGCTGCGGCTTGAAGTGGACAGTCTCGGCCTCGATGCGCTCGACCGCAGATACCTCAACATGATCGCGCAGAATTTCGGCGGCGGCCCGGTCGGCGTCGAGACGATTGCGGCGGGCCTGTCTGAACCGCGCGATGCGATTGAGGATATCATTGAGCCTTATCTCATCCAGCAAGGTTTTTTGCAGCGGACGCCGCGTGGACGGGTGTTGGCGGCGAATGCTTGGCGGCACCTCGGGCTGGAAGCGCCGAGGGATTTGGCACAGCAGGCGCTGCTGTTTGAGGAGGAGTAGTGTTCGGCTGGATCTGAAGTTGAAGGTTCGACTGAGATTGATATGGTTCTCTATTTGTTTCACATCTTGGGAATATGGCGTGACGCGGAAGTCTCAAAAAAATCGTGAACTGGCTTTCGTTGAGACTGCCAAGTCTCTTCTCGGCTTTAATTGGGAAATCGAGCTGGGAGCGGAACCGCCTGATTTCAATATCGCTGAGGGACGCAACCAATTTGGTCTGGAAGTCACTCAAGTTTTCAAAGGTTCGATTGGCCGGGGCGGCTCGGAATTCAAAAAGACAGAAAGTTTCAATGCCAAGAAAGTCAACGAACTCCGGGCACAGTTTCAAAGGGCATCAAGCCTTCAGATGCGTGTGAAGTTTTTGGGTAACCTCAACACGCCAAGACTTTCTGAAACCGTTCAAATTATCTTGGGCCAAAACTTTGAAAATCGGGAGTACGGTCAGAATGTTGAAATCACATCGATACCGGGGCTTAAAATCGTAGCCCACAGGGCCTTCGTTCATGACTGGAGTCTCATCAACGATGCCGTCGGCTGGGTAGTCCCTAATGGCGCATCCGAAATACAAAAAGCGATTTCAGCTACGGTGGAGCATCTGAAGGTAGGTGACTTGGGAGTTGGCCAAATCTCCAAAATCCTTGTGGTCGCTGATCGCCGGACGAATAGTGGGAAGCTTCTCTTGGACAGAAACGAGCGGTTTGACTTTTTACCCTTTGTAGAGGCCTATTTTTTATCATATCCAGATGGTCCGTGTGTTGCTCTCAGTGGCAGAAATCTTGGTCCTCAATGAGAATGTTCAAATACTTGTGGCAACTTTGGAGTTGTTTGGGGTGAAATCGCATTGTGCGGTATTTGCGATCAGCTACTTGCCTCAATACGGGCACAGCATCGGGTCAAATCCCCTTCACTGATATCCACATCCGCAACGGCCTTTCCGCAAACGGTTGAAAGCCATACGAGCGGTAAAGCCGCACGCGTCGCTCAACTGCCTCGCTGTCCCCGTCATCCAGCACATCCAGAACCGCGACTGACAGGCCGATGTTTTGCTGCGCCTCGGCGATGCGTCTGAACGCGTTTGCCAGAAGGTCACCTCCATAGCCTTTGCCCTGCTCCGCCCGATCAATTGCGATCATTGCGATGAATGCGGCCGGGATGAAGCCGCTTGCGGGGCGGTCGCGAGCGAACGGGCTTGGAAGTTCGCGATAGTCAATAGAGGAAGCGTTCAAGGCATAATAGCCGATGATCTTCTGGCCGTCGGGCGTCATGACAAAGACGCGCGTGTGCCCGGCTTTGCTGAGCTTTCCCGCGGTCAAGCGAAGGAAGTTATCGCATTGGCCGACGCCGCTTGAAAAGGAGACGCGGTCATGCCTTGCTGTGTCGAGAGGCTCAACAAAAACCGGCGCAGACGGGCTCACCTTCAGGAGCGCGATATGACGGTGGCATCGTGCCGGTCGAGCGCCGCCTGAAGCTTGGCGTTCGGCTTTGCCCCTTCATCGAGCGCCTTGAAAAAAGCCTCATACTCTTCAGGTTGAAGCATTGTCCGCTCATGCAAAGCAATCATGTCCAGCGCCGCTTTGTAGGCGGCGGACATGGCAAAGGCGGAATCGTCAACGCCCGCCAGCGCGGCAGCACGCTGGATCGCTGACTTGATACGGGGCTTGACGCGGAAATTCATCCGCTCCGTGCTGCGTTCTTCTGCGATATTCGGGTTGACTGACATAGGGCACCTCTGCTCATGAGGTACGTCACTTGGCTGTACAATTCAAGTGGATGGCACCCATGCACTGTGATTGTTCACTTCACCGCGCGCCGACCACCCGTGCCGGCAAATACACAATCGACGACAACAGGTCGCCCGCGACACCAAGGCCGTCGCCGACCAACCCCGCCTTGTTGCCTTGTGCCCGCTCCAGCGTGGTCAGGTTCAGGCCGCCGTTGACCAGATTGATCAGCATTTCCGAATTGGCGAAGGTTGAGTGGCTGAGTTTGTCGTCCTTGTTGCGCAGGGTGGCGATGTCGAGGACGATCAGGCCTTCTTTGACCAGTTCCTCCTTGTTGGAACCGCCGCCGACGCGGGGATGGCCGCCGCGCAGGTTCCCGGAAAGTTTGAGCGCCCTGTCTTCTTGCGAGACGAGCACGATCATTGCCTTGGGGCGCGTGGTGAGCGTTGCCAATTGTGTGCGGAACACATCGACATCAATGTCCGGCGCGGCGAGGATCAGCGCGTCGATTTTTGCGATGGTGGCCGTGTCGCCGGTCAGCGCCAGCGTGCGCATCGCCTCCATGGCAACGAAGGTTCCCATCGAGTGGGCGAGGACGATGATGGACTCCGGCTTTGCGGCAGCGGCGATTTTCAGGGTTTTGGTCAGGCCGCCGCGGGCAAACTCGGCGCTGTCGCGGTCGTAGAGGTAAAGCGCGGCGTTGTGGGCGGACGGCCATGAATAAATTATCGCAACGCCCGGTATTTTGTAATCGTGATGCAGTTGCGCTGCCGAGAAAAGCCCGCCTGCGAAGCTGACATTGTAGCCGTGGGTGAAGATGAAGATCGAGCGTTGACCTGCCGGGCGCGCGGCGAGTGCGGCACGAAGCCGTGCGGCGAACACTGTTTCGTCGTCGGTCAGCGTCGCGGCGGTGACGCCGAAGTCGCGGGCAAGATCCGGCTTGCCTTCCGGCGGTTTGATCGTGCCAGGCTCGCGGTTCAGAGGCACTGAAACGGTGATGTCAGCGAAATGCAGCGCATCGGACCGGTCGCCGCCAAAGAGGAGGGATTTGTCTGACAATGGCTTGCGGCTCGTCACCACCATCACCTGCCCGGACGAGGCAAGCTTTGCGTCCGCAGGCAAAATCTGGCCGATTTCGGTGGGTCCGGTGACGCACGCGGCTAAAAGCAGACTGAGGAGCAGCGCAGAACAGGCTCGCAACATGGGAACAATAAATCCTCTGGGTTGCGGATTTCATAGCTTGGCAATTGCCGCGAGGCAATCAAATCAGTCTGTCAATTGTTTGATAAATGGCTCAACCGCATCGCCATTCCAGCCGCGCAGCAGACCGAATGCGCCGCTGTAGGAGAAGGCTGCCCAGCGGAATCCGTGTTTTTCGGCGCGGTCCACTTGCGCCTTGTAATAGGCCAGCCGGTCTTTCTGCGGCATTTCATAGGGATTGTCATACTCCTGGCGGATCATGCCAAATTCGCCGAGAATGATGTCCGCAGGATTGACGCTGTTCTTCTTCGCCCAATCGGAAGCAATCTGGAAGGCGCGGTCCATTTCAGAGTCTAACCCGTCCTTCGTGGCGATCTTGGCGATCTCCTCGTCGAAGTAAGCAAGGTGACCGTCGCGACGGTCTTTTGGTGCGTCTTTTCTGATGCGCTCGCGGATGGTGTCGAGCGCCTCTTCAAGCTGCTGCTTTGATGCCTCGTGCAAAGGGAATGGCAAACCATAGACCTGCGGCATGAAATCGCCCGCCCAAGTCGCGCCCTGATGGGTGAGAATGAACGGGTCGTAGGTGTGGAAGGACCAGATCAGATTGTCATCGGGAAAATCACCGGCGTTGATCTTGGCAAGCCCCTCTGCGCCGCCCCAACATGCGCCGGACAATACCAGAGTCAGTTTTGTTGCGGAAGACCGGGCTGCTGCGAAGGCCTGTTTCATCATTTCGGGCCAGTTGTTGGTGCCGTCGGTATCGCAGTCGATGGTCGGCTCGTTGAACAGTTCGAGCGCGACGCGTTTGGGGTCGTTGTCCTTTATGGATGTGGCAATGCGGCGCAGGAATTTGAGGTAGGCGTCGAATTTTGCCGGATCAGAGAGAATTTCGCCGGTGCCGATGGAGCGCTCGCCAGCGGGGATGGCGTGGATATCGACAAGAACGCCGAGGTCTGCATCGAGCGCCAGATCGACAGCGGAGGCTGCTTGTTCGTAGAGCTGATCTTGCAGGGCGACAGAGGCTCCGGACAGGAACGGGGCCGGGTCAATTGGAATGCGGACGAAATCAAGGCCGCTGTCTTTCAGCGCGCGCAGTTCGTCGCTGCCGATGTAGCGTTTCCATTCGGGGAACGGCAGTAACACTTTTTCGTCGCTCCACGTGCTCTCCTGCGGCCAGGTATCCCAAATGTCGAGCGAGATGCCGCGCCGTCCTTCAAATGTTGCCGCGTTGGCTGCAATGGCTGAGGCTACGAGGATGAGGAACGCGAGCAGAGGTTTCATTTTGCCAATCCAAGGGACATGGCGCATATACGGCCAATTGCGTGATGCGGGAAATGGCGATGTCTGATCTTGGTAAAGGGCTGGCGGGCGAGCTGACGGATTTCGGCCACCGGCTGTTGCAGCGGGTCTATTACGAGGACACCGATTTCACCGG
>JANPEK010000295.1:0-12014 GCA_031422915.1 Phyllobacteriaceae bacterium | reverse complement strand
GCCGTCCATATACACAACCCCCCCCCCCGGCTCCCCCCCCCCCCCTGTGGGGGCGGGCCGCCCCCCCCCCCCCACGGAGAGGGGGCTGCTGCCAGATCCGACGGAGAGGGGACTGCCGCCGCGATCGACACCATGCAGCATCGCAAACATCACCGCGACGATCTTGCGGAGTGCTTCTGTGTTGCGGGTGATTGCGAGCGGCCAGTCCAAGGTTTTGTTGTCTCCATGCTTGAATAGAACGGAAACAAAATTCTTTGGAACGGAAATGTTGTCAAGCAAAAAAGTAGGAACATAGTCCTTTTACTTTCTTGAGTTGTAGACTCCTGCTTTTGACCCTCGCTTAACTGCGCCCGACCCCGTGCCGGTATTCCAGCCCGAGACAGCCCCAGATGATGCCGATGACGAGGTAGAAGTGGCGCCAGTGGTCGATGTCGATGATGTTGCCGATGATCATGTGCGAAACGAAGACGGCGTAGGCGCAGATGAGGTGGGGTTGCCAGTAGCGGTTGCGGAACAGGATTTTGAAGCCGAGGCCGAGTGTCAGCATGACAAGTGTCAGCCAAGCGGCAAAGCCGAGCCATGAATAGTCGAGCAGGGCTTTGAGCCACATGTTGTGGGTGTCTTCGCCGTAAATCGGGCCGAACACCAGCGGGCCGATGCCGAGCGGATGCTCGGTTGCCATCAGGAAGCCGAGCCAGTGGCGGGCGAAACGGCCCAATCTTGCGCCGTCATAATCCTGCACCAGTCTGGCGCGCTGCGAGAAAAGGTCGGCGATTTGCGGGATTTGCAGCGCGATAACCAAGACGAGGGCCAGCGAAATGAAGGCGATTGTGGCGATGACGATAATGCGGAGGCGACGGTCCTGACTGGCAGCGAACATGAACAGCGGCACCAGCATCATGACCAATATCAGCATGCCCCATGCAGCGCGGGAGAAGGACAGAAACGCGCCGAGCGAGACGATCAACAGGGCGAGAAACCTGAGCGGCATCATGGCAACGCTTCCCTTTAGTGCGCCGTGCAGCAGCCAGGCGGCGGGCAGCATCAGGAACGGGCCGAAGACGTTCGGATCCTGAAAGCCGCCACGGGCGCGGTCGTAGAGGGTGAAGATCGACGCGCCGGGGAAGAGTTTGAAATAGCCGGCAATGCCAAGGATAGCGGTGAAAATTGCGGCAAACAGGTACGCGTTGAAGATGACGGGCAGCAGCGTTTTGTCCTGCTCGATAACGGCGGCATAGAAGACTGCGGTAAACGCCAGAAACAGCGAGACGGCGATATACAGTGGCGCGTCCTTGAGTTCGGCCATCTGCGTCATGGCGATCATGCCGCCGATGTTCAGCACCATGAAAATCATCAACAGCGGCGCATTGGTGCGCGACAGGCGCAGGCCAAACAGCGCCCAGATGGCAATAATGCCAGCCATGTAGAGCTCGTAGGGTGCCGGCTCGTTCAGCACATAGCCGGAGAGCAGCACACCCGCGCCAAGTGCGAACACGGTGATGAGCCGGTTGAGCGCCCGCGAGCGGGCGGCCGCATCAATGTCGCTTGTATGGGCGAGCGTGCTCAATATGCATTTTCCGTGTTGAGAAGGCGGAAGGGCGTCAGGAACAGGATCTTGAGGTCAAACCACAGCGACCAGTTTTCGATGTAATAGAGGTCGCATTCGGTGCGCATCTTGATCTTTTCGTCGCTGTCGATTTCGCCGCGCCAGCCGCTGATCTGCGCCCAGCCGGTGACGCCCGGCTTCACCTTGTGGCGGGCGAAATAGCCTTCAACGACTTCGGCAAACATGCGGTCGCGCGATTGCGCCGAAATGGCATGCGGGCGCGGTCCGACAAGCGAAAGATCACCGCGCAAGGCATTGAAAAATTGCGGCAATTCATCGATCGATGTCTTGCGGATGAAGCGGCCGACTCGTGTGACGCGCGGGTCGCCTTTGGTAACGGATTGCTTGGCGCTCGGGTCGCTCATGTTGGTGTACATGGAGCGGAATTTGAGGACATTGATTTCCTCATTGTTGAAGCCGTGGCGCTTTTGGCGAAACAATATGGGTCCGGGGCTGTCGAGTTTGATGGCGATGGCCGCGCCCAACATGAACGGCGACAGGACGATGATGCCGAGAATGCTGAAAATGATGTCGAATGTCCGCTTGGCGACGGAATCCCAATCGGTGATCGGCTTGTCAAAAATGTCGAGCATCGGCACCGAGCCGATGTGCGAATACGCGCGCGGGCGGAACTGCAACTTGTTGGCGTGCGCCGAAAGGCGGATGTCGAGAGGCAGCACCCAAAGTTGCTTGAGCAGCGTGAGAACTCGCGCTTCGGCGGTCAGCGGCAGGGCGACGATCAGCATGTCGATGCGGGCGATGCGCGAGAATTCGATCAGCTCGTCGATGGTGCCAAGTTTGGGATAGCCGGCGACGACGGGCGGCGAGCGGACATCATCTCGGTCGTCAAAGATGCCGCAGATGCGGATGTCATTGTCCGGCTGCACTTCGATGGAGCGGATCAGGCTTTCCGCCGCCTTGCCGCCGCCAACGATGAGTGCTCGGCGCTCCATGCGGCCATTGCGCGCCCAGCGCTTGATCAGCCGCGCCAGCACAAGCCGCAGGATGAACAGTGCGACAAAGCCGGTGCCGAACCATGTGGCGAGCCAGACGCGGGAAAACTCAGCGGAGACCTTGAGGAAAAAGCCTGCCAGCGCAAGGACCGCGAAGACGCCGGACCATGAGAACAGGATGCGCCCGAACTGGCTCCACGGGCGGCGAAGGGCGGCGAGCTGATAGGCATCGCCCAACTCCAGAATGATGACCATCAGCACCGAGCCGCCGAGAATGACGGCGGGATATTGCCACATCAGCGCCCGGTTGATGCCGACATAGACGACGTAGATGACAAGGCCGGCAAGGACGAGCAGGGAAAACTCGACCAGCCGCAGCATGCCGGTGACGATGATTGGCGACATGGAATCGGCGCGATATTGCAGGGCCACCTGTTCGGCAATGGCATTCAGCTCCGCCTTGCGCTTGCCGTCGGGCGCGTCGTGGCCCCTGACAGCCTCTGCGTTAAAGCGGAATGATGGGTCGATTTCGTTCATAGGGGCACCAGTGAAAGCATGGTGCGCGCAGCGTAGCGGCAATGGTTTAAGAAGCGGTGTTTTGACGACAAGATTTGAAGGCGCATGTCATGCCTCCAGGATCGCCCGGTATTGCGCTTCGATCTTGGCTGCCATGACATCGACGCCGAACTTTTGCCGGAGGAAATCATGCGAGGGCATGGCCGCGGCGAGCGCTTCCGGTTCGCGGATTTGCATGATCATCTTTTCGGCAATGCCTTCAGCGCTGACATCACAAAGGGCGACGGACTGAAGTCCGAGTATTTCCGGTATGCCGCCGACGCGCGTGGCGATCATGGTCATGCCTGCTGCCACGGCCTCGAGCACGATGTAGGGCATCGCTTCGGCGCGGGACGGAACAACGATTGCCCTTGCCATGGCGAACGCTTCGCGGGAGGGCATCGGATCGTGGAACGAGACGCGGGCATCGAGGCCGAGACGCTGGACCTGATCTTTGTATTTGGCAAGGTCATCGCCGGCACCGACCATGATTGCGGTAAGATCCTTGGCCGTCGCATTGGATGCCGACGCCAGCGCATCGATGAACAGGTCAGCGCCTTTGAGGTCGCGCATCATGCCGATATAGAGGAAATCTGCGGCGTTCGGGACTGCAATTACGGGCTCGAACTCGCCGGGCCGCAAGCCGTTGTAGACAATGACGGCACTCTGCGGGGTGCCGATCTTTTCGATGAATGTCTTTCGCTCATAATCGGCGACAAACAGGATCCGGTCGGTCATTTTCTCCAGCACGCGCTCGGCGAGGAAGAAGATTTTCCCGGACAAGAGGTTGTTGTCGTAATGCAGGCTGCCGCCATGCGGTGAGTAGAGACGGGCTACGCGAGACCTGAATGCCCGTAACAGCGACCCGAACACACGCGAATAGACGCCGCCTTTGGCGCCGTGTCCGTGCAACACGTCCGGGTTCAATTTGGAAATGGCTTTGTAGGTGCGCCATGCGGCGGCGAGATCGCCGGGGCCGATATGGCGCTGCATGGCAACGCGTGTCAGGCCAAGCGCCAGTTTTGGCTGGATGGCGTCAAACAGTGTGGCTTCATAGTCGCCGCCGGTCGATGAGTCACAGACGATCCCCACAAGATGACCGTTTGCGATTTGCGCATCGACGAGGTCACGGACGTGGCGGAAAATTCCGCCGACCGGTGACCTGAAGCAATGGACGATCCGCAAGGGTTTCTGTGCCGGGCTCATGCGCAATCAGAACAGGCGTTCGCGCACATAGATCGTATCGCCGGGCAGCACCGGATCGGAAATCAGCACACGCCCGGTCATCACCTTGCCGTTGACGGTTCGGGTGATGTCGGCATTGTCCTGATAGCCGCGAACGGAATAGCCGCCGGCAACGGCAATTGCCTTTTGGACGGTGAGGCCGGGGACGTAGGAATATTGGCCGGCCGCACCGACTTCACCCATGACGAAGATCGGCCGGTAACGATCCATTTCGACGGAGACATCCGGCGAGCGGAGATAGCCTTGTTGCAGTTGCGCGGCGATCTGTGCCTCAAGCTGCTTGGCGGTCTGGCCGCGCGCGGCGACCGAGCCGATCAGCGGGAAGGCGATGTAGCCGCCCTGATCGACGGCGTAGGTGTTGGTGAGGTTGGCCTGATCGAACACGGTGATGCGCACACGGTCGCCGGCATCCAGAACGTAGGGCTTGTTGATTGCCTGATGGAATGCGGGCGGCGCAGGCCGATAGCTGGAACAGGCCGACAGCGCCAACCCTGTTGCGAGAATGATGATGCCAGTAACGCGGTTCATCTGAGCCAACTTCATTGCGTCACGCCGGACGGGAGAGCCCGGCTTTCTATTGCTGTTATCGATTGGTTAGGGTTAATGGCCGGTTAAACCGCGCCGTTTCTTGCCAAAATACCCGTCAAGGCAGCTGCACAGCGGGGGGCACTCTTAACGCGGCGGTTACCATATGCATTTACCTTGACGCGCAAAGTAAGTGTGGAGTGGTGTGTCATGGCCAGTGCAAACCGTGTGGAAGGCGATCTTGACATCGATGTCGCGAGCCTGTTTGCCAGCCTGTGGCGGAGCAAATTCAAGATATTGTTTGCCTCGCTGGTGATCACCGGATTGGCGGCAGCCGCAGTGTTGATGGTTTCGCCGAAATATCGCGCCGAGACACGCATTCTCATCGAAACCGGCGAATCTGTCTACACGCGACCGGACACAGGCCTCGTTGATGAGGCGCGCCCGGTGCTGGATGCGGAGGGTGTTGCCAGCCAGGTCGAGCTTTTGGCTTCGTCCCAAGTGCTGGGCAAAGTCGCGAAAGAGCTCAAGCTTGCGACCATGCCCGAATTCGATCCGGCGAACGCATCGCTGTCTGACCGGATCATGACCATTCTCAACCGCAAGCCCGAGCTTGGTCTGGATGATTCGATCATTGCCAAGATGCGCGAGCGGCTGAAGATTTACCGCGTGGAAAGTTCACGCGTCATCGTGGTCGAGTTCTCGTCGAAGGATCCAGAGCTTGCCGCAAGTGTGCCGCAGGCGATTGCCAACGCTTATCTTGCCAACCAGCAAGCGGCGAAGCTGCAGACTGACACAAGCGCGACAGATTGGCTGGAGCCGGTGATCAAGGACCTGTCGGCCAAGGTGAAAGACGCGGAAGGCAAGGTTGCGGACTACCGCTCGCAGAACGACATACTGGATGGCCAGAACAACGCTGTTCTCGCCACGCAGCAGCTTTCCGAGCTGTCCACAGAGATGACAAGGGTGCGGGCGGCGCGCGCCAATTCTGAAGCCAAGGCGCAGTCGATCCGCGCGCTTATCGAAAGCGGCGCGTCGATTGATACCGTGCCGGAAATCCTTTCATCGGGCCTCATACAGCGCTTACGCGAACAGCAGGTGCAGTTGAAAAGCCAGATCGCCGATCTGTCGATCACGCTGCTCGACAACCACCCGCGCATCAAGGGCCTGCGCTCGCAACTGGCTGATCTTGACGGTCAAATCCGCTCCGAGGCATCCAAAGTTCTCAAGAGCCTCGAGACCGAAGCCAAGACTGCCGGGCTGCGCGAGAAGGAACTGGCGGCAAACCTCAATGGTTTGAAGGCTGAGTCCTCGCGCGTTGGCGACGAGGAAGTGGGCCTGCGGGCGCTGGAACGCGAGGCGACAGCGCAGCGCGATCTGCTGGAATCCTATCTGACACGCTACCGCGAGGCGGCATCGCGCAAGGACAGCAAATATCAGGTGCCGGACGCGCGCATCTTTGCCGCTGCGACCAAGCCATCCGAGCCCTATTTCCCAAAGTTCATCCCGACCGTCAGCGCGGCATTCGTAGGCTCGCTGATCATCCTGTCGGTGCTCAAGCTGTTGCGTGAATTGTTTTCGGGCCGCGCGTTCCGCCAGGTTGCGGCAGCGCCGGTTTTGGAACCTGCGCCGCACATGGCGGCCAATGATGAACCGGCGGCAGCTGTGCCGCAGACTGTGGCTGCCATCGTGGAACCGGTGTCGCCGGAGCCGCCGGAACCGGACATTGATGATGAATTGACCATCGCATCTGTGGCGTCAAGGCTGGTCAATGAAGGCCATACCTGCGCGGTGATTGTCTCGCCGGAAGGCGACGAAGCTTCGGCGTCTTCCGTGCTTCTGGTGCGGGAACTGGCCGATCAGGGGCTGAAAGTCGTGCTGCTGGATCTGACAGCAAACTCAGCCGCCGCACGCCCGATGACCGATGGTCTGGCGCTGCCGGGCATCACCAACCTGCTGGCAGGCGGCGCGACATTCAGCGGCGTCATTCACAATGACGTCTATTCCGAAGCTCACGTCATCCCGACTGGCACGGCGGACGCGGCCAAGGCGGCGAAAGCGGTCGAGCGGTTGCCGATGGTCATCAACGCGCTGGTTTCGGCCTACGACATGGTGCTTGTCGAATGCGGCCCGTCGACAGTTGCGGGCATCAAGCGGCTTGTTGTGCCAGGTTCAAGCCTACTGGTCAGCATCATTAACCCGGAGCACAAGGCCGCGCTTTCGGCGATGACCGAGCTTATTGCTGGCGGCTATGATGATTTGATTTTGGTGACGCCGGTTGAGACCGTGACGAATGAGCCTGTGCCGGGGCGGTCTGTGGCTTGAGGGCGTTGCGGCGCGGATTTTGGGGATCTGAAGGCAATTGTGCCCAATCCTCGCTTTGGCGGCAGTCCCCTCTCCGTTGGCTACGCCGACACCATACCGGGGCGAGCCACGGGTCTCGCCCGTCCTTCGGACCCCCAAAGGGGCGAGGTTAAAGCCGCGCTGGCTGATTTGGACTTGCTCTGATAAAGTGAAGAAGGGACTGCTGCCCAGACCGGTTACGCAGTGTGTATTTCCTGCATCGCGCTTCGCATGGCTTCGATCAGGATGTCCGGGGTTTGTGCGCCGGAGACGGCGTATTTTTGGTTTATTATGTAACAGGGCACGCCGGAGATGCCGGCTTTTTTGGCGGTGGCTATTTCGCCGATGACGCCGGCTTCTTCGGCGTCGGTGGGGAGCAGGGCTTCAAGTATCGCCCGATCCATGCCGCTGTCGGCACCGGCTTTGGTGAGCACGGTATGATTGCCGATGTCTGCGCCTTCGGTGAAGTAGAGTTTGAACAGGCGGTCCACCACTTTGCCCTGCATGCCTGCGCCTGCTTGCGCGGCCCAGCGGATAAGGCGATGCGCGTCCATGGTGTTTGGCGCGACTTCTATTGCATCAAAATTGAAGCGGATGCCGACTTCGCGGCCAAAGCCTTCGAGTTGCTTGTGGATTTCGCCAAGGCGCGGGCCGGTGCCGAACTTGGCTTCCATGTATTTTTTGCGGTCAACGCCGCCGCGCGGAATGGTCGGGTCAAGCTGATAAGGGCGCCAGTTGATCTCGGCGGTTACATCTTTCATCGCCGCCAGCGCACGTTCCAGCCGCGCTTTTCCAAGATAGCACCACGGGCACACAACATCCGACACGATATTGATTTTGATTGTCTTTTTCATTGTCCGTCTCAGCCTTGGATTGAAGTTATGGCTTGGCCCACCATGTCGGCAACTGGTATCCGAACAGCGCGGTGCTTTGTGGATGTTCAACACGGGACCAGCGGGCCAGCCACTGTTCCTTGAGATGGTGCAGCGGGACGACATATTGGCCGGAAATCAGCAAGCGGTCGAGGGCGCGCACAGCATCCACGACTTCGGGACGGGTTTTGGCTTTGCCCATCGCCTCGATCATCGCGTCAATGCCGGGCTCGGATACACCAGCGTAGTTGAATGTGCCTTCGCCATCGCGTGAGGACGAGCCCCAGCGGCTGATTTGCTCTATGCCGGGGGAGAGGGAGGCGGCATAGGTGGCGAGGATCATGTCGTAATCCCAGACCTGTCGGCGCTGCTGGTATTGCGCGTCATCGACGGTGCGCACTTGGGCATCAATGCCGACCTTGGCGAGCGTGCGTTGGTAGACGAGGGCAAGCTTTTCTTCCGTGCCGTTTGCGCAGAGGATTTCAAATGCCAGGGGCTTGCCGTCAGTGCCGATCATTTTCTGGCCCGACAGGCTGTAACCGGCCTCTTTCAGCAGATTGACAGCGTTCAACATCTTTGCGCGGTCGCGCCCTGATCCGTCGGTTTTCGCCGGTGTCCAGGTGCCATCCATCACTTGAGGCAACAGCTTGTCCGCGTAGGGCTGGAGCAGTGCTTTTTCGCCAGCTGACGTCGGAACGCCGAGCGCAGAAAGTTCCGAGTTTTGCCAGAAGGAACCGGTGCGGGAATAAGCGCCTTCAAACAGGTTCTTGTTGGTCCACTCGAAATCATAAAGCATGGCCAGCGCTGTGCGCACCTTGCGATCGGTGAACGCCGGGCGGCGGGTGTTGAACACGAACGCAAACATGTTGGCCGGTGTGCCGGCGACGAAGACGTCCTTGATGACCTTGCCATCCTTGACGGCAGGAAAATCATAGTTCTTGGCCCATTTGGCAGGGTCACCTTCCGGATAGACGTCGAACAGGCCCTTGCTGAAGGCCTCGAACTGCGCGGTGGGGTCCTTGAAATAGTCGATGGAAATCGTATCGAAATTGTCCAACCCGCGTTTGACGGGCAAGTCTTTGCCCCAATAGTCAGGGTTCCGCTTGAAGGTTGTGCGGGTGCCGGGATCGACCTTGTCAAGCAGGTACGGTCCTGAACCGATCGGGATTTCGAGCGAGGGTTGGTCGAAGGTGGCACTCGTGGCGTGTTTGGGGATGATGGGGGTGAGCGCGACGATGAGCGGGAACTCGCGATCGGCATTTTCGTTGAACGTGAACTTCACGCCGCGCTCGCCGGTCTTCTCGATCTTCGCAATCTTGTCCATGCGCTTGGAGTAGGGAGAGCGGCCCTTGGCCGTGAACGTCTCGTAGGTGAAGATGACATCTTCAGGTGTGACCGGCTGTCCATCTGACCATTTGGCGTTGGGGTTGAGCTGGAATTCGGCCCATGTGCGGCCCTCGTCCGTGTCGATGGACTCGGCCAGCAGGCCGTAAAGCGTGAACGGTTCATCTGCGGAGCGCTGCATCAGCGATTCAAACACCAGATTGCCGAACGCGGTATCGATGACGCCGCGCGCCGTCGTGCGCATGCTTTTGAGGATGAAGGGGTTGAGATTGTCGAATGTACCGGCGACGCCATATCCCATGTTGCCGCCCTTTGGCGCATCAGGGTTGGCGTAGGGAAGGTGGGCAAATCCTGCGGGAAGGACGGGTTCGCCGATGATGGCAATGCCGTGTTTGGGTTCTGCATGCGCCATGTTGGCACAGAGCAGTGTCAACGCCGCTGCGGCAGACCTTGGGAACCAGTTCATCAATTTTCTCCGGCCATGGCAGCAAGTCAGCCTGAATTTGCCCAAGGTTTGGCACGATTCGGAGGCTTTTGTGTCAGACTATCATTGCCGTGCAGTCTGAAACAGGCACATATTCGCTTGCGGATTGACGCGGAATGGCGGGATATTTTGTGGCACTTCAATGCTTTGCGCTCGCAAAAGACGCTGGATTCGATTGGCATAGCGGTGTAACAGGCCTTCAGCGTTTGACGGGCCTTCCTGTTGCCTTATTTGGCCAACACGGAAGCGCGTGAGTTTTTTAAAGGCGGGGCGAACTTTGCCGCTGCTTTTCTTGGAAAGAGGAAATTGAATTGATGTCGAACACCACGATGAGCATGACCGGGATGTTTGCGGGCGCTGCTTTTGCCGTCGTTGCGCTGACGGGTGCACCTGCACTGGCGCAGGACGCCGGGGCTGCGCCGCAAGGCTGGTTCAAAGTTTGCGCAAAGCAGGAAGACAATGACATCTGCAATGTCCAGAACATTGTGACAGCCGATTCCGGCCAGTTGCTGACTGCGGTCAGCCTGATCGAGGTCAAGGGCAAAATCACCCGGAAAATCATGCAGATTTCGGTGCCAACCGGACGCCTGATCGCGGCGGGCATTGGCATGCAGATCGGCCAGAACAAGCCGACCAAGGTTGAGTATGCGATCTGTTTCCCGGACCGCTGCATCGCGGAATCGACGCTCAGCAATGAATTGGTTGCCGCGCTGAAGAAGGGTGCCGACCTGACGCTGACCTCGGTCAACTTCCAGAACAAGCCGAACCCGCTGAAGATTTCGTTGACCGGTTTCGGCGCGGCCTATGACGGCCCGGGCATGAAGCAGTCGGACCTTGAAGCGCAGAACAAGAAGCTGCAAGACGAAATGACCAAGCGCAAGGCTGATTTCGAGAAGAAGCTCAAGGAAGAGCAGGACAAGGCCAAGGCTGCGAGCGGCGGCTGAAAATCCACTTTGGTGGCCCACTGGAGCAATTTTCTGCGCTTCCGGTGCTCACATACACATTTCTGCCCCGCCTTTAAGCGGCAAGCCGCTGGCGGTGACCCCGATGTCTGCCCCGCCCTTAAGCGGCAAGCCGCTGGCGGGGACCCCATAAGTACGCTCCGCCAAACCTTGCCCCGCCCGAAAGTCCCAAGGGACTGGCGGGGACCCCATGCTTCTCGAAAATCACTCCATTTGACTTGACCAAACTGAATTTGGAGCCACGCTCTGAACGAGCTTAGTATCGCAAAAACGCAGGCGGGACAGTGTCCCGCCATTTTTTGTTCTTGAATTCAGTTCAACGATCTGGATTTCGGGCGCGGGTTGTAGAGGCCGGTAGCTGTTTTCTCGAACAATTCCGGGATGCGCGGATGGCGCAGGGGCTCGTCGGTGTCGTCCGGCACCAGATTTTGTTCCGAGACGTAGGCGACATACTCGGTTGAGTCGTTTTCGGCGAAGAGATGGTAGAACGGCTGGTCCTTGCGGGGGCGCACTTCGGCGGGGATGGACTGATACCATTCCTCGGTGTTGGCAAATTCCGGATCGACATCAAAGATAAGTCCGCGAAACGGAAAAATCCGGTGGCGCACGACTTGTCCGATCCTGTAGTTAGCTGATCTTTGCTTGCTCATGGAATCCTATCTGGTGCATTTTTGCGAGAATAACAACGGTGGCGTTTGCCTGTTGCAGGCAGTTTGCTTGAAAAGCGCCCATGCTTGAGGTTGCCGGCCTCGTCACGCCGTTCTTCGGGCTGATCCTGATTGGCTACATATTGGGGCGGCGGGCGAAGTTCGACGTGTCGGCGCTGGGCTGGATGAATGTTTTCATCATCTATGTCGCGCTGCCGGCGCTGTTTTTCAAGCTGATGTCGAAGACGCCGGTGGAACAGTTCCGCGAGTGGCATTTTGTGCTGGGTGCGACCGGCTCGACGTTTCTGCTGTTCATGTCTGTACTGCTGGCCGTTAGGCTTGTGGCGCGGCACACGTTGCCGGAAGCGATGATCCAGGGATTTGCCAGCGCTTACGGCAATATCGGCTATATGGGGCCTGGGCTGGCGCTGATGGCATTTGGCGAACAGGCGGCGGTTCCGGTGGCGCTGATCTTCTG
>JANPEK010000294.1:0-1922 GCA_031422915.1 Phyllobacteriaceae bacterium | reverse complement strand
ATGGACCGGCGGCTGGCTGTTTTATGTGCAGCACCAGTTTGAAAGCGGCGTCTGGGACAAGGGCGAGGAGTGGGATTTCCACGTCACGGCGCTGATGGGCTCGTCGCACTATGTGCTGCCGCCCGCGCTGCAATGGATAACCGGCAACATCGGCATTCATCACATTCATCATCTCTGCTCCGGCATCCCGAATTACCGGCTGCAGGAATGCCTTGAGTCCAGCGTCGAGTTGCAGCGGGTTGGCATCAAGCTCACGGTCTGGGAAAGCCTGAAAAGCGTCCCGCTGGTGCTGTGGGATGAAGAGGGCCGCAGACTGATCTCGTTCCGCGAATTCCGGCGACTGCCGGCATAAGTTGCACTCAGGGATCAATCACTGCGGACTTCGCGGCGTCATCTCAACGTCTTCATTGGCGCGTGAGGCAATGCTTTGGGCAAGAATGCGGTCAGACCATTTCTTTCCCAGCGCCATGCCGGGGCGTTCCACATGCTTGTAGACAAAGTTGGCAAGCGGGATCGTTGCAATGACAATTGGTATCGCCAACAACAATCCTGACAGTGCCTGATGCTGGGCCATCCACGGCGGAAAGTCGTCGCGGAAGCTAAACAGCAGATTCATGAACAGCACGTTCCACAGGTAAAAGCTGTAGCTGATCTTGCCGAGGAACACAGATGCGCGATGTTGAAGCACCCGCGAGGGCGATGTTGCAAGCACCGCCACCAGCCAGCCGGCCAATCCGGCCCGCAGATAAAATGCCAGTGTAGGGCTTATCGCGAGCTGGTTGACAAACATGAACGCGGCAAGAATTGCCCACCACGGCACAAAGCTTCGCGTATTTTCTGATTGTCTGGCAGACAATGCCCAGGCAAGCGCACCCGCAACAAAGTAAAACTGGAAGATTACGAGAAACAGAAATCCGAAATTCAACTGTCCGCTGCGCATCACAACAAACGCGGCGATCAGCGCGGCAACGGCTCCTGCGACTCCCCATCGTCCGGTCAACAATCCGGCAACCACCATGACCGGTATCGCCAGCATCTCGACTTGAAGCGTCCACGTTGCGCCGTTCAGCGGAAAATCAATCAGGGCCGCATTGGCCAGCAGTTGGGCACCGGAGAATGATATGTCTGCCGCCGGGATCAACGCATGCGCGGCGTTGCTGAGCGCATAGATCGCGATCAGACAGGCAAGCAGCGAAGGAAATATCCGCAACAGACGTCGTACCACGAAGGCCATCGTGGCGGTCACCACGGGATAATGCCGGAAGTCATCTACAAGTGAGCGCGTCAGCACAAAGCCGCTGAGAATGAAAAACAACAGCACAGCACTTTCGCCATTGAAGATCGTCAGCCACAGCTTCGTTATCCAGGGGTCGGAAGCCTCCATCCTGAACAGCGGCGTTCCGACCAGAAAGGGAATCGTGTCCGGCCTCATTCCTGTGATGGTGTGATAGGGAACAACAACCAGCGCCGCAAAGCCGCGCAGCCCGTCTAATCCGTCCAAGCGCTGCCCATTCAAGCGCTGCCCCTTCGTCCCGCCGCCCAAGCCCATATGCTGCCACCTGCCTGCGTGAATATGAATGCCGATTGCGCAAAAAGGCAACTCTCCCGATTAATTTGCACATCGACAAAAAATACCATTTGATCTTTTACAAATAGTGTGTTCATGTTTTGTTCGAACATGGAGACGATGAAACCTTGGACTGGCCGCTCGCAATAACCCGCAACACCGAAGCGCTCCGCGGCATTGTGGCGGTGATGTTTGCAATGTTGCATGGTGTCGATCGCGGCGGCAGTCCCCTCTCCGTCGGCTCTGGCAGCAGCCCCCTCTCCGTCGGCTTCGCCGACACCTCTCCCCAAAGGGGCGAGGTTAAATCAGATGCTGCGGCTTTAACCTCGCCCCGCTTGCGGGGAGAGGTGTCGGC
>JANPEK010000293.1:0-19853 GCA_031422915.1 Phyllobacteriaceae bacterium | reverse complement strand
AACAATCGATCCGACACCCTGTTTGTCCGGCCCCGCAAGGCCATGCGGGACCGGACTTCTTCGCTCCATCACAGAGCGCAGAAAACATACGACAGTCTCAAAAGATTTGAAGCAAAACTGCGTGCTTGCTCATACAAGGGGATAAGATGCTGAAAGATCACATCTGGACGCCAGAAGGCGCAAAAACCTTGACCGCCTTCGGCAGCACTTCAAACACCGCCGGTGTCTTGGTCACAATCTCGCCGTCAACATTCACGTGCTTGGGCCGCGAGGTGCGGATTTCGAATTTCGTGCATTTGTGAGTGCGCACCTCGTCCCACAGCCCGTGGTGGCCGGACCGGAATGATTTGAGCATCAATGCCATTTTCCAGACTGTGGAAAACTCCAACGAGTAAAGGTCAAGATAGCCATCATCAACAGCAGCATCCCGCTCGACAGCATTGCCGCCACCATAAAACCGCCCGTTGCCAACTGCGATCTGCAGCGTGCGCACGTGCAGATGTTGATCCTTGTTGATGATCTCGGCGTGAAATGACCCTGCCGACGACAACGCCCGCAATGCGGCGACCGGATAGGAAAACCTCCCGAGACGACGCTTGTTCTCGCGGGTGAGGTTTTGCGCAATGTCGGATGCCAGTCCGATTGAGGCGACGTTGAAGAAATGATGCCCGTTGACCACTCCAGCATCAATCTGCCTAGCCTTGCCAGCGGCGATCACTTGCGCCGCACCTTCCAAAGTAAACGGAATGTCCAAGGTGCGCGCCAGATCGTTGGCTGTTCCCATTGGCAAAATGCCGAGCGTGAGGTCCGTTTCAACGACCGCCCGCGCTGCAGCGTTGACCGTGCCATCGCCGCCCGCGACGATCACCATCGAAGCAGCCTTCGCTTCGCGCAAAATGGCGGGCGTGATGTCACTTGCCCCGTCAGGTGTCAGACGCCTGACGGCGATACCGGCGTTCTTCAACACTGCGAGTGCCGCATCCAACGGCTGCGCGCCATTCCGGCTGTTGGGATTGGCGATGAGCAATGCGGTCTTGCGCGCCATCAAAAGAGGCCGGTCATCGACAGGGCGGACCCTGCAAGGTTTGATCCTGCGACAAACAGGAACACCGTCCACAGCACCGCAATAAGCCCGAGTGCCAACCCGCCGGCAAGCGCCAGCCCGTCTTCCGCAATCAGGCCAAGCGCCAGCAGCATCAGCGCGAGGCATGGAACTAAGTTGCCCAGCGGAATCGGAATTGCCACGATCAACGCCAGCATCAACACAGGCAACCCAACGACCGGGCGCAGATGTTCAATCACCCACGAAGGCCCGCGACGCGGCACAATCCACCGCTCGGTCCAGCGCAGCCAATCCGCTGCGTGGCCAATGCCGCTTTTCAGTTTGCCGCCGTCAATTTGTTTGTTGCGCAGGAGCTCAGGCAACCAGAGCCTTTCAGCGCCAGCCAGCACCTGAAAAGACACCAACGCAAGACACGATCCAAACACCATCCCGATCGGGCCGGGTATCGGGATCAGCGCCGGCAGCGCCAACAGCAGGATTACAAAACCGAACCCGGACTGGCCGAACCGGTCCACAATATCGCCAACAGCATGACTGCGTCCTGCCTTGAGTATGGAAGCAATGCGTTCGAGGCGGCGGGATGGCAAGATCGGGTCGGCTTGCAATGCGGTGAAGTCCTGTTGAATGAGTGGAGGCGGTCGCTCGAATAGCCGACAATATAGATTTGGCGATTGTTATCGGCCTTTTCAATGTCAGAATGGCGACAGAGTGCTGCTTGACCGTCGCGTGAGAAAAGAACAGTCTTAAACAAGCGCATCGAGAGAGCCCATGATCCTGATTTCACAAACCGCCAATGGCGACCGAATTGAATTCCGCGACAGGAAGCGCTGGCTTTGGCTGCTCTCCGTAATCTCTCCGGCGGTGCCGGCGCTCGCTGTCTTCCTACTGGCCTACGGCGCTTCGCCTTGGTGGGCGTTCTTGCCAATCATCACCTATTTTGTTTTGGTTCCGATACTCGATTGGCTGATCGGCGAGGATGAAAACAATCCACCGGAAGCGGTGATCGAAACACTATCGCAAGACCAATATTATCGCGTGTTGTTGTTCGTATCGATCCCGGTTTTTTATCTGAGCTTCATTGCCTGCTTCTGGGCGGTGGCTACTCTTGGTTTGCCAATGTGGGCAAATCTGGCTTTGACAATCGGTGCAGGCGTCGCGTCCGGCAGTGGACTGACTGTCGGCCATGAGCTGGGCCACAAGCCAAACCGCGTTGATCAATTGGGTGCCAAGTTTATCTGTGCCCTGACTGGCTATGGTCATTTTTGCATCGAGCACAATCGGGGCCACCACACGATGGTCGCCACTCCGGAAGATCCAGCTTCGGCGCGGCTGGGTGAAAACATTTACCGCTTTGCCTTGCGCGAACTGCCCGGCACTGCCGTTCGCGGCTGGGCCATGGAACGCGAACGTCTGGCAAAGAAAGGTCTCAGCTTTTGGGTTTGGCGCAATGACTTGTTGCAGGGCTATGCCATCACATTGGCCATCGCGATCATCGTGATCGCGTGGCTCGGCTGGATTGTTTTGCCATTTTTGCTTGTGCACCATTTTGTCGGCTGGATACAGTTGACGCTTGCCAATTACGTCGAGCATTACGGACTGCTGCGTCAGAAACTTGCCTCCGGCCGCTATGAACCCTGCCAGCCCAACCACTCATGGAACACCAACCATATCGCGTCAAACCTGATGCTGTTTCATTTGCAGCGCCATTCCGACCACCATGCAAATCCACTTCGTCCCTACCAGTCCCTGCGCAACTTCAACGAACTGCCGCGTCTGCCGAGCGGCTATCCGGGCTGTTACTTCCTCGCCCATATCCCGCCGCTCTGGTATCGGGTCATGGACAGAAAAGTTCTGGCGTGGGCAGGCGGTGACTCATCAAAGGCAAACGTCGACCCGCGCTTTGCAAAACACTACGCTTCAGCCAGCCAACCGCTGTAGCGCACGATCCGGCCAATTATCGGCAGGCTTATCGAAACATCAAACATGTGCCGCCCCAACTTGTCCACACGTTCCGTTGCGGTTACTTCCGGCACAAGATAACCTGGCAGCGGAACTGGCCCCGCCCGCGCCGAAATCATTTGCATATCAAGCCCGTCACGCCGCGCAGAAATTTTCATGCAGAACGAAAAGATGCCGAAAGTCTCCTCCAGAGTATTGCCATTCGCATCCGGACTGCCCATCACCGAAACCATCTCGCGCCCCGGATAGCGCCGCACCCAGCGCTCGCTCTTGTCAGTTTGCTCGATAAGCACTTCAAGCGGAACCTGTCGCCCGGGCCGGGGAAAGCGAAACAGAGCCGAGATCATTCTGCCGCCAATCGTGTCAGCCGGTTCAATGTCGGCAAGACCGGCGATCAAAACTGCCGGAGCGCCGCGATGCACAGATTTTGTTGCCGTTGGCATTTGATCAAACTCCAAATCGCCCAGCACAATGCGGAACAGCGCGGCTCGGCGCATCTGCAACTCGCTCTCCAGTTTTATCGAAAGGTCAGCAACCAACGCCATTATTTCCGAAGTCTCCACATGGCGGCCGGCATGATCCGCGCCGCGAAAGGATAGGCTGCCATCCGCAATCTGCTTCAGGAGCGCAACAGAAGCCAGCGCCGGAATCATCGGGCCGTGTCCGTCTCGCGCGACGAGTCTTGCCGTGCCGCGAACGGAATGTCCCTGCGCATCAATGCCCTCTGCCTCGACAACCATGCCGCCCGCGTCCGTACCAAAGCGTGCAAGTGGCTGCGCAAATAGATGGAACCAATCTATCAACCAGTCCAACCTTGGCAATAAACGCCAGCTCCTCAACAAGCCGGCAAGCCGCAACCCATGATGCATGACGCCAAGTTCAAGCCCGGCATGAAACCGCGCGGATATCCGGGGCGTGAAATCCTCAACCATGATATCAAGGTCCGGCGTTTCGGCCAGAGCGGCGTTTCGCCAGCCCAATGTACCAAGAGACACTTTGCGCGACCCGCTCCAGCCCAGCTTTTCCTGCCAGCGCCCTTCGTCGAAAACCCGCACAGGCTCGCCGACCCAAGAAAGGATCGCCTCCATCACAGACCGGCCGCGCGGCGCTTTGTTCCCCGGCAAAATCGCAACGCTGATCCGGTCAATGCTTTGCCATCCTTCAACGAGGTCGCGAAGCAGCGCGTTGGAGATAGCGGGCGTAGAACTTGCCCCGGTCAGCACGGCGACTCCAGCCAGCTTTGCAGCGCTGTCGAATGCGCCAATTCCCTTGGCAAACGCGCGGGCATCGCAGAGGTCAATATAGTGAACACCGGTCGCAATTGCCGCTTCGACGAGCGCATGGGAACTGTGCTGAAACGGCCCCGCAGCATCAACTAGCGCTGAAACGCCGAGCTTCCGGATGTGATCCGCAGTTGGCTTGTTGCGATCAATCACGACGAATTCTGGCGCGCACCCCGGATCAAGCGCCGCCAATTCCCTAATCAACGCGGCAGCATTCGCAACCTGCCGTCCGCCAACCACCATCCGCCAAAGTTTCAGCCGCGCCAGCCGCCGGCACACATGCGCGCCAAACGCGCCCGACCCGCCGACAATCAGCACAGCAGGCCGCAACGCAGTCATCGCTTTGTCCAGTCATGCTCACGAAGCCCGAGTGCTACAAACGGGTCAATCAGCGTTCCTGAAACCATCGACGCCAATATTTGCGGTGCAGGCGAAATGCGCGCCACTGTTGATACCATCCGGTCTCGCACAAACGCCAATGCAGTGGAGTCTGATTGGTAAAACGGAGTGAACGCCGCCGACAAGGCCTGAAAGATCCGAACATGTGACCGCCGCGACTTTGCATAGGCAGCCAGTGCATCCGCAACATCAGCATTGGTCGCCAATGCATGAGACAATGCGCACGCATCCAGCAGCGCCATGTTCGCACCCTGCCCCAATTGCGGACTGGTCGAATGGGCGCAGTCGCCGACAAATGCGAGCCGGTCTCCCGCCGGAATACGCAGCGTGTGGTGGCCATAATGTGCAAGCGTCATATCGTCGAACGAGGTGATCTGGTTGAGATACACAGAACATTCCGGCCAATAGCGCAAAACGCGATCCTTCCACGCCGATAATCCCGCCGCCTTCACTGTGGCAAAATCCGCAGGCTTAATGCTCCAGAAAAACGCCGCCTTTTCACGTCCTCCAATCGCAAGCCGCCCGGTCGGCAGAACGCCAATCATCACACTCGCCTTGTCGTAACGTTGAGTGAGTGCATGACACTCAAAGCCAGTCGCGTCCCAATCCAGCATGGCCCACAAGGCCCCATAGCTGAGCGGCTTGGGCTCACACGGATACTTTGCCAGATGGCGCAGTTTCGACCGCGCGCCGGATGTGTCAACAACCAGATCAAAAGTGCCGAGCGCCATGCCGTTGCTGCCCAACACATGAACATTCCCGCTGCCCGCTACCACTGTCGCAACAGCTGCACCGGTATGCAGTTCGATCCCGCTTTTGCTGACAGCAGCGTGCAGAACATGAAACAGCGCCGCCCGGTTGACCGCCAGCCCAAACCGCCCGCGAGGCAACGCGTTGTAGCGCACATCCAGCACGGGCCGTTTGGTCCTTGCGTCCGTGCCGATCAACCGGTGGATCGAATGTCCAAGCGCCATGATTTCGGGCAACAACCTGAGATCATGCAGCACAGTCAAACCGGTCGGTTGCAACATCAGCCCTGAGCCGACTGGCGCAAGCGATTCAAATCGCTCAAGTATGACAGGCCGATGTCCTTGGCGTTTGAGATAAAGTGCCGTCGCCAACCCCGCAGGTCCGGCACCGACAATGGCAATGTCCAATATCTTCAAACCCGCCTCCGGCATGCTACCGGGAGAAAATCATAGACAGTTGAACAATCGGTGCACCAAGGCATCTCGACGCAGCATTAGCCCGCAACGCCAAGCGCCCGAAGATGTCGCAGCACGGTCCCGGCCATGCCAAACTCGAGCGCATCGCACGTCAGCCCGTGGCCAATAGAAACCTCTTTGAGGTCAGGGATCGCTTTGTACAGCGCAGGCAGATTGGCGACCGTCAGATCATGGCCGGCATTGACGGCAAGTCCGGCGCTGTTAGCAAGTTGCGCTGTAATTGCCAGGTTTTCCAGCGCCTTGGCGGCTTCGATTGAATCACTGTGGCAAGAGCCATAAGGCCCGGTATAAAGTTCAATGCGGTCCGCTCCCGTCGCCTTCGCTGCGGCAATTGCAGCAGTGTTGGCGTCAGGATCTGCAAATAGCGACACCCGCATGTGCCCACGCTTCAGCCGCTGCACAACATCGCGCAGGAAATTGCCTTGACCGGTAAAATCCCAGCCATGGTCCGAAGTCGGCTGCGAAGGATCATCCGGCACAAGGGTCACCTGCTCCGGCTGATGGCGTTCACACAACGCAAGGAAATCATCGGTCGGGTAGCCCTCGATGTTGAACTCGGCATGCGGAAACTCGTCGTCGATCAATGCGCGGATCGGTGCCAGATCAGAAAAGCGGATGTGCCGCTCGTCGGGACGCGGATGGACAGTCAACCCGTGCGCGCCAGCCTTCAACGCAATGCGCCCCAGATTGACCAAATCCGGCCAAGGCAGATCGCGCCTGTTGCGAAGGTAGGCGATGGCATTGATGTTGACGGAAAGTTTTGCGGGCATGGCGGTCTCACTGAAGGTGTGTTTCTTTCCACAACACATCAGTCACTTCAATGCCCAATATATGATGGTTACGATCAGCTTTTGTGATCAGACAGAAGCCCGCGTCCTTCTTAGCCCGGTTTGAGCCAGACTTGCGGATTGACTGGCGGAAGGCTTCCAGCTGGGTGTCATACGCAAGCTGCACTTTTTGCGTCTTGCGCTTTTGCGAGCTGCTGATGAAGAGAAACACAGCCAGTGTCAAAAACCCCGCAAGGCCAAAGCCCGCACCGATGACATAGCCACCGCTGATATTCTGCGGCAATTCAAACCCGGCAATCATCGGCCCGGCATTGCAAACGGTTGTGCTGGCAAGCAGCGTGAAGACAGACAATGCACTTTTCATGGACGCCAGACCTTGTTGCAAAATCTGACCTTGGCACAGCAGCGTTAACGCAACCTGTTAACACTTCCCGTTTGGCCGGTAATCCTCAGGATTTCCGCCCAAATGGTTCCCGGACTCTATGCCGCTCCGGTAAATGTCTAACAATTGCGTCAAACTTGCAGTAACTCGAACGGCGCAGCCAACGCAATCACCGCACAACCGTCAACCGCTCCGCCGCCCGCGTCACGGCAGTATACAGCCACCTTTGGCGCATGTCCTTGAACGCATAGCTTTCGTCAAACAGCACAACATTGTTCCATTGCGAGCCTTGCGCCTTGTGCACGGTCAGCGCGTAGCCGAAGTCAAAGTCGTCATAGCGCTTCTTGGTCTGCCACGGGATTTCCGTATCCGGGTCTTCAAACTGCTGTTTGAGCAGTTTGATCTTGGCAACACTGCGCCCCGGCTCGTCATCTTCTGGAGCAATCAACAGGTTTATCCCCGGCTTCACGGTTTCCTTGGATGACGTCATGACCTTCCACAGCGAGCCATTCAGAAGGCCTTTACCGGGATCGTTCCTGAGACACACCAGCTTGTCGCCGGCTTGCGGAATATCGGCGGTGAAACCCTTGAGTTCACGAAGCCGTTGATTGTAACGCCGCCGCGTGCGGTTGGTGCCGACAAGAACCTGATCCGCATCAAGAACCAGTTCCTGCGAGACATCCGACTTCGAGATGACTTGCGTGGTCCCGTAATCGCCAATCATGAATTCGCGGCCTTCGCGCACGTCCATCGCCAGCCGGATGATCGGATTGTCACGCGCTTGCCGGTGGATTTCTGTCAGCAAATGATCAGGCTCATGGTCCGTAAAATAGCCACCGCCCGAAATTGGCGGCAGTTGGCCGGGATCGCCGAGCACGAGTATCGGCGTTCCGAAACTCATCAGATCCTTGCCAAGCTGCTCATCCACCATCGAGCATTCATCGACGATGATCAGCTTGGCTTTGGCAATCGGGCTTTGCCGGTTCAGTGAAAACGTCGGTGCCATCGAGGTCTTGCCGGTGGTTTCGTTGGAGACTTCCTCCTCGCCCTTTGGTCTGTAGATCAGCGAGTGAATAGTCCGCGCATTAGCCGCACCCTTGGAACGCAGCACCTGCGCCGCCTTGCCGGTGAACGCCGCAAACTGCACCTCGCCGCCGACATCTTCGGCAAAATGCCGCGCCAGCGTCGTCTTGCCGGTTCCGGCATAACCGAAGAGCCGGAACAAAGGCTTGCGCCCATCCTTCAGCCAGCGCGAAACAGCTTTCAGAGCTTCATCTTGTTGGGGAGAAAATTGCATGAGCCGCTGTGGCAGGATTCGCGGCGACGGGCAATATTTACCAGTTCAAGAGATCCACTGTGTCCACGGAAACGGCTTGTCTTCGGACTTGCCGGTGACAAAACCAGCTGCCGTGCCGAGCCATTTCGCCAGCCCCTCGCCGAACCCGACGATCTGTGCATTGCGTTCCTTGGCAATCAACATCCAGAAGAATTGGACCACCGCACAAACGGCCAGAACGGTGAGTGCCAGATTGGCCAGAATCATCAGAACCAAGACCGTCAAACCGTGCATCCAGATGTTCTGCGGCATCGGCTTGGCGGTGACAGAAGCATTGCTTTCGATTTCGATGTCCAATTTCATATCCTCGCTACCCGTTTGATTTCGGCGCAGTGCGCCGATTACCTTTTCACACTGCTTTCTTCATATGTGGATGCTGCAGGTCAACCGCAATGGTCGGACCAGAGAACTGACAAACAAGCCGCAATTGCTTTGTCTCGGCTAATTCAGCATCGGCCAAAGGCTGACGACAAGCAGCACCGCCATGGAAATGTTAAACCACTTCAGCCGAGGCGGCACGGACAGCCATTCGCGCAACGCAGAGCCAAAGCCCGCCCAGACTGAAACGCTTGGAAAATTGACCAAGGCGAACACGGCACCGACAATAAAAACTGACACAAGAAACGCATCGGGATCTGTGAAGGTCGCCATGGCGGTCACGGCCATCACCCAAGCTTTCGGATTGACCCACTGAAACGCCGCTGCACCGAGAAAGGTCATCGGCTTTGCTCCGGTTTTCACATCGCCGATTTCATGTGTGTTTGCAAGCTTCCAGGCAATCCAAAGAAGGTAAATCCCACCGGCAAATTTGATAGCCGTATAGAGGAGCGGAACCGTTTCCAACACAGCACCCAGACCATAGCCGACACCAAGAAGGAGCACGAAAAACCCGACACTGATTCCAACCATGTGCGGAATGGTGCGGCGGAACCCGAAGTTCACACCCGAGGCAAACAGCATCATGTTGTTGGGCCCCGGCGTCACCGAAGTGGCAAAGGCAAAGGCAAACAGGGCGAGAAGGGTGGCAGCGGTCATTCGTCTGCTTGATCCGGCAGATGTAGCCCCATGAGGCGGCCCACAAAGCCCCGGACGATCTCAACAAAATCGAACGGCGCGCCTTCAATCTTGCGCATCACCCGATGGCTGTAGTCGATTGAACGTATTTGATCTGTCAGGACATAGCCCTTGGTTTTCAATCCATCTGGTAAACGCACTTTCGTCGGCCATTCTATCGTGTTTGCTGTTATAGCGCACACGAACGCTCGCTTGGACGCTTCGTGAAGGCCGTTTGTTGAGACGACAATTGCCGGACGGATACCTGCCTGTTCACTGCCAAGGGTTGGATTGAAGTTGATCAACAGTATGTCGCCGGTTCGCGGCCGGGGTATTTCATTCATGGTCGTAGAAACGTTCAGAGCCGACATCAGGTCCCCAATCCACCGTTTCTGGCTCGTTCTCGGGGCCCAGACGCTTCATCTCCGCAACGATCCATTCCAGGCTTGGAATTTTGGGGGAACGATTTGCCGTCAACGTCACAACACTGCCGACAACGGACAAATTGATCTCTTCGCCTGCTTTCACATTGAGGGCATCCAGCACCGCCTTCGGCAAACGGATCGCTGAACTATTCCCCCACTTCGACACGGCAACTTTTGTCATCGGCTTCACCTGAACTTCACGGATATCCAATGTATATCATTGCCATGGCGCGGACAAGCAAACCTTACAGATCGGGTGCATCCGTTGCCATGCCTTCCGGCCCGCGGTTCATGGCGGCAACGCCGGTGCGGCACACTTCAATGAGGCCGAGCGGCGCCATGATCTGGATGAACTGGTCAACCTTGGTCGGCTTGCCGGTGATCTCGAAAATGAAATGCCCGACTGTCGCGTCGATCACCTTGGCAGTAAACGCTTCGGCGAGGCGCAATGCCTCGACACGGCTTTCACCCGAACCAGCCACCTTGATCAGCGCCAGCTCGCGCTCGATCGGCTTGTCGCCGCCCTGCAAACGCGCGACGACGGTGAGATCAGTCACGCCGTGCACCGGCACAATGCGCTCAAGCTGGTTCTTGATCTGGTCAAGAATATGCGGCGTTCCACGCGTCACGATGGTGATGCGCGACAGATGGCTTTCATGCTCGGTTTCCGAGACAGTCAACGAGTCGATGTTGTACCCGCGCCCGGAGAACAGGCCGATCACGCGGGCGAGCACACCGGGCTCATTGTCGACCAAGACCGAGAGCGTGTGGCTCTCCGGCAGCTCGCGTTCCTTGACTATGAAATAGGCGGAACCGGACGGTTGTTTTGCGGCGTTCATGATTGTTCCTTGCACATGGGTTTGGAAGCTGGGGCCAATTCAAACCAGCCCCTTTCCTGAAGCATCGATGGCATTCGCCACCGCTTCATCCGTCGCCTCGTCGGGCAACAGCATTTCATTGTGCGCCTTGCCGGACGGGATCATCGGGAAGCAGTTGGCAAGCGCGGCGACGCGGCAATCGAAGATGACGGGCAGATTGACGTCGATCATCTCATCGATGGCATCGTCAAGGTCGGCGGGTCTATCGACCCGGATGCCATGGCCGCCATAGGCTTTGGCTAGCATGACGAAATCCGGCATCGCCTCGGTGTAGGAGTTGGACAAACGATTGCCATGCAGCAATTGCTGCCATTGGCGCACCATGCCCATATACTGATTGTTCAGGATGAATATCTTGACCGGCAGATTGTGCTGCACCGCGCATGACATTTCCTGAATGCACATCTGGATTGACGCATCGCCGGCAATGTCAATGACCAGTGAATCCCGGTGCGCCGTCTGCACGCCGATGGCCGCCGGAAAACCATAGCCCATGGTGCCAAGCCCGCCCGACGTCATCCACCGGTTCGGCTGTTCAAAGTGATAAAACTGCGCCGCCCACATCTGGTGCTGGCCGACTTCGGTGGTGATGTATGTGTCGAGATGCTTGGTCTTTTCGTACAGCCGCTCAATGGCATATTGCGGCATGATCACATCGCGGTTCACCGGATAGGCGAGTGAATTGCGCGCCCGCCATTTGGCAATCTGCGCCCACCAATCCTTCAGCGCCAACTTGTCGGACTGCTTTTTCGACGCCTTGATCTCGGCGATCAAAACCTTCAGCACTTTGGCGATATCGCCGAGCACCGGAATGTCAACGTGGACGACCTTGTTGATCTGCGACGGGTCAATGTCGATGTGAATCTTCTTGGAATGCGGCGAGAAGGCGTTGAGCCGGCCGGTGATGCGGTCGTCAAACCGTGCGCCGATGTTCACCATCACGTCGCAACCGTGCATCACCATGTTGGCTTCATAAGTGCCGTGCATGCCGAGCATGCCGAGCCAATTCTCGCCGGAAGCCGGATAAGAGCCGAGCCCCATCAGCGTTGTCGTGATCGGAAAACCTGTCAGCGCGACGAGTTCACGCAGCAGCTGCGAAGCCTCCGGACCAGAGTTGATCACGCCACCGCCCGAATAGATGACGGGCCGTTTTGCCGCCATCATCAACTCGACCGCAGCCCTGATGGAACCGATGTCACCCTCCGTGCGCGGATGGTAACTCTTGCGCTCGATGTGAACCGGCGGCGTGTAGATGCCCTTGGCAAACTGGACGTCTTTGGGGATATCGACCAGCACGGGACCCGGACGGCCGGTCATGGCAATGTGGAAAGCCTCATGCAGCGTCACCGCCAGATCATCGACCGAGCGGACCAGCCAATTGTGCTTGGTGCAGGGCCGCGTGATGCCCACCGTATCGCATTCCTGAAACGCATCCGAACCGATCAGCGGCGTTGGCACCTGACCGGAGATGACGAGAATTGGAATGGAATCCATCAGTGCGTCCTGCAGCGGCGTGACAATATTGGTCGCGCCGGGACCGGATGTGACCAGCGCCACGCCGACCTTGCCGGTCGAACGGGCATAGCCTTCAGCCATATGGCCGGCACCCTGCTCGTGGCGGACAAGAATGTGCTCGACGTCTTCCTGCTGATACAATTCGTCGTAGATCGGCAGCACCGCGCCGCCCGGATAGCCAAAAATATGCTTGACGCCATGATCGCGGCACGCCTGCACAACCATCTCCGCGCCGGTCATCTCGCGCGCGCCGGTTTCCCGTTTCATGGCCGGGGTGATTTCCCGCTTGGCAGCCGAACTGCCCTTCTTTGTCGCTGTGGTCATGCGTCCGTTCCGTCCTGCTGCCGCGCTCTGATTTTCCTGAGGCGGTGAAATTGAGTGGAGACTGTCTAGAGAAGTTTCAGGCAATAAAAAAGGCTCCTTTCGGAGCCTGTTGTCGCGCACGGGAGGCTATCGCCTGACGGTTACACCGTCTTGCCCGCACGCTTTCCTACCACTAGAATAATTGTCCTCATGGTGCGGACATTAGTTTGCGTTCTGGCGATGTGTCAAGTGTTGGTCTCGTCCCGATGGCAACGTCTGCTTCAGGTGCTCGTTGACGCAACTTTTCCAACGACGTCATCTGCAAATTTTCGTCGTTCCGGGGCCGCGAAGCGGAACCTGAGAATCCAGAGATGGCAAGGTGCGGAGTTGGGCTCGATATGTGTCTTGGCAGGTTCTGAAATAGCAATGAAAGCATTGGTTTAACGGTTTTTCATGTCCGACGAACGTCGACACTTTCCACGGCCACGACTCTGGATTCCGGGTTCCGCTGCGCGGCCCCGGAATGACGAACGTTATGGGCTTTTTGGTAATAATTACAGCCACTTGCGGCTCGCGAGGGGTCTGGCAAATTCGCCCTATGACGTGTCCGAGCCAAACGCCTCGACGGCGAAATAATGCACGTCTTTCAGCACCGCATCGACCGGGTGGATGTCTTTGCGCCGATATCCCGGAGGTGGACCGGGTCGAAAGGGGCTGATGCGGGTTGGCTTGAAAAGGGTTTTGGATGAAAGGATTTCGTCGCGGCGGGCGCGCCATCTGGCTAGGCGGCGGGCTTGGCGCGGGAGATCGTTCAAGGCGTGACGCATGGCGCGGAGGCGGTTGAAGAGGAGCGTGGCGTTGATGGGCTGTGCGGCGAGAGTGGCTTGGTAATGGGCGTGTGCGGCGTTGAACGGGAGGACTTCGTGCATTGATGCTGCCGAATTGAGTTCGTTTTCCCAAGCCTCTTCGTCGAAGTGTTTGAGCGGGTCGATGAGTTGGAAGCTTGGCGTGTGTGAGCCAGTGGCGGAGGCGAAGGATGCAAAGAATGCGGGGAGCGGGCGTGACGGGCGGAATTTGATGACGATGCCGCGTGCGGCGATGACGATGAGGCGGCGGATGGCGGATTCTGCCGGGCGCAGGATGAGCAGGATGGCGGCATAGAGTGCGCGTGGGAGGGTGAAGGATGGGGTGCCATTTGCATTGCCCTCGTCCAGCGGCAGTCCCCTCTCCGTCGGCTTCGCCGACACCTCTCCCCGCAAGCGGGGCGAGGTTAAAGCCTCGGCGCTTGATTTTACCTCGCCCGTTAGGGGAGAGGTAAGAAAGGCCGTGTGTTTAACCTCGCCCCTTTGGGAAGAGGTGTCGGCGCAGCCGACGGAGAGGGGGCTGCTGCCAAGGTTCATACGCAGCATCGCAAACAGCTCGGCGATGATGCCGAGCAGCAGGGCGTGATTGCGGGTGATGGCCATTTCCCAGTTCACTTGCTGCGCTTTCCCTTGTTGAACACGACGGGAATTATCGCGCGGGATTTGGGGTGTGTGGATAGATTCACGAAATTGAGGTCGTGATTTGAATGATATCAATGGGTTGGCGGAGTTTTGCTGCGGGATAACTTCGTCTGATTGGTAACTGAGTCCCCCTTGCATGCACACAGCAGTGCTTGCTCATACAAGGGGGCCGCGCCAGCTTAGCTGACCCCGCTTACTGCACCTTCAGCGTCGGCACTTTTCCGATGGGTGGTTTCTTGACGGGGTTTTTCTTGAGCATCAGGCATTTGCAAATGCCTGTGTCACTGTCACAGCTTGCGATATCGCCGCATTTGCCTGAGCCGAACATGTCGTTGCAGTCAACATCGCCCTGGCAGGTGCATTGGAGACCTTCGCACGAATAGCCGAGACTGCCGCCTCCGGTCCTGCCTTTGGTGGCGGCCAATAAGATGGGCGACTTGAATTGCAGGACCGTCAGGTCGTCAGCCAGATTGCGCGCAATGGCAAAGTTGCCCATCACCAAAATGGCAATCGCCGTAGCGATGGCGAGGCAAAAGTTCAACGGACGGTACATTTTAGTTCCTTTCATGACTTGCTTTGATCCGAAATCAGTTTCGGACAGTGAAAGTTTGAACACGCAGCAATCGGGCTTGGCTTCTACTGCTTCAACAACTTGCTTCCGTTGTTCAGCCCTGGAAACTTGGTGCCCTTGGGGCCGGTGCGTGCGGCGGCCTTGCAATCGCGCGCGTTGGAATATTCGGTTTTCTGAACGCAGCCGCTGATCTGCCCGCCGCTGGTGTTGCACTGGGTGAATGTGCAAGTGTCCCAAAGGCAATCAAGCTTGTTGCCTTGATCGTCCGTCCCGGTCTTGCGCCCCGTGCCGGTGGAATCGCACGTGCCACCATCGGAGCGTATGGGTTTGCCTTCCGAAACGCCGGTGAAAGCGAAGACTGCGAGTATGCCGAAAACCAGTGCACGCGATTTCATGTGTGCCTCCTCAGTTAGTCCCTATTAACCATGAGATTAGCGACACAAGACAAACACGCATCTCCCGCGCGGGGGATATGCGGCACGGGAAGAACGATTTTTCGAGGCTGCCTTTGATGCTGGGCGGGTGGGGTCTACTGCCGCATGACTGCGCACACCCAATCCAACACGACTCCGCGACGTCCATTGACTACAATGTTCTTCAGGACTAACATTTAAACCGGCGCAAGAGGCCGCATTGCCGCCTCTCGTGCCAACCTGAAATGTCAGTGCCTTGCTGCCGCTCAACGGATCAATTCAGATCGGGGGGAGATTGCCATGAGCATGAATGAGCCGACCATTTCCAACATTCGCAAAGCCGTCGAGGGTCGTGACGCAGCGGGCCTCAAAGCGCTTTATGCCGCCGACGCGGTGATTACCGTCATTGACACGATGAACCCTCCAAGCAAGCCGCGCATCATTGCAGGCGCTGCCGATATCGGGGCCTATCTTGAAGATGTCTGCGGGCGCGACATGACGCACACGCTCGACAGCGGCATTACCGACGGCAAGCATCTGGCCTATGTCGAGGGCTGCCGCTACGCCGACGGAACCCGCGTCACCGCCTCGGCCATGGCAGAACTTGGACCTGGTGGAATTGTCAGGCAAACCATTGTGCAGGCTTGGGACAGCTGAACGTTGGACCGACAAATCTGGTCATCGCGCGTTGCCTCGGCACTTAAGGACACGTGCCGAGAAACTCCTTGAGCGCCTTGGTGACACCGGAAGTGAGCGTGAATTTCTCAGCGGTGCCGCCGACGGCTTGCAGCGTGATCTCCTTGCCCGACGTCAGCACGCCAAACAACGCGTTGTTGGACCGCAGAGCCGTGAGCAATTCAATGCCGCCGGTCATCTCAACGTCGGACGTCTCAATCGACAAGCCCTTTACGCTTACTGATTGCTTTTCCGCCGAAACGGTGACCGTGATGGCCTCATATTCGCCCTTGCCCATGCCGAACACGCCGCCCAGATGGACATCGACAAAGCCGATGGGTCCGCAGGAAAGCTGGAGGATGGTGTCACCCTCATTTTCCACAGGTTCGCGCAACTCAATCCAGTTGGCTGAACTGGTGTTGGCTTCGTACTCTGCACTGGCGCTGGCGTTGAGCGCAAGGATTGCCAGTATGGAAATGGCTGTCTGCTTGTAAAACATCGCTGTTCTCCTGATGTCAGGCCCCACAGTTGAACGGCATTCAATGCCAATGTTTGCCGGGAAGCAAGAGTGGTGTCGGCATACTCAAATGGGGTGATGCGGCAGGTTCGGGTCTGTGCTCGAATAATTACAGAAATTTATTTGCGCCGACTTGAGCGGACGACTATCCGGTCCGCTTGTGGCGTTTGACGACAATGGAGAGGATGGCAACCATGTCGCAATTCATGATCAACAACCGCAGCCCGGACGGCAGCACCTATTTTGACCAGACTGGCATTTTCAACTGGCTGTTCGCGCCGGTGATCGAAATGGTCTCAAACGTGTTTTCGCAGGACTATTTCACCATTCAGCTGAGCCCGGTGCCCGGCTTTCCGCAGATGTATGTGCGGCTCTATGGCGACTACACATTCGTCAACCGCATCACCTCAATCGGCAACGGCACTCACATTCAAGCCGGCAGCATAATCAACCGGTTCGAGATCATCGACGGCACCGGCAAGGTCTATGACAGTTTCACGGCGCTGAATCTGGCGACCAACAAAGACATGACGACCATTGCCATTGAGCCGATCAATGTCTTTGCCACCAGTTTCCGCCCGGGCGAAGTGCCGGACCTGCTTGCGGCATTTTCCGGCAATGATCTGGTGATCGGCAACAGCGGCAGCGAAATATTGCGCGGCTACGAGGGCAATGACGAGGTGCGCGGCTTGAATGGTGCCGACACGCTTTATGGCGGCGGTGGCAATGACACGCTGATCGGCGGCGAAGGCGCGGACGAGCTGCGCGGCGACAATGGCAACGACACGATTGTTGGCTACACGGCCGGAGACTACATTGATGGCGGCGCAGACTTTGACATCTGGTCCTTGACCGGGATTTACACGGCGGGATTCAGCATCCCATTGAAGCAGGACTACACGTCCGTCACGTTCTTTAACATTGAAGCCATCAAGGTCACCTACGGCAATCTGGTGTTCAACTCCAACCAGATCGGCGGGTCGTCGACGGTCCAAACCATCATCGGCGGAAGCCAGTATCGCGACACATTCACGGTGACCGCTCCAGACCCCTTCTCCACCGTCGGTGTGGCCATTGATCTGTCAGGCCTCGTGTTTCAAAACTGGAATATCAACACGCAGGATGCGGACTATGTGACGATTGAGGGCACGCAAGGCGGCGACACAATCGACGGCAGCTCGCAGAACGACAGCATTTATGCCTTCGACGGTGCCAATCTCGTGCGCGGCAATGGCGGCGACGATTATCTATCCGGCGGCGGTGTTGCTGACATCCTGCGCGGCGGCGACGGCAGTGACCGGTTGGCCGGCTGGAGCGGCGCAGACATTTTGATCGGCGATGATGATTACCTGCAATTCCCCGCAGCGCGGCAGGGCGACGACACGCTGTACGGCATGGACGGCGACGACACGCTGATCGGGCTCGGCGGTTTCAACCTGATCGACGGCGGCACGGACAATGACACGGTGGACTATGGCTTTAAGGTCAACAATGTTGACAATCTGGGCAATATTCTTGACGTTTTCGTCACCATCAACCTGTCAACGCCCGTTAACTTCAACGATCCAAACGGTGCCTACAGCGCTTACATCGACATCGATTTCGGCGAGGTTTTCATCCCCGGTGCGCGGGACAAGATCATCAATGTCGAAAATGTTGATGGGTCCGACTACATCGACACGATCATCGGCAACAGTGTCGCCAACCGTCTCCGCGGTGAATTCGGCAACGACAATTTGTTTGGCCAGCAAGGCAATGACAGGCTGGAAGGCGGCGATGGCATCGACACGCTGGATGGCGGCGCGGACGTGGATCAGATGTTCGGCGGCAATGGCGATGATGTTTACGTCGTTGACAACACGCTTGATGCGGTCGTTGAGGATTTCGGGCGGTTTTCAGGTTTTGATCACATCCTCTCGTCGGTGACCTACACGCTGGCTGCCAATGTCGAGCGGCTGACGCTGACGGGATACGCCAACATCAATGCGACAGGGCGGGCCTTGCTGAGTGACACGCTCACCGGCAACACCGGCAGCAATTACCTCAACGGCCTGACCGGCGTTGACACCATGGCCGGCGGCGATGGCAGCGATGTTTACTATGCCGAAGTCTTCAACGATGTGGTGATCGAGACCAATTCGGTTCTGGCAACCGGCGGCAATGATCTGGTCTATTTCTACGGCTCATCAGGCACATTCACGCTTGGCGCCAATGTCGAGCGTCTCGCGTTGACAGGTTCGGCGGCGATCAATGGAACTGGCAACGCGCTCGGCAACACGTTCATCGGCAACGCGGCAGCCAACACGCTGAGCGGCCTTGGCGGCAATGACGTGTTCATCGGCGGCGGCGGTATCGACACGATGATTGGCGGCGACGGATCGGACGCCTTCTACGCCGATGTCTTCAACGATGTCGCCATCGAGACGAGCGCCGTGCTGGCCACCGGCGGCAACGACATCGTCGTCTTCAGCGGCACGGTGGGCACCTATGTGCTTGGCGTGAATGTCGAGCGGCTGGCGATTACCGGCATCTCGTCGGTCAATGGCACGGGCAACACGCTTGCCAACACGCTGACCGGCAACAGAGCCGCCAACACGCTTTCCGGGCTTGGCGGCAATGATTTTCTGAATGGCGGACTTGGCAATGATTTTCTGGTTGGCGGAACAGGTCTCGACACATTTGTGTTCACAACGGCAACCGGGCCGACCAATGTTGATTCCATCATCGGCTTTCTGGCGGTTGACGACACAATCCAGCTGGACAACGCCATCTTCGCCGGGCTCGGCCTCGCCACCGGCGCGCTGGCGGCGGGCATGTTCAACACCGGGGCGGTGGCAACGCAAGCCGACGACCGCATCATCTACAACACGGCAACCGGCGCGCTGTTCTATGATGCCGACGGCTTGAATGGCGTGGCAGGCGTGCAGTTCGCCACGCTAAGCGGAGCGCCGTCGCTGTCGGCGCTGGATTTTGTGGTGATCTGACGGGCAGCACTCAAACTTTGCAGCAAAATCCACGGTCGCGCCAAGCCGCAGCCGTGCGTGAACCTTTCCGTTCCCCGCCGCGACCCACTCTCGGGAATTCAAACTCGGGAGGAAATCATGTCCCACAGGTCCGCAAGGCTATCAGCTTCTCTGGCGCTGGTTCTGGCTTCGGCAGTTTTTACCAGCCCGGCCTCTGCCAATGAGGTCGCAAACGTCAAATCCATGTCATTCAAGGCCTTCAACGCCACCAAGCCGATCCGTGTCATTTCGACTGACGGCATTGCGTGGAACAAGTTGGCCAGCGACGATATTCCGTTCTCCGGCGAGATGAGCATCAACACCCGCCATCCCGGCTTTGTTTCCAAAGTCGGGGTCGTGCTCGGTGGGTGCAACAAAAATCTCTGCTACGGCAATCCGGACGTCTGGAGCCGCCAGATCGGCGAGCGCGACTGGTCGGGTCATGGCAATTTCGTGTTCAACACGTCAGTCCTCCCGGTTTCCAGCGGCGGCATAGGCGGCTTGTCCTACGGCAAGGACATCATCGCTGCCTGCAACGCACATTTACAATCCGATGGCCC
>JANPEK010000292.1:0-11203 GCA_031422915.1 Phyllobacteriaceae bacterium | reverse complement strand
GCAAGATGGCACCAACCCGGCAGGTGGGGGTTCGGGAAAAAGATCGCGATAAGACGGGTTTCGCGCACCTTCCGCGCAAGTTTCGAACGGTATTAGAGCGGTAATCGAGCCATCAAACCGGCCCAATGCTGCGGCCACGAGAGGCTTGCGCAGCGCCTCGCAAACATCCGCTACGAGGTAACGGGTGTCGAAATTGTCCGACCCGTCAGCAACAATGTCGTAGCGCGAGATCAGGTCGCGGGCGTTGTCTGCCGTCAATCTCGCCTCGTGCGCTTCAACGATGACATGCGGATTTATGTGACCGATCCGCGCCGCCGCAGCGCTCACCTTCGGCTGGCCAACCAAATCCGTATCAAAAATCACCTGCCGCTGCAGGTTTGACAGCGATACCCGGTCGTCATCGACAATGCCCAGCGTGCCAATGCCCGCCGCCGCCAGATAAGACAGCACCGGTGCGCCAAGGCCGCCTGCACCAACCATCAACACCTTGGTTTTCTTGAGCTTTTGCTGGCCGGCCCCGCCAAGTTCGGCAAGGATGATATGCCGCGCATAGCGTTCGATTTCTTCTGGTGACAGGGGCGGATGGTGCTCACTCATTTGCCAACTTTAGCCATTGAAACCGGACTTGTCAGTCTCGTCTTTCGACACCAACCCGTGCGAAACCGACAGAAATTCCGCCCTTCCTTCAAGCGCAGCAAAAAGTGCCCGGTCCGTGCCAGTCATAAAGGCCTGGCTCCCAAGATCATCAATGATGCCAAACAATGCCTCGCGCCGCCTTGCGTCCAAATGAGCGGCAATCTCATCCAGCAAAAGCACCGGCGCGCCAGCTGTCATCCGTGCGACGAGACGGGCATGCGAGAGAATTATCCCGACCAACAGCGCCTTTTGTTCGCCAGTCGAAGACAGTCCGGCAGACATGGATTTGGGCTGGTGATGCACAATCAAATCCGAACGGTGCGGTCCGTCAAGCGTACGGCCCACCGCCATATCGCGATGGCGATTTGCTTTAAGTCCTTGAAAATACTGCCCTTCTGCGTCAGATGCACTTTGACCGTCAAACAAAAGCGCTTCGATGGAACCTTCAAGCGCCAATTCCGCCCTGGGAAATGGTCCTTCATCCGGCAATTGCTCCATCATGCCCGCCAGCAGCCGAACCAGTTCAACCCGCGCGGCAGCAATGGCTGTTCCATACTCGGCCAATTGCGTTTCAATCGCCTCATACCAGCGCTGATCTGTGCGGTTTTCCTCAAACAACCGGTTGCGGGATTTCATCGCGCGTTCGAAATCAAGCGAGCGCTGCCCGTGCAGCGGGTCGATTGCCAGCACAAGCCGGTCAAGAAAACGACGCCGTTCTGCCGCAGGTCCGGTGAAAAGCCCGTCCATTTGCGGTGTTACCCAGACCACGCGTAAATAATCTGTCAGCGAATCCGTCGATTTCTGCGCCGCGCCGTTGACCTTGAGCCGACGCGCGGTCTCGCCGCCGGGCGTGTCGCCAAACGTGCCGGTGCCGAGCATGACGTCACCGCCACTGCTTTCCACCGACGCATTGACGGCAAATCCATTGGCAGAGCCTGTGCGCGCCACATCGGCAAGCGCCGCCCGGCGCATTCCACGACCCGGAGACAGAAAAGACACCGCTTCCAGCAAATTCGTCTTGCCGGCACCGTTTTCGCCGGTAATCACCACGTGCCGTCTCGAAAGGTCGAGCGACAGGCGCGGATAATTGCGGAAATCAGTGAGTGTCAGCTGTCGAAGGGCAACGCGCATGGACCTTCCGGCTACACGCGCATCGGCATCAGGACATAGAGCGCAGACTCGTCAGCCCCATCGCGGATCAGCGTTGGCGAGCCCGAATCTGCCAGCATGAAAACAGCCTCGCTGCCCTGCAATTGGCTTGTGATATCAAGCAGATACTTGGCATTGAAGCCGATATCGACGCCATCAGAATCATATGATGCGGCAAGCTCTTCAGTAGCGCTGCCGGAATCCGGATTGTTGACGGTCAGCGTCACCAAGCCGTCGGCAATTGCCATCTTGACAGCGCGGCCACGCTCGCTGGAGATCGTCGACACGCGGTCAACGGCTTGGGCAAACGACTGGCGGTCGATGGTCAGCTTCTTGTCGTTGCCGGATGGAATGACGCGCTGATAGTCAGGAAATGTGCCGTCGATCAATTTGGAAGTCAAAACCACCGAGCCGATGGTGAAGCGGATTTTCGAGTCCGACAGTTCCACCGTCATGATCATGTCCGGATCATCGCCAAGCTTCTGCAATTCAGCGACGGTCTTGCGCGGAATGATGATGCCGGGCATGCCTTCCGAGCCCGACGGCGCAGAAACTTCAGCGCGGGCGAGGCGATGGCCGTCGGTGGCCACGGCACGCAATTTCAAATCGCCGCCGCTTTCGATCGCATGAAGATAAATTCCGTTGAGATAATAGCGTGTCTCCTCATTGGAGATCGCAAATTGTGTCTTGTCGATGAGACCCTTGATGGCAGTCGAGTTCATCCGGAATGTGTGGCTGAAGGTTCCGGCGGTGAGTTCGGGGAAGTCGGACTGCGGCAGACACTGCAAGCGAAAGTTGGACCGGCCCGAAATGACCGTCATCGAGGTGCCTTCCGGGTTTGTCGCCAGCATCACCTCGCCGCCTTCAGGCAGTTTGCGGACGATTTCATAGAGCAGATGCGCAGGAACGGTCGTCGCGCCGGCCTGTTCAACCATCGCCGCCGTCGCCTCGTTGATCTCAAGGTCAAGGTCCGTCGCCTTCATCGCAAGGTTCGACCCTTCAGCGCGGATCAAGACGTTAGACAGGATCGGGATCGTGTTGCGCCGCTCGACGACGCGGTGAACGTGATTGAGGGATTTCAGGAGGTTGGCACGCTCGATGGTAACACGCATGGCGGACTTTCGACTGTCGTTTGCATGAGGCCGGGCGCGGGCGCGCCAGCCTGTTGAGGCTGAAATGGATTGAAGCCGCTAAATGACCGATATTCAATGCAAAAGGCAAGACTTGGCGTTGAAAGACAAGCCCACAGGTGTGCAAAAGGCGGGGAAAACCCCGCCGTCGTGCCATCGTTTACATGTGTTCCTGGATCATCCGCTTCAGCAGTTCCATTTCCTGCGCAAGTTTGGTGTCGCCGCCCATCTGGCCTTCGATCTTGCGCACGGCATGCAGCACCGTCGTATGATCTCGTCCGCCAAAACGGCGACCGATTTCCGGCAGTGAGCGCGGCGTCATCATCTTGGCAAGATACATTGCCACCTGACGCGGCTTGACGATGATCCGTGTACGGCGGTTGGAAAGAAGATCGGAGCGCGGCACATTATAATGGCGCGCCACAACACGCTGAATGTCTTCAACGCGCACGCGCTTCGGGTCACCGTTGCGGATAAGGTGCCCGAGATATTCCTCGACACGCTCCACTGTCATGTCCGGCTCAAAAGTCTGGCGGAACAGCAATTGATTGAGCGCGCCTTCAAGGTCACGACCGGAACTCGTCACAGTCTTTGCAACGTGCTCGAGAATGGTGTCCGGAATGTTGAGCGACGGGTCTTCCTTACGGGCAGTCTCCAGGCGACGCTTGAGAATTTCAAGTCGCATCGGATGGTCCGGCGCGCCAACTTCCAGCGCGACACCGCCTTGCAGCCGCGATCGCACACGCGCATCGAGCGATTCTAGGTCTGACGGCGGACGATCCGCCGCCACCACAACCTGTCGCGCGCTGTCGATCAACATATTGAGAAGATGACAGAATTCGTTCTGGATCGACTTGCCTTGCAGGAACTGCATGTCATCAATGATCAGCAAGTCGATATCGCGCAGTTGTTCCTTGAACGACAAGGCGCTGTTGTCGCGGATGGCGGTGGCAAAGCGCCACATGAAATATTCAGCAGTCAGATAAACCACGCGCGCCCGTGGATTGCGCTGCACGGCCTCGGTGGCAATTGCCTGCAAGAGATGGGTTTTGCCAAGGCCAACCGAAGCGTGGATGAACAGCGGATTGAACCGAACCGCCCCGGTCCCGGATTCGGCAACTGTGCGGGCGGCAGCGTGGGCAACGCGGTTGGCGCTTCCTTCGACAAAATTGGCAAATGTGTAGCGCGGATCAAGCGCCGAGCCGACTGCGGGATCGCGCAGGGCGTCGTCTTTGCCGGAATGAGGCGTGTGTGAGCGGTCTTTGGTCGGCAAGAACGGCGTGGACGGCTTGGCTATGGCCTTCGCGCTTTCCGCTTCTACTGTGACGGTTTCAACACCGGCACGCGTCGCGCTGCGAACAACGACTTCAATCTTCAGAACATCCGGAAGTTCAGCCCGCCATAGCTCGGATATCAGGTCCATATAGTGATTGCTGATCCAAGCGCGCAGAAACGGCGTCGGCACAGACATGCGCACGATGCTTTTGGAAGCTTCGACCATCTTGAGACGGCCAAACCAGGAGGAATATACCTCCACGCCCAGACGCGCCTTCAGTTGGCTTTGCACGCGTTCAAACGCAACAAAGGCTTCAGGTTTGTTCATTCCGGCTTCCCCTAAGCAGCGTCGATCAGCGACACCGCCCTTTCCATTTTGCCATCACCGCGTTCGCCAACAAATTGACCGGCTTGCGCTGTGCATGCACTGCACTCAAATATTTGGCGTTGGGCACAACAACTTCGTCCCGACAAAAGCTGCCTGGATGCAAAGTGTTGTCGTACCCTGCCAAACCCCCTCAAAAAGGACAAAAACACCCGTTCACAAAATTGCTTTTGCGTTCGACCGTTCCCGGTTTCGGATTGTTTCGGGCTGTCGTCTCGCCCTTTTCGATGATTGGAAACTACAGAATAACCGGTCGGTCCTGCAAGCCCTTGGTAACCCTTTTTTAAGGATTGGCGGCGTGCAGGTCGGTCAGAAACCAGACCTCTAAACATGGTTAAAATTTTAAGTGCCGGGGATTCAAAGCGTTTTCTGCGCCCGGTCTTGGCGTTGCAGAAAATTGCTCCGGCTAAAAATAAATTTTATATTTATCGCTTGACAGGATTGTGTGGCGCAAATGCATCTACGGTTGGGGACAACCTGTGGACAGCCTATTGCAAATTATTGAAATCAATAATGAATTCTCGTCACTCTCACGCGAGTTGACTTATCTCCGGCGCCCGCTTCTTGACGCAACGTAAGACTGGAATCGCCTTTCTGCCACACTCAAATTCGACAGTCTGGAAAAGCAAAAACCCGGCCAATGACCGGGTTTTCAAAAGACAATTTGGCAGGACAATCAGGCACCGACAGCGGCAACGCGCTTGGACAGACGGGATACTTTGCGTGACGCCGTATTCTGATGCATGACGCCCTTGGACGTCGCACGCATCAGCTCCGGCTCAGCCGCCAGAAATGCCGCAAGGGCAACTGCCTTGTCGCCTGTCAGAATGGCTTCTTCAACTTTGCGAACGAAGGTGCGGACACGCGAACGACGCGCCTTGTTCATTTCAGTGCGGGCGGCAATCCTGCGGGTTGCCTTCTTGGCCGAGGAGGTGTTGGCCATGTATGCCTCTCTTGCTGGTCCCTTGCCATGCTGGCATCAGGGCGAAAATAAAGGGGCGGCCAACGGGCCGCCTGACGTGAACGGGCTTATAGTTGAGCTTCCATCACGCGTCAACATGTCTTGCGCAGTAAAAATCTTGCACAGTAAAAAGCAATTCCGGCGAACCAATCGGCAAGTGATGCCAGCGCTTGCTTAAGTCTGCAACGCGCGCTCTTGCTTCTGACACACCGGACAATGGAATGTCGACCGTCCGGATTGGACAACCCGCTCAACGACACCTGAGCATGTCATTCGTGGACAGCGTTCACCCTCGCGATCATAGACGGCAAAGCGGTGCTGAAAGTAGCCCAGGCTTCCGTCTGTCTGGCGGTGATCGCGAAGGCTTGATCCGCCAGCTTCAATTGCCTCACCCAGAACATCGCGAATGGCACAAGCAAGCCTGTCCGCCCGTGCGGGCAAGTCTGCCAGCGTGCCCGCAGCGGCCATCGGCGACAGCTGTGCGCGCCAGAGCGCCTCGCAGACGTAGATGTTTCCAAGTCCCGCAATCTGCCGCTGGTCCAGTAGCGCAGCTTTCAGGGGTGTTTTCTTGCCTTCAAACAGCGCCTGCAGAAACGGTCCGGACAGTTCATTGCCAAGCGGTTCGATACCAAGTGCGGACAGTGCAGCGTGACCGTCCAAAGCGCCTGCGCCCGCCAGCAATATGAAGCCAAACCGGCGCGGGTCATTATAGGTAACGGTAGTGAGCGACCCGTCGGGTTTTTCAAGACAAAAAACAACATGGTCATGCACGGCAAGTTTTGATCGCTCGTGGTGGAAACTGCCTGGTGTTTCCGCTCCCGATTGCGCCTCAATCCTGAACGATCCGCTCATGCCAAGATGCGAGATGACCGTCTGGCCGTCCTCAAGATGGATCAGCAAGTACTTTGCCCTGCGGGAAAGCGCCGTAACCATGCGGCCTTCCACGTTCGATGCGAAACCATCGGGAAATGGGAACCGCAAATTGGGACGGCGAAGCTCAAGCGAAATAATCCGCGCGCCCTCCATCGCGGGCTGCAATCCGCGCCGCACGGTTTCAACTTCCGGAAGCTCAGGCATCGGTCCTCAGGAAAGAATGAGCCCGCAGGAAGGACGTCCCGTGCGGTCCGGCAGCAAGGCCAAGATGCGCGGCGATGCTTTCACCCATATCAGCAAAGGTTGAACGAATGCCAATCGTGCCAGGTGCTACGTCCGGACCAATGACAAGAACGGGAACGCGCTCGCGCGTGTGGTCTGAGCCGCGCCATGTCGGATCGCAGCCATGGTCTGCGGTCAGAATCATGATATCGCCGCCGCGCATCTTGGCAATCGCCTCCGGCAGCCGCGCGTCAAACTGCTCAAGCGCATGCGCATAGCCCGGAACATCGCGGCGATGGCCGAACAGCATGTCGAAATCGACAAAGTTGGTGAACACAAGATCACCATCCTTGGCACCGTCTATTGCAAGCAGCGTCTTGTCGAACAGCGCCATGTTGCCGTTGGCCTTTCGAACGTCTGTGACGCCTTGATGGGCATAGATATCGCCGATTTTGCCAATCGCGATCACCTGCCGCCCAGCCGCCTTCAGGCGGTCAAGCAGCGTCGGCTCGGGCGGAAGCACCGAATAGTCGCGGCGGTTGCCGGTGCGCTCGAAACCTCCACCCGAAAGCTTCACGAAGGGCCGGGCGATGACGCGACCGATATTATAGGCATCAAGATGGGTGCGGGCGATTTCGCACAAACGATAAAGGCGCTGCAATCCAAATGAAGCCTCGTCGGCGGCAATCTGCATCACCGAATCACTGGACGTGTAGAAAATCGGCTTGCTGGTGGTGATATGCTCCTCGCCGTGCCGGTCAATGATCTCCGTCCCGGACGCGTGGCAGTCGCCAAGTATACCGGGTATGCCGCTTTCCTTGACAATGGCGTCAATCAGTTCCGCGGGAAATGTCGGCACCGTTTCGGGGAAGTAGCCCCAGTCGAATAGCACAGGAACACCGGCGATTTCCCAATGGCCCGAAGGTGTGTCCTTGCCCTTCGAGATTTCGCTGGCAGCACCATAAAGGCCCGCAGGAGCATCATTCGCCGAAAACCCCGCTGGCCGTTCGCCGCATGCGAGCAGCGCTGCTTCGGCCAAGCCTATCCGTTGCAAGTTCGGCAGTTTCAACGGGCCGGAGCGCAAGCCCGCACGGTCGCCCTTTCCAACAGCGCAGGCATCTGCGATATGCCCGCACGTGTTGGATCCTTCGTCGCCGTAGGCTGCGGCATCTGGCGCTCCGCCTATGCCGAATGAGTCCAATACGAACAGAAATGCGCGGGCCATGATGGTTCCTTTGAGCAAAGATAAGGTGCTTGGCGCGGCATGTCCATTTATGCTCAAATAATACCCTGTGCAGGAGAGATTTCGTGTTGCCACTGACGAAAAGACCACGCCTTCCTCTGGCGATCACGAGCCCCTTTTATGCAATTGCTGCCGTCATCATCGGAATTGCCGCAGCAACGCCCGCATTGGCTGATTGGCGCAAAGAGCTTGGCACGTTCCGGATCGGAATGATTGAAGCGCAAGGCAAGCAATATTCGCCAGCAGACCTTGCCAAATTGCGCGCCGCCTATTCCAGCGCGCTCGGGATGCCGGTTGAGATCTTTCAGGCCAAAGACTTTCCGTCCTTGATCGACGCCCAAGCCAGTTCGCGTATTGAGTACGCTTTCTATACGGCTCAGGCCTATGCGACTGCCTATCTGGCATGCGAATGCGTGGAACCCTTGGCGGCGGCACAAGGCGCGGACGGATCGGCAGGATTGAGGACCGTCCTTCTGCTGGACGAGATGCTGAGTGTGGCGGATCTGTCAAAGTCAAAGGGCATCGGCGTCGGCGGAACGGACTCTTTGTCCACCTACGGCGTGGCGCTCGCCTCGTTCCAGCTGAAAGGCACCAGTCTGACCGGCGCGGAACCATGGCTGCGGGTTGAAGGCGGCCCCGCCGGGCTTCTCAGCGGACTTGAAAACGGCAGCCTTGACGGACTTTTCGCTGCCGTGTCATCAAGCTTGACCTTGAGCGACGCACTCCGGAAGGACACAGCACTCTCGTCTGAGCTTGCCAAAACAGGGCGCAAGATCAAAGCCGTTTGGCTTTCGGAAACCATACCCAACGGCCCGCACGCAGTGCGCAAAAATCTCGCTCCGGAGGCAAAATCAGCGCTGGCAAAGCTGCTCGCGGAGCTGGCAGTGGCGGACCCGGATCTGAACGACCTCTTGCTGCCGGACAACGCTATCACATTCAGCCCGATATCGCATCAAGCCTATGCTCTGGCCTTGAAGGCCACCAAAGCGTTGGCTGACGCTGCCGCCGTTCCAAAGCCCTGACCGCTGGTGTGTCAGTGAAAGCGCTCAGCAGCCGATGCAGGACAGGCTGTTGGAGTTGCGAGGCCGCAGATAATAGATCTCTGCCATGTTGAAATACGTCTGCCCCGAACTTTTATTGGTGGTGATCGTCCAGGATGTGATCGGACGGTATCTCAGCTTGGTTTCAACCTTGACCAAAAATGTATCGTTGATTTTCAGCTTCGCGGGCACCACCACGGCAGATCCTGCGGCATAGGGCACGGAGTAGGTCGTATTCTCAACCAGCTTCTGCGACCAGGCAACGGTTGCGGCACCGGCAGTCGAGATTTGAATACCCGTAATCCACAATTCCGGCTTGGTGATCGAGTAAGGCTGCATCGTAGCAGCGCCGACTTTCATGATGTCTTTAAGGTCTGCAACGGCAATTTCAGTATCTTCCTGCGCGATCAGGTCACCGACCGCCGATGATGTCCGGCCAACCTTCTTGTTGATGTTCAGCGCCAGAGAAATTTCCTGCGTGCCCAGATAGAGCGTGATCAAAAGTGGTGCGATCAGCGCAAATTCAACGGCCGCCGCGCCTTTGCTGTCAAGCGAAAGCCGCCGCACCTGATTGCGGATTCGTGAAAGTTGATTGTTGATTGCACTTATCATTGGACTGCTCCGGTTTTGCCGCCAAATTTCCGTTTGTCTGTCATCAGCTCGGGAAAAACTCGTTCCGCCACGTCAGCGTGGAATACAAAAGGGTCTTTCCGTTTGGCAGATCGGCAAGTTTCTTGGCAATGTAGTTGGTGTAAATCGGCCACTTGTAGAAGACGCGAAGTTGGTTGATCGTGTCCGGATCGCCCGGCGTGATGCTGAAACCTGAGACGTTCAGATCGCCTGCCGTGTAAGGAATCGTTGTCGGCACCGCGCCGAATGTCGCATAGGTCTTCAGATCAATGTAGAGGCCCGGGCAGGTCGATGAGACGAGCACCTTCATGTCATTGCAAATGCGTGTCCGCACGGCGGCGGGCGTGGCGTCGGCCTTTTTGAGCGTTCCGGTGCGCAAATCGCGGGCAAGGTCTTCGACGGAATTGGCCATGACCTGATGAGCGGTGAATGAAAGGCCGCTTTCAAGGATCGCAAACACCAGAGCCGAAAAGGGAAGTGCCAGCATGGCAAATTCAATTGCCGCGCTGCCGCGCTCGTCTTTGATAAAGTGTCTCAGCAAACGGCGACCGAGCGGCTTGCTCTTTTCAGCCTTGGCCAATTTCCCGTCCGACATGTCACAATCTCCATAAACCCGGAATTTGCGACATCTATAAAGCACAGCAGTTTCAATCCGGTTTGAACCAAATGGTGAAGTTGAACGATTGGATTCAGACTAAATTAATGAGCGAGGTTCGGCGTGACGCACAATTTTACTCAGTTGTTTGCTGCGGCGGTTTCAAGTTCCGCCCTGATTTCGGCCTCGCTCTTGTAAGCGCTCTCGCAGTAGGGCGTGCAAGACAGCGTCTGCACTTTGGCCCGGCGATAGACGCGGATGGTCTCAGCAACGCTGCGCGAGACGACAACCTGTTCGTCAACAATCGGGTCGCCCTTTGAGTCCAGCACGACAAAGTTGGTGACGCCAAAACCCTTGCCGGTAATCACGATGGTTCGCGGATCCTTGACTGCCGCATCGGCAATCAGCGGATTGCCCAGAACGATCGTGTCGGCGTCGCGTGACAGTTTGACAATCTTGGCCTGGTTCATGGTCACGGTGATACCGCCAGTCTCAGCCATCGCCGGAGCAGAGCCGATAACAACAAGGACACATGCCGATTTTAGGACACGCAATACGAATGAACCGGTCATGAAACACTCTCCGAAGACAAACAGCCTTTCGAGAAGATGAACCGGAATGGTGAAGGAACGTTTAATGGCCGATGTCGCACAACAACAAACGATAATCATGCGCCAGCAATGACGGGCGGCTTTTCATTGCTTGTGCTTCTTGCCGCCGGTTGTTCACATGACGGTCCGTCAAATTCGAGCGAAAAAGTAATTTTGCGGAAACCCTGTTCCTTAAACCGATGGCAAGGGGTGAGGGCTAAATTGCAATCAACCGATCAGCGCACAACAAGCTGACGGGAATGCTGTCAGAGTAACCACGTGGATTAGGAGTTTTTCATGTCCAAGCTAGTAGCACGTTTCGCCAAGGACGAGTCCGGCGCAACCGCAATCGAATACGGCCTCATCGCCGCCCTCATCGCAGTCGCCATCATTGCCGGCGCCGGCGCACTCGGCACCGCGATCAACGACAAGTTCGTTTACATCCAGTCCCAGGTCGTCGCTGCCAAGTAATTT
>JANPEK010000291.1:0-2795 GCA_031422915.1 Phyllobacteriaceae bacterium | reverse complement strand
CTGATTATGGCTTCGAAGGGCATCCATTGCGCAAGGATTTCCCGACGACGGGGTTTGTTGAGGTGCGGTACGATGATGAGGTGAAGCGGGTGGTTTATGAGCCTGTGGAGCTGAGACAAGAGTTTCGCAATTTTGACTTTTTGTCGCCTTGGGAAGGGACAGACTATGTTCTCCCCGGTGACGAGAAAGCGAAGCAGTAATGGGCAATTTCTCGGTATGGCATTGGCTCATCATTCTGATGTTTTTCGCGGCCGTGATTGTTCCCCTTTGGAGAATATTGCCACGAGCAGGGATTTCCAAATGGGCCGCGCTTTTTGGATTCGTTCCGTTTGGTGTGTTGGTCTTGTGGTGGGTGCTGGCATTTATGCAATGGCCCGGCGATGAGAAGGCGAAGCAGTAATGGCTGAAACCACCGTCCGCAATTTCAACATCAACTTCGGCCCGCAGCATCCGGCGGCGCATGGCGTGTTGCGCCTTGTGCTGGAACTCGACGGCGAGGTGGTTGACCGGGTTGATCCGCATATCGGGCTACTTCACCGCGGCACCGAAAAGCTGATCGAGACCAAGACCTATCTGCAGGCTGTGCCCTATTTCGACCGGCTCGACTATGTCGCGCCGATGAACCAAGAGCATGCCTTCGCGCTCGCCGTTGAAAAACTGATGGGCATCACGGTCCCCAAGCGCGGCCAGATCATCCGTGTGCTGTTTTGCGAGATCGGCCGCATTCTGTCGCATCTGTTGAATGTCACCACGCAGGCCATGGATGTCGGCGCGCTGACACCGCCGCTTTGGGGCTTTGAAGAGCGCGAAAAGCTGATGGTGTTTTACGAGCGGGCCTGCGGCGCGCGCATGCATGCCGCCTATTTCCGTCCGGGCGGTGTCCATCAGGACCTGCCGGAAAAGCTGATCGAAGACATCGGCAAGTGGATCGATCCGTTCCTGAAGACCGTCAAGGATCTCGATGACCTTTTGACCGGCAACCGCATTTTCAAGCAGCGCAATGTTGACATCGGCGTCGTTGATTTGGATGATGCCTGGGCCTGGGGCTTCTCCGGCGTCATGGTGCGCGGCTCCGGCGCGGCTTGGGATCTGCGCAAGAGCCAGCCGTATGAATGCTATTCCGAGATGGAATTCGACATTCCCATCGGCAAGAATGGCGACTGCTACGACCGCTATCTCATCCGCATGGAAGAAATGCGCCAGTCCGCCAAGATCATGCGCCAATGCGTTAATCTGTTGCTGGGCAAGGAAAAAGTCGGACCTGTTTCGTCCATGGACGGCAAGATCGTCCCGCCGAAGCGCGGCGAGATGAAGCGCTCGATGGAAGCGCTGATCCATCACTTCAAGCTCTATACCGAGGGCTACAAGGTGCCGGAAGGCGAAGTCTACGCCGCCGTCGAAGCGCCGAAGGGCGAATTCGGCGTGTATCTGGTCTCCGACGGCTCCAACAAACCCTACCGCTGCAAACTCCGCGCCCCGGGCTTTGCCCATCTGCAAGCCATGGATTTCCTCTGCCGCGGCCATATGCTGGCTGACGTGAGCGCCATTTTGGGCTCGCTGGATATTGTGTTTGGCGAGGTGGACCGGTGATGGGTGCACTGCCGAAAACCAGCATGGCGTTGCCCGAGTTTTTCTCGTGGTGGGAAAAGCAGGGCGCGGACGAGCGCTTTGAGTTGGTGGACGGCCACGTCTATGCAATGGGGAGGGACAGGGTTGGGCATAACCGGGCAAAGCTGCGTGCGGTCAATGTGTTGCAGGCGGCTATTAACGCTGCGAAACTTGATTGTATCGCCTTTACTGATGGCGTTGGCGTATCGGCCAATGCGCGGAGCTTCCGTCTACCGGATGCGGCGGTCAATTGCGGCAAGGTCGACGACGACAGCTCGGTTCTGCCCAATCCGATTATTGTCGTCGAGATTGTATCGCCATCAAGCGAGACGCGGGACGTGAACGAAAAGCTGATCGATTATTTTGCTGTGAAGTCGATCTGCCACTATCTGATAGTTTTTCCAGGCAGAAAATTGGTTGTGCATCACAGCCGCAAGAACGGCAGTGACAAGATTGAAACGGCATTCCTTGCCGGAGGCGTTGTTGATCTCTCTCCGCCAGGCATAACGATTGCAGTGTCAGACTTGCTGGGCGAGGGGGCATCGGCATGACCGCCCCTCTCAAACTGCGCACTGAATTCCTCCGTAACGCGCGCAATGTCGTGCCGCCGGTGCTGGGCATGTCTGTGGTCTTGGGCCTGTTCAACGCGACCGAGTGGAGCGTGGCTGGCATCTTGCCAAAAGTTGGATTGTCGTTCGGCATGGGGCTGATGGGCTGCGCGTTCGGGCTTTTTGCGCTCGACTTGGGTCTCTACACTTCACTCAAATTAGACAGCCAGCTTTATGGATGGCTCGCCGGACTCGTCATCGAGTTCGCCGGCATTGCCTTCATGCTCTGGTATTTCGCCGCACCTTCCAACTAAAACCTGAAAACTGAAACGGGAAACCATGTCCGTCCGACGCCTCGCAGAAGATAGTGTCCAGCCCAAGAGTTTCGGCTTCGCCAAGAAGCGGGAAGCTGACGTTAAGACTTGGATCAACAAATACCCCAAGGGCCGCGAGCAATCCGCCGTGATCCCGCTTTTGATGATTGCGCAGGAACAGGAAGGCTGGGTTTCAAAGCCTGCCATTGAGCATGTCGGCACCATGCTCGGCATGGCCTATATTCGCGTGCTTGAGGTTGCGACGTTCTACACGCAGTTTCAGCTGAAGCCGGTCGGCACGCGCGCCCACGTGCAGGTCTGTGGC
>JANPEK010000290.1:0-1524 GCA_031422915.1 Phyllobacteriaceae bacterium | reverse complement strand
AGACCTGATATGCGGCTGGAGGCCGGCAAAGCGTGTCTGATCCTCTGCGCAAAGATGTTTGAGCGGATCGGTGAGTGCAAACGCCGGCAGCCGCAGCTTGTCCGGGCGCGCCGCGACGGGAAAGCCTTGGGGAAAGCCGGCAGGGAAGGGCCGCGACGCGCGCGCCTTCAGGACCAGCCCGCGCGCGGCGATGATGATGAGCCGCCGAACCGCCGATTCTGCCGGGCGCAGCACCAGCAAGATCGCAAGCCGCAACGAACGCGGCAGATAGACAGACTTTGTGTCTGGCCCGTCCGCACCGTGAACAAGACCGGCCATCGCAAACAACGCGGCGACAATGCGCAGGAGGCGCTCGCGATTGCTTGAGATGACCACGTCCCAGTCCATTCAGTGCGTTTTCCCGTGTCGAACAAATTAAGAACAATCTGAATTAGACTTTAATGTTTGTCAATCGTTAGTAGAAAAATTCTTGTTGGCGCTTCCGATGCCAAGCCGTTTGCCGGGAACCCACCTTCGTGAAACCATACCGCAAAGGCGCAGTCGGCTATCGAAAAGTTGCATTTTTTGCGCAAGTCCATGACAATTTTGCCGCAGAAGCCTGAAAATCAGACATTTTCCCGCGATCAACTATTTTTTTGTTGCACTGCACCATAAGCAATGTCACGCATAGGAAGCTGCATCAAACAGGCGGGAACCTGTGCGGCAGGAGGATGTTGTGACCAAGTGGGTCTACTCATATGGCGGCGGTTCTGCGGAAGGCAGCGCTGCTGATCTGGCGTTGCTGGGCGGCAAGGGCGCGAATCTTGCCGAGATGGCGCGCCTTGGCCTGCCTGTCCCGCCGGGCTTTACCATCACGACGGAGGCCTGCGGCTGGTTCTTTCAGAACGGACGCGGGATGCCGGACGGGTTGCAGGCCTTAGTTGCCAACGCGTTGACGGCGCTTGGCGCAAGGGCTGGCCGCAAATTCGGCGATGCGTCCAATCCGCTGCTGGTGTCGGTGCGCTCCGGCTCGCGCGCGTCCATGCCCGGCATGATGGACACGGTGCTCAACCTTGGTCTCAACGATGAAACCGTCGAAGGTTTGGCCACGACAACCGGCGACGAGCGCTTCGCCTGGGACAGCTACCGCCGCTTCATCCAGATGTATTGCGACGTCGTGCTCGGCCTTGATCATGGCGTGTTTGACGATGTGCTCGAAAATGAGCGGGCAGCGAGGGGCATTGCTTCCGACACCGGATTTTCTGCTGGCGATCTGAAATCGATTGTCACGCGCTACAAGATATTGGTCGAGGAGGAGTTGGGTGAGGAATTTCCGCAAGACCCGCAGGTTCAATTGTGGGCAGCGATTCGCGCCGTATTCTCATCGTGGAAAAATATACGTGCTGTGACTTACAGACGGCTGCACACCATCCCGGATGACTGGGGCACAGCGGTCACTGTTCAGGCGATGGTGTTCGGCAACATGGGCAAGGAGTCCTGCACGGGCGTTGCCTTCACCCGCGATCCATCGACGGGCGAAAAGGG
>JANPEK010000289.1:0-10276 GCA_031422915.1 Phyllobacteriaceae bacterium | reverse complement strand
CAATGTGGCGGGCTTTGCGTCGGCGGCGGCGCGACACAGGGCGCCGGAGTTTGCAGATGGCGCATCGATGACGGCTGCGGGCGGCACATCATTGCAGGCGCTGTTGGCGCTGCGCGAGGCGGTGGATGGCTGGTTGCGGCCGCAGCTTGAGGGCAAAGCGGACACTGGCAATGCGCTGGCCCGGCTGTTTGCCGCTGCTGCGGTGTGCACGGATGCGGACAGAGGTGATTTGCCGCTCAGCCGTGCCGCGGCGGTTTCGGCGATGCGTTTGTTTGATCCGGCGATTTTCGCGCGGACCAAAATCTGCCCGAACTGCGACTGGCTGTTCATTGACCGGAGCAAGAACAGGTCGCGGCTGTGGTGCGACATGGCGGTGTGCGGCAACCGGTCAAAGGCCAAGGCGCATTACCGGCGCAGAACAGGGCCGACACAGTTTGAGGCGGTTGCATCATGAGACGAGGCTTGTGGCTCTGTGTTTTCGCGTTGATTGCGCTGCTTGGCGGCTGCCGCGAAAGCGGGGAGAATGAGTATCTGGCACTGACGGGTAAGGTGTTCATTTTCAACTACCGCGTGGCGACAGCGACGTATGTTGTCACGTTCGGCATCGTGAAGCCGGTGCCGGAGGGCGCGACGGTTCTAGCTGTTTTTGACAATCCTAATGGCGGCGAGCCTTTGACGGTTGAGCAGAAGGTCTGGCCGAAGACCGGCAAGGTGGCACTGGAAAGTCCGCCGCTGTCGTGTGTGGTCAAGGGCAAGCCCTACGCTTTTGCCGTGAGCCTGTTCGGGTCGGACAAGGTGCTGTTGCAAAAGGTCGAGTCGACGCTGACATCGACGCTCGATCAATCGATCCTGCCTGACAGGCCGCTGGTTGTCGGGCCGGTCTATACACCCAATCCCGACCTTGCCGGTCATCCGGACGGCAAGCTTCCGGGTGAATTCAAGTTGCCTTGCCCAAAGTAGATTTGGCGTTTTACTATGCCGAATTCGTGTAATTGTTGATATTTTTGATGGTCTAGACGCTCAGTTTTTGTGGTAAGAAGTTGCTTGAATTGTGAAGTATTGTCAGGATTAGAGATATATTTTGATTAAACCTTATGCAACTTATAAGTATCATTTGCTTGCGACAGGTTGCATCGACTTGTATTTAAATGCTCCGGTTGCGCCCGGGCCTTAAGGGGATTCTTTAAGGATTTGCTGCTAGCTTCAAGGGAGCGACGCATGCGAGCGAAAAAATGAACAATAAAAACAACGCAGGCCTGCCCGACGAGGTTTATGTCCCGTTTGTTGAATCCCTGTATTCAAACCGCGGCGTGCTGGTTTTCGGCTTTCTCGTGCAAGCACTTGTTGCCTACGCGATATGGGAAAGCACCGGCGATCCCATTTTCAAGGTCTTTGCGGGCCTGTTTCTGGCAACGGGCATAGCTCGCGCGCTTGATTCCTGGTTGTTTGACAAAGCGGTGATCGGGCGCAACGCGGTGCACCTGAGCCGCAAGTGGGAGTACCGGTACTCGCTTGGTGTCTACCTGCTGGCGTTTCAGATCGGTGCCCTTACCTACACGTCGATCCTGTCGCGCGACAATTTTGCAGAATTTGCAGCGATGACACTCACCATGGCAACGATGGTTACCGTCGTCGGCAAGAATTTTGCCCTGAGCCGCATCGTTCATGTCTTTTCGGCGATTTTGTTTTTGCCGATCTTTCTTGCTTTGGTGCAGATTGGCGGCTGGAAACATTATGCAGGCGCGGCGCTTCTGGTGCCGTTCGTCTTTTCTGTCAGCTCGATGGCCCGCTATCTGCGGGAGTTCCTGAAGGAGGCCGTTGTCGGGCGGCTTGAAGTCAAAAAGATCGCCGACAAGCTCGATGTGGCGCTGAACAACATGCCGCAGGGGCTGATCATGTTCGACAGCGAAAACCGCGCGATGGTGGTCAACAAGCGCGCGTTTGAAATGCTGAAAGCGCACAACGCGCAAACGCTGCACGGGCGCAGCTTGAAGACAATCATCCGTTTTTGCCGCTTCAATGGCGTGCTTGGTACTGGAATGGTGGAGACGATTGAGCAGCGACTTTCCGCGATGCTGGACGGGACGGATACGCGCAAGTTCACCTTGAAGTCGAGCGATGGCGGCACGGTGGAGTTTTCTGGACGCAAAGCCAGCGCCAACGGCGGCGTGCTGATCTTTGAAAACGTGACCGAACGGGTTCAGGCAGAAGAAAAAATACACCGGATGGCGCGGTTCGATTCGCTCAGCGGTCTGCCGAACCGTTCCTACTTCAAAGAACTGACGCGCAGCTACATTGCAAAATCTGATCCGGACTCGTTCTCGGCGTTCTTTGTCATAGACCTTGATGATTTCAAGCATGTCAATGACAGCCTCGGCCACCCCGTGGGCGATGAATTGCTGTGCCGGGTCGCTGATCGCATCAACATGATGACGGAAGAGTTCGCCTGCTTCTCGCGCTTTGGCGGCGATGAGTTTGTCGGGCTTTTGACAAACTTTGAAACAGCGGCCGATGCGGAGTTTGCCGCGCGGCGCACGTTGGCCTCGCTTGTCGGAAATTTCGACGTCGGCGGGCATCATCTGACGATTACGATATCAGCCGGGCTCGTGGTCACGCGCTCGCACGCGTTTGATCTTGCGCAGATGATGATCAAGGCGGATTTGGCACTTTACGAATCCAAGGGGCGCGGCAAAGGCATTTCCACGCTGTTTGCCGAGGCGATGGATGAGCGCTACCAGAAAAGGCAGCGTTTGAAGACTGATCTGAAAATGGCGATCAAAGACCGTCGGCTGAACGTCTTCTACCAGCCGATCATTTGCGCTGACACGATGCAGATTTCCGGATGTGAGGCGCTCTGCCGTTGGGACCATCCGGAACTTGGTCCGATTTCGCCGGCCATATTCATTCCGCTGGCAGAAGAAACCGGCACGATCACTGATCTGACCCGCTTCATGCTTGAACAGGCCTGTGAGGACTGCAAGAGCTGGGAAGGGTCTGTCAGCGTTTCGGTCAACCTGTCGGCAATCGACTTCCGTGGCTCGCAGATCGGCGAAATGGTCAGGGTGGCGCTTGCCCGCTCGCGACTGGAGCCGAACCGGCTCGAAGTGGAAGTGACGGAAGGTGCGATCCTTGAGGATCAATTCCTTGCCTCGTCAATGCTGTTGGACTTGAAGAAATCGGGCATCCGGATTGCGCTGGACGATTTTGGAACCGGCTACTCCAGCCTCAGCTATTTGCACAATCTGCCGCTCGACAAGGTTAAGATTGATCAGTCTTTTGTGCGCGACATCGTCAGCAACGACCGCTCACTCAAACTCGTGTCCGGCGTCACCCAATTGGCGCATGAGCTTGGACTGATTGTCACTGTTGAGGGGATTGAAACTCTCGAACAGTTTGAACGGCTCAAGTCGCACGCGCACATCGATCTGGCGCAAGGCTTCCTGTTCGGCGCGGCCTTGTCCTCGCGCGGGATCGCGACGTTGATCTCGAGTGTGTTCACGTCGTCAGAGATAGACAAAGGCAGCCAACGCCGCATCGCCTGAGAGTCTGACCGAAAATCCACTTTGGAGGCCAACAGGGCGGCACGCTCTTCGAAAGCCAACCCCATTTCACTTGCCAAGCCGAATTTTGACTCACGCTCTTTAAACGACAAATATTTCTCCTGCAGACGATTAATGCATATGGAATCAGCTTGTAGTTGCCCCAAGGGAAGCCCAATTTCAACCTTTTGAATGTAAAATCAGCAACCAAGGTTTTAATTCACAATTGCTAATAATATCGCTTTCGGTGCTTCTTACCGAAAAATTAACCAAATATTCGCGTCTAGGTTAAAAAAGTCTTTACACGGGACTTAACATGCTTAGCTTGTGTCCTGATACGGGACAGTAATCCGTTACGTGGGCGCAAACGGGCAACATACAATCATGAATACAGCCAATTCCGGGCAATCCAACCGGGCATTCCTTGGGAGCATGTTCAACCTTCTGGATCGCGTCGAATATCGACGCATGACATCGGCGGAAGATATGGCTGCGGTGGAGACGCTGAGACGGGCCTCGTATAGCAACAGGGAGTTCATCGACGCCGAAAATTTCGGCTCCTTTATTGATGAGCATGACCGGTCGGAAGACTGTTACGTAGTTGGCGTCTACATCGACGAAGCGTTGATCAGCACGGTGCGACTTCACGTCGCTTCTTCCAAACACCTTCACGGGCCGACCGCCGCCTACTTTCCGGCACGGGCCGGGCAACTGGTGTTGGACGGGAACTGCTATATTGATCCGTCGAGGTTTGCTGCCGATCACCAGATGCTCTGGCAATATCCCGCAATTCCGTTCCTCACTCTCCGTGTCGCGGCAATGGGTTCCGAGTATTTCAACGCCTCTCACTGCATGACGGTCGTCACGGCGGATACCGCTTCGTTTTATCGCCGGAGCTTTGGCTCTGTGGACATGGAGCCGCCGCAGGCGGTGCGCGGATTTACCGTGCCGCTAACGCTGCTTGGCGCGCGGATTGATGATATCCGGGCCAGGTTGGAAACCCGGCTGCCATTCTTCAAGTCGCAGCACTGGGAGCAGAAAATGATGTTTGCGCCCAGAGACCAACTGAACTACCCGCCGGTGAACATTGTTCCGTCGGCGCGTTATGCCAATCCACACTTGTTTGCTCAGAGAGGGCTTCAGTCCGTCGCGGTTTGAATCCGTTTGGCGGCTTTTCTGCGATTGCTCTCCCGCGCGCTTTTGTCTATTGCCAAGACACTAGATCATCGGACGTTCAAATGAGTTTGTTTCAGCTTGTCCTTTTGCGCTCTGGCTGCGTTGTGCAACGCTTGCGGTATCAATACCGCGTCGCCTTGCACGCCTTTCCAGATCACAAAATTATTGCGCTCAAACAAACTCATTTGATCGCCCGATGATCCAATTCATCGAGGGCATCATGGCTGAACATTCCAAAAACACCGGTCCGCTCGAAGTGGGCGCACCCATGGACTATTCCGAGCACGACAAAACGTATAGTCGCTTTCTCGGGCTTGCTAAGTGGGGGACAGTGGCTTGCGTCGGCCTGATGGCAGCGATGGCGTTCGGGTTTTTCGTCGGCGGGTTTTTCTCCGGCACCTTGCTGTTCGTCATGATTTTGGGCGCTGCCTACGTCTTGATGTGATCTGTTGTTTGCAAGCGTCGGCACGGACGCAACGATTGCTGAAGTTGAAATGTGAAGGTGACCGCATTGTCGCAGATTGTCTTTATTCCCAAAGAGACTGATCCGGTTGAGACGCGCGTTGGCGCATCGCCTGATTCGGTGAAGAAACTTGTCGGACTTGGGTTCGACGTCATCGTCGAAAAGGGTGCAGGTCACGATTCGCGTTTTACTGACGATGCATTTGCAGCCGCTGGCGCAAAGATCGGCACGGCTTCGGACGGCAAATCTGCCGATGTTGTCTTGAAGGTCCGGCGGCCATCGGCAACTGAGATCAAATCTTACAAAAAGGGCGCGGCGGTTATTGCGACGATGGACCCGTATGGCCAGAACGACGCTGTGAAAGCCATGGCAGACGCCGGGCTTTCGGCGTTTTCGATGGAGTTCATGCCGCGCATCACGCGCGCACAGGTGATGGATGTGTTGTCGTCGCAGGCCAATCTCGCCGGGTACCAAGCGGTGATTGACGCGTCTGCCGAATATGACCGCGCCATGCCGATGATGATGACGGCGGCAGGCACGGTTGCCGCCGCAAAGGTGTTTGTCATGGGTGCGGGCGTTGCCGGGCTTCAGGCGATTGCCACCGCGCGACGTCTGGGTGCGATTGTCACGGCGACCGACGTTCGTCCGGCTGCAAAAGAGCAAGTTGCTTCGCTGGGTGCGAAGTTCATTGCGGTTGAGGATGATGAGTTCAAGGCTGCTGAAACGTCCGGCGGCTACGCCAAGGAAATGTCGGCTGAATACAAGGCCAAGCAGGCGGCGCTGGTTGCCGAGCATATTGCCAAGCAGGACATTGTCATCACCACAGCACTGATCCCGGGCCGCCCTGCGCCGCGTCTTGTCTCCAAGGAGATGGTCGCCGCGATGAAGCCGGGTTCGGTGATTGTTGATCTCGCCGTCGAGCGCGGCGGCAATGTTGAAGGCGCGGTTCCGGGCAAGGTGGTGATGGTCGGCGATGTGAAGATCGTCGGGCATCTGAATGTGCCGGGCCGCATCGCTGCATCGTCTTCGTTGCTTTATGCCAAGAACCTTGTGTCGTTTCTTGAGACGATGGTTTCCAAAGAGACCAAGGTCTTTTCGATCAACCCGGAAGATGAGCTGGTGAAGGCGACGCTGCTGACGCATGGCGGCGTGGTGGTGCATCCGGCGTTTGCATCTCCGGTGGCTGCTGTTGCTGCTGCTGAAGCCAAGGTTGACGCACCGAAGACAGCCGCGAAAAAGCCTTCTGCGGTCAAGTCCGCACCGGCCAAGAAACCCGCATCCAAAACCAAGGGAGCTGAATGATGGCGAGCGAGACACTCGACAAGGCCCTTGAGGGCTTGAGCCAAGCGGCGGACGCTGTGCGCCAAGCTGCGGAAACACTGCCGGATGCGGCTGGTGCGATTGCGCATGGCGCGAGCGGTGGCGCGATTGATCCGTTTGTGTTCCAGTTGGCGATCTTCGTGCTGGCGATCTTCGTCGGCTATTATGTGGTCTGGTCGGTGACGCCCGCGCTGCACACGCCGCTGATGGCGGTTACCAACGCCATCTCGTCGGTTATCGTGGTGGGCGCGTTGTTGTCGGTCGGGCTTTCGCTTTCCGGCACGGCGACATTGTTTGGCTTCGTCGCGCTGGTGCTTGCATCGGTGAATATTTTCGGCGGCTTTCTTGTCACGCAGCGGATGCTGGCGATGTACAAGAAAAAAGAAAAGTAAGGTCAGTAACCCATGTCAGCCAGCTTCGCTGCCTTCCTTTACCTTGTCTCCGGCGTCCTGTTCATTTTGGCGCTGCGCGGCCTTTCGCACCCGACAACCAGCCGTCAGGGCAACCAGTACGGCATGATCGGCATGGGCATTGCCATTGTCACGACGCTATTTCTGACAGGTCTGTCGTTTGGCAGTTTCGCGTTGATCCTTGCCGGGCTTGGCATTGGCGGCGGCGCGGGTGCTTACATTGCGCGCAAAATTCCGATGACGGCGATGCCGCAGCTGGTTGCGGCGTTCCATTCACTGGTCGGCCTTGCCGCTGTAATGGTTGCCGCCGCTGCGATTTATGCGCCGGAAAGCTTTGGCATTGGCGAGGTCGGCTCGATCCATGGTCAGGCACTGGTTGAAATGTCGCTTGGCGTTGCCATCGGTGCGGTGACATTCACCGGCTCGATCATTGCGTTCCTCAAGCTCGACGGGCGCATGTCCGGCAAGCCGATCATGCTGCCGATGCGGCATTTCGTGAATGCCGGGCTTGGCATTTCTCTGGTGATTCTCATCGGGCTTCTGGTGATGACCGAAAGCCACTTTGTGTTTTGGCTGATTGTCGCGGTGTCGCTGGCGCTTGGCGTTTTGATGATCATCCCGATTGGCGGTGCGGACATGCCGGTGGTGGTGTCGATGCTCAACTCCTATTCGGGCTGGGCGGCGGCGGGCATCGGGTTCACGCTTGGCAATCTGGCGTTGATCATCACCGGCGCGCTGGTCGGCTCGTCCGGCGCGATCCTTTCCTACATCATGTGCAAGGGCATGAACCGGTCGTTCATCTCGGTCATTCTCGGCGGGTTTGGCGGAGAGACGGTGATCGGCGGCAGCGGCGAGGACAATTCCAACAAGCCGGTCAAGCAGGGCTCGGCAGACGACGCTGCATTCCTGATGAAGAATGCCTCGAAGGTGATCATCGTGCCGGGCTATGGCATGGCGGTGAGCCAGGCGCAGCATGCGTTGCGCGAAATGTGCGATAAGCTGAAGGCCAATGGTGTTGAGGTGAAATATGCCATTCATCCCGTGGCGGGGCGCATGCCGGGGCACATGAACGTTCTTCTGGCCGAAGCAAATGTGCCGTATGACGAAGTGTTCGAGCTTGAAGACATCAACTCCGAGTTCGCCAGCGCCGATGTGGCGTTTGTGATCGGCGCCAACGATGTGACCAACCCGTCGGCGCGTGACGACAAGTCGTCGCCTATCTATGGCATGCCCATTCTGGACGTGGACAAGGCGGGCACCTGCCTGTTCGTCAAGCGGTCACTGGCATCAGGCTATGCCGGCATCGACAATTCGCTGTTCTACAAGGACGGCACGATGATGCTGCTGGGCGACGCGAAGAAGATGACCGATGATATTGTGAAGGCGCTGGATCGGTGAAATCCGCCGTCAAAAAACATTGAAAAGCGCGCCCTCGCGCGGGTATTTTATCACGGTTGCAAAGCGGAGGCGATCCGGGCGCTGAATTTCCCGATGACCGCACCTGAGGCATTCTCAGACTGATAAAGCGACAGCATCTGAAACTTTGCCCTCGGTGCGCAAAGGCCGAAGATAGCTGTTTTGAGTATGCGGCGCACCGGGCGGCGCATGATGAGCCAGTCTACCCATGCGGGCGAACCGAGAGTTGTGATGATGACAACGCGTTTGAGATTGGTCAGGCGCGGGGTTATCGGGCCGAAATCGCGCGCGTGGTCGAAGGCGACGCCGGGGGCGAATGTGCGGTCAATCCAGCCTTTCAGGATCGCGGGCAGTCCGAACCACCAGATTGGGAAGACGAGCACCAGAGTTGACGCTGTCGTCAACAATGCTGCGTGGCCGGCAATGGCTGACGTATCTGGTGATTGGCTGTAGTAACCAGCGCGCTCAGTTTCGGTCAGGGAGGGCGCGAAACCTTCGGCGTAGAGATCTATGAGCGTGACTTCTGACCCTGCGGCCTCAAGGGCACGCCTTGCATCGTCGGCAAACAGGCGGCTCAGGCTCTTTCGGGCCGGGTGGGCGAGGATTATCAGTGCCGTGTCAGTCACAGGACGAATCTGAAGGTTTATTGCAGAGGAGCGGCTTGCGCGGCGGGGGCAGACTGTGCTGCCTGATCCGGCCTGCCCCGCGTTCGGGACAGGCCTGCCTGCGCCGGGCCGTAATTGGGATCAAGGATGACGGCGCGCTGGTAGGATTTGGTTGCTTTGGCAAACTCGCCGCGCTGTTCGTAGACCAGCGCTTGATTGGCCCAGCTTTCGGCCAATTTGTCATTCAACTTGAGCGCCTGATTGAAATCGTCAAACGCGTTGTCTACCTGTCCGAGCGCGAAATAGGAGACGCCACGGCCATTGTACGGCTCCGGCGCCTGCGGATCGAGCGAGATGGCAGTGGCGAAATCGGCGATGGCGTAGTCGTGCTGTTTGCGTGACTGATAGATCAGGCCGCGGTTATGGTAGGCGCGAGGGTCCGTTGTATCCAAGCGGATGGCCTGTTCGAAATCCTTGAATGCCTCATTGGTGCGACCGGCTTTGCGGTAAAGATTGCCACGGCCGATATAGGCGGTGTCATATTGCGGATTGAGCTGGATGGCGCGGTTGTAGTCGCTGGCGGCGTTGCCGAGATCGCCCATGAAGCGGTAGACCAGCGCGCGGTTGGCATAGGCCTGATGGAAATCCGGCTTCAGTTGGAGCGCCGTGTTGAAATCTGACAGTGCGTCGCGGTAACGGCCGGCGCGGCCCAGAGCAGCGCCACGGACATTGTAGGCGTCGGGGTCGGACGGGTTTTGCGCGATGGCGTCGGACAGCGATGAAATATTTTCGCTGGACCCCTGCGCGCGGTCGATGGAAGTGGCAATTTCGCCGCCGGGATTGGAAACGCAGCCTGCCAGCGCGATGAGCGAAGCCACGAAGCCGCAGCGCAGTGAAACCATCAAAGTGTGCATTCCGCCCGTCCTCAAGTCATTTGCCTGCAAGTTAAAGCCCTGTTTCTGGCATTCCGGCGCTGGTGCCAAAAAGCAAAAAGGTGGAAGCGGCAAAGCCACCCCACCTTCGATAACCGTTCAAAAAGTCCAAAAGACGGCAGATCAACGCCCAGTTCAGCGACTTGGAGCGGCAGTTGCGACCGGCTTGACGGCGATGAGGCCTTCGCGCTGGGCGCGCTTGCGGGCAAGCTTGCGGGCGCGGCGCACGGCCTCGGCCTTTTCGCGGGCGCGCTTTTCGGACGGCTTCTCGTAATGGCCGCGCATCTTCATTTCACGGAAGACGCCTTCACGCTGCAGTTTCTTTTTCAGAGCGCGGAGAGCCTGATCAACATTGTTGTCACGAACGAGTACCTGCACGAGCGACACAGCCTTTCAAAAGAGCGAATTCTTCAAT
>JANPEK010000288.1:0-2114 GCA_031422915.1 Phyllobacteriaceae bacterium | reverse complement strand
GGCCCGACCGGATCGGGGATCTGGACCACCGACAGGGTCGGCGCCAATGGCTTCAGTGACGGCACGAACGAGTCCGGCAATACGAGCTCCGACTATACCAACACCTTCGGCGGCACATCTTCGGCAGCCCCCGCCGTCACCTGCGTGGTCGCCCTGATGCTCGAGGCGAACCCGCTTCTGGGCTGGCGCGATGTGCAGGACATTCTGGCAATGTCGGCGCGGCATACCGGCAGTGCGCTGACCGGCGGCATCACGGGCAGCGAACTCTATAACTGGGAAATCAACGGCGCGACCAACTGGAATTCGGGCGGGATGCATTTCTCGAACGACTACGGCTTTGGCCTGGTCGATGCCTTTGCCGCCGTCCGCCTGGCGGAAAGCTGGACCCAGCAGGATACCGCGGCCAACTGGCAGACTGTGGTGTCGTCCACCTGGACCGGAACGACCGTGATCCCCGACAACACCCCCGCCGGGGTCAGCTTCAACCTGGTGGTGGCCGGTGACACGACCGAACTGGAACACGTCGGGCTGAAGGTCAGTTTCAACCTCGCCAGCTTTACCGGTGATTACCTGATCACGCTCACCTCGCCCTCGGGCACGATTTCCTACCTGTCGCGCGCGCAGAACAACGGCGATTCGTTCAACGGCGATTTCTTCCTGTCCTCGAACGCGTTCCGGGGCGAGGATGGCAACGGCACCTGGGTGGTCAATGTATCCGACCGCTGGGTCGGCAACATCGGCACGCTGGAAGGGTTGCAGCTGGAGTTCTACGGCAACGCAGCCAGCACCGACGACATCTATGTCTTTACCGACGAATACAGCACCCTGCTCGATGCCGTCCTTGGCTACGGCTTTGGCGTGACCGACACCAATGGCGGTGAGGATACCTTCAACCTCGCCGCACTGACCAGCGACAGCACTGTTGTGCTGGACGACGGCGGCATCATCGATGGTGTGACACTGGGCAGCTTTGCCGTGCAACCTGCCGAGATCACCGGCATCGAGCACGTCATCGGCGGTGACGGCAACGACAGCTTTACCGGCAACGCCGATGGCAACCGCCTGTCGGGCATGCGCGGCGGCGACACGCTGTCGGGCCTCGGTGGCGACGACACACTGTCCGGCGGGGCAGGCGCGGACACGCTGTCCGGCGGCACAGAAAACGATACGTTCCTGCTCGCTTCACAGGCTGAATTTGACGGTGACACAATCGACGGCGGCGCGGGAACCGGCGATTTGATCCGCTTCACCGCGGCAACAGCGGGCGCTTTGCTTCAGCTGACCAGCCAGGTGACGGGGGTTGAAATCGTCGAGCTTGCGGCTGGAGCCACCGCGCTCAATCTGGATGTCGCTGATGTGAACAATGGCCTGACGATCCGCGGCAATGATGGTGCCAACACCATCACCGGCACCGAACTGGGTGACACGATCACCGGCGCAGGGGGTGCCGACACGCTCAACGGCGGCTCGGAAAACGATGTCTTCCTGATCGCCTCGCAGGCTGAATTCAATGGCGACACAATCGACGGTGGCACCGGAACCGGCGATTTGATCCGCTTCACCGCGGCAACCGCCGGCGCTTTGCTTCAGCTGACGAGCCAAGTGACGGGGGTTGAAATCGTCGAGCTTGCGGCTGGAACCACCGCGCTCAATCTGGATGTCGCTGATGTTAACAACGGTCTGACGGTTCGCGGCAACAATGGCGCCAATTCGATCACTGGGACAGAGTTTGCCGACACGATCATCGGCGGCGCCGGGATCGACACAATGGGTGGCGGCGGCGGCAGCGATATCCTTTTTGTCGACAATCCGAACGACATTATCATCGAAGCCATCGGCGGCGGCTTTGACACGGTGCGGTCATCCGTCACCTACACGCTGGCCGCAGGCGTCGAGGTCGAGCGCCTTTCGACCACCGCGACGGGCGGGACCGGCCCGATCAACCTGACTGGCAACGCGTTTGCGCAGGAGATTTACGGCAACGCCGGTGCCAACACCTTGAACGGCGGCATCGACAATCTGCGTGACATTCTCACCGGCTATGGCGGCAATGACATTTATGTCATCAACTCGGCGCTTGACATAATTGTCGAGGGTGTCGGCGGCGGAACGTC
>JANPEK010000287.1:0-2828 GCA_031422915.1 Phyllobacteriaceae bacterium | reverse complement strand
TCGGCGAAACCGTTCAGGTATTTGAGGATCATGAAGGCTGGTGCTGGGTGCAGCTCAATAGTGACGGTTATGTCGGTTACATGGCGCACAATGCCCTGACCTCGAAAATTGAGACTGCGACGCATTGTGTGAGTGTGCCGCGAACGTTTCTTTATCCCGGCCCGGACATGAAATTCCCCGTAACGACCGCGCTGTCGATGGGCTCGCGATTGGCTGTGGTTGGCGAAACGGAGACGCGCGGAACGCGCTATCTTTTGCTCTCCTCGGGCGAAGCTGTCATTGCCGATCATGCAAAACCAGCCGGCGATCGGGCTGCTGATCCGGTCGCCATTGCCACGCGTCTTCTGGAAACTCCGTACCTCTGGGGCGGTCGAACCGCATTTGGCATCGACTGTTCCGGGCTTATGCAACTCTCTCACGCCATGTGCGGCAACGCCCTGCCGCGCGACAGTGACATGTTGCGGGCAAGTGCGGGCGAGCTGATCGGCGAGGGTCGAGACCACCCGCCCTTGCAACGCGGCGATCTGGTTTTCTGGAAGGGTCATGTCGCGATGATGGAAAGTGAAACCGTCATGATTCATGCCTCCGGCCACACGATGAGCGTGGTCCGAGAACCCTATGCGGAAGCCGTCGCCCGCATCGGTCATCTTTATGGATTGCCGCTGGCTTACCGTCGTCCGTGATTGACGCGAAGCCCAACCCGAAGTAAATTCACACCACTGCAACGCCCGCCACGGAAGGAGTGTTTCATGCCTATTGCAACAAACGCCCCGGCTGGCCCGGTCACTTTGGTTTGAAGCCTCACACCGCTTCATCGCCACACCATCCCTGTCAGCCCCTCGCAACGCGCGCCTTGGATTTCGCCTTGTGCGGCGCAGTTTCCATTGGTTTTCAGGAATGACTTCAGTGACTGTAGACAACACAACTCCTTTGACTCTGGCTGATTTCGGCTGGTCGCATGTTTACGAGATTGCAGAAACAGATCCGGCGTTTGACGGAACCATTCCGGTCCGGGTGATGGCAGTGCACCGCGACGCGCTTGATGTTGCAGGTCCGGATTTTGCCGGGCGCATTGGTCAGAGCCTGCAGCAATCCGATGAAGAGGGCAGGCCGACCATCGGCGACTGGATTGCAGTCAACCCGCAAACCAAACGCATCGCCGCGCTTTACCCGCGCAAAAGCCTGTTCAAGCGCCGCAACGCCGGCAAGACCAACCGCTTGCAGCTGATCGCCGCCAACGTCGATACCGTATTCATTGTCACATCCGCGAACATGGATTTCAACATCGCCCGGCTCGAACGCTATCTGGCACTGGCGCACGAGGCTGGTGTTTTGCCTGTTTTGATCATCACCAAAGCTGACTTGATTGACGATCTCGGCCCGTATCTCGATGAAGCGCGGACCATCCGGCATGACCTTTTGATTGAAGCCATCGACTCGCGCAAACCAGAGGATATGGTTCGCCTTGCGCCATGGCTGGCCAAAGGCCAGACGGTCGCGCTGATGGGTTCGTCCGGCGTCGGCAAATCGACAATCATCAACAGCCTTCTCGAAAGCCAGACCCAGGAAACCCAAGGCATCCGCGAAGGTGACGCGCGCGGGCGCCACACGACGTCGGGCCGTTCCTTGCACCGGATGCAGACCGGCGGCTGGCTGATCGACACGCCGGGAATGCGCGAGATTCAGGTGGTCGATGCCGCCGGCGGTATCGAAACCGTGTTCGATGACATCACCGCGCTGGCCGGAGGGTGCCGCTTCACAAACTGCCAGCACACCAGTGAACCCGGCTGTGCTGTACAAGCGGCGATCAAATCCGGAGTGCTGGAGCCGGACAGGCTTGAGCGCTTCCAGAAACTGCAACGTGAAGAGCGCCTCAATACCGAAATGCTTTACGAAGCCCACGCGCGGAGCCGCGAACTCGGCAAGATGAGCAAACGCGCGCAAGCGGAGAAGGTTAAGCGCACACGGGATTGGTAGGGCGGTTCGACGCATACCTGTCCTCGGCCAATGTGCTGTGGATAACGAATGGCGGGACGGTTTTTGCTTAAAACCACCCTTTTCAAGTTTGCCAAAATTGCAGCGTGAAGAGCTCACCCCGTATCCGGCCCGTTGACCGCGTGAAGCGCCAAACCGTGGCATTCTCTCAGCACATCATCGACCGCGTGGATCGACCGCTGCCGCCAGCCCGGTGGCAGGCCGGGGCGGAAGATTGAAATGCGCATTGGTTTGAATGCGGTTTTGCTTTTGAGCAATTCGTCACGGCGGGCCTGCCAGCGGGCTAGGCGGCGGGCTTGTTTGGGGATGTCGCTCAGCGCGTGGCGGAGTGCGCGCATGCGGCCGAAGAGCTGGGCGGCGTTGATGGGTTCGTCGGGTTGCGAGAAAGATTGCGTGAAGTCGCTTGGGTCCCATGAGCTGGAGAAGCTGGTGCGCGGGTCGGCGTTTTGGTTGAAGTGTTCGAGCGAGAAGTGTTTGAGCGAGTCGAGGAGGGCGAAGGATGGGACGCGCGATGCGTTTGTGGCTGCGAAGGCCGGGAAGTTTGGCAGGAGATGCTGCGAGGTGCGTGGCTTTAGCACAAGGCCGCGCGCGGCGATGACGATGAGGCGGCGGAGTGCGGATTCTGCTGGGCGCAGGATGAGGAGGATTGCGCAGTAGAGGCGGTATGGGAGGGTGAATGTCGGATTTGCATTTGCGTCGGCGCGCAGTCCCCTCTCCGTCGGCTTCGCTGACACCTCTCCCCGCAAGCGGGGGGAGGTTAAAAAAACCAGCCCAGCATTTAACACGCCCCGGATGCGGGGGGAGGTGTCGCGGGCGCAGCCCGAGAAGGGGCG
>JANPEK010000286.1:0-8258 GCA_031422915.1 Phyllobacteriaceae bacterium | reverse complement strand
GAGCCAGTTGACGGCAAAGCCGATGGCGCAGCGGATCGTCAGCATGTTTGTCTGGCGCGGGCCAAAAACTTCGCTGGCACCTGCGGCAAGCCGCTCGAACGCGTCCTGCACCTTTGGCAGGAACGCTTCACCCGCCTTGGTGAGGCCAAGGCTGCGCGGGAAGCGATGGAACAGCGGTTCGCCAAGCTTCAGCTCCAACAGCTTGATTTGCTTGGAGACAGCGGCTTGGCTGAGGCCGAGCTCACCTGCGGCGCTGGTGAAGCTGAGGTGCCGGGCGGAGACTTCAAAGGCGCGCAGCCAGGGCAGGGGCGGAAGGTCATGCATGATTGAGCCATAACTTTTGTGGGGTCATAGGCCAGATAATCATTGTTTGATGCGTGTGTCACCGGCCCGCTAAATCTGCTGAAACCGGGAGGCTCTTCATGTTTTCAATCTACCCATCCGCGCGGCTGCGCCCGTCGCCGTATTTCGAGGCGACCGTGGCTGAGGGCGTGACCTCGTTCACCACCTACAACAACATGCTGATGCCGACCGGATTTGGCAAAGCGGAGGAGGAATATTGGCGCATCATCAACGGCGTTTCGATGTGGGACGTGGCGGTAGAGCGGCAGGTGCAGCTGAAAGGTCCGGACGCGGCGCGGCTGGCGCAGATTTTGTGCACGCGCGATTTGACCAAATGTGTCGAGGGACAGGGCAAATATGTGGCGATCTGCAACCATGCCGGAACGCTGATCAACGACCCGATTATTCTCAAGCGCGCGGATGATTTCTTCTGGCTGTCGATTGCGGACTCGAACATGCTGTTCTGGGCGCGGGCGATTTGCGCCGAGCGTGGACTGAATGTCGAGATTACCGAGCCGGATGTCTCGCCGCTTGCGGTGCAGGGGCCGAAGGCTGAGGATGTCGTGGCGTCGATCTTCGGCGATTGGGTGCGGGCGCTGAAATATTTCTGGTTCAAGGAAACGGCCATCAACGGCATTCCGGTGGCGGTGGCGCGGTCTGGCTGGTCGAAGCAGGGCGGGTTCGAGATTTATCTGATGGATGGTTCGCGCGGGAGCGAGCTTTGGAAAATCGTCAAGGAGGCGGGCAGGCCTTGGGGCATCGGCCCGGGCAATCCGAATGTGCATGAGCGGATTGAAAGCGGGCTGATTTCCTATGGCGGCGATACGGATGATTTCACCAATCCGTTTGAGGTGCGGATGGGGAAATTTGTTGATCTGACAGTACCTGACGACACGGTCGGGATTCAGGCGCTGCGCAAGATCAAGGCCGAGGGCATCAAGCGGCATCAACTGGGCGTGGTGCTGGATGATGAGACGCCGGCGGGCGCGTCGTTTGTGTGGTTTGACATTCTGGCGGACGGCGCAAAAATCGGCTCGATGACGAATATTATCTGGTCGTACCGGATGAAGAAGAACATTGGCTTCGGGATGGTTTCGGTGGCGGTCAAGGCAGGGGACCGGGTGACGGTGCTGCGTGATGGCAAGGCGGAACCGGCGACGCTGGCGGAGCTGCCGTTTCTTTGAGATGAGATTGGAATTCCCATGAAAGACGTGACAAAACTCGGAATTGAAAACCTGGCGCTGGAGCTGCATGACGACGGCGTTTTGGTGGCAATCTTGAACCGGCCGGACAAGCGCAATGCGCTGAATGCGCAGACCATTGAAGAGTTGGTGACGCTGTTTTCGGCTATCCCGCAATCGGGCGTGCGCGCCGTGGTGCTGGCGGGCAAGGGCGATCATTTCTGTGCCGGGCTTGATCTGGTGGAGCATCACAAGGCAGACCGCAGCCCGGCGGAATTTATGCACATATGCCTTCGCTGGCACGAGGCGTTCAACAGAATCGAATATGGCGGCGTGCCGGTGATTGCGGCGCTGCAGGGTGCGGTGGTTGGCGGCGGGCTGGAGCTGGCATCTGCCGCGCACATCCGCGTGGCGGATCAATCGGCGTATTTCGCGCTGCCCGAAGGCACGCGCGGCCTGTTCACCGGCGGCGGCGCGACCATCCGGGTGGCTGATCTGGTCGGCAAGGCGCGCATGACCGACATGATGCTGACCGGGCGCATTTACAAAGGCCAGGAGGCGGTGGACGTCGGGCTGGCGCAGTATCTGGTTGAAGGCTCCAGTTTCGACAGGGCACTGGAGCTCGCCCGCCGCACGGCAGCCAACCTGCCGCTGACCAATTTTGCCATCTGCTCGGCGATCAGCCACATGCAGAACATGTCGAGCTTTGATGCGGCGTACGCCGAGGCGGTGGTGGCAGGAATGGTCAACACGCAGCCTGCGGCGCGGGAGAGACTGGCGGCTTTTGCGGACAAGACCGGGGCGCGGATCAAGCCGGAATAAAACGGTGAGCCGTTCCTGCAAACGGGCGCAAATGCGCACCTTGTGGGCTTGTCCCGCAAAACCGCCCCAATGTTATGCAATAGACTGTAAAATCACTGGAAACAGGCCGTTTGCCTGCCTGAATCCATGCCTTTTCGTGGCAAAGAATGACCATAGCCGCTAGAAGAATACATCCTCCCGCGCGTGATTCGCGCGCGGGCCGTTTTGAAATGTGGTGACCATGACCGATTTGCCGGAAATTCCTGAACAGGCCGAATATGGTGCGGATTCGATCAAGGTGCTAAAGGGCCTTGACGCGGTGCGCAAACGGCCGGGCATGTATATTGGCGATACCGATGATGGCTCGGGCCTGCACCACATGGTCTACGAGGTGGTGGACAACGCCATCGACGAGGCGCTGGGCGGCTGGGCTGATCTGGTAACTGTGACGCTCAATCCCGACGGGTCTGTGACTGTCACCGACAATGGCCGCGGCATTCCGACTGACATGCATGAAGAGGGCGTTTCGGCAGCGGAAGTCATCATGACGCAGCTGCATGCCGGCGGCAAGTTTGACCAGAATTCGTACAAGGTTTCCGGCGGATTGCACGGCGTTGGCGTTTCGGTGGTCAATGCGCTTTCGGTGTCGCTGATGCTGAAAATCCGCCGCAAAGGGCACATTCACGAGATGAGCTTCACGCATGGCAATGCGGACGCGCCACTGGTCGTGACCGGCGATTGCGGCACGGAGACCGGCACGGAGGTGACCTTCCTGCCCTCGACCGACACATTCACCAAGACCGAATTTGACTACAACACGCTGGAGCACCGGCTGCGGGAACTGGCGTTTCTGAATTCGGGCGTGCGGATCATTCTGACGGACCGTCGGCATGCCGACGAGAAGAAGACCGAGCTGATGTATGAGGGCGGGCTGGAGGCGTTTGCCCGTTATCTCGATCGCGCCAAGAAGCCGCTGGTGGACACGCCGATCACCATCAATGCCGAGAAAGACGGCATCACGGTTGAGGTGGCGATGTGGTGGAATGATTCGTACCACGAGAATGTGCTGTGCTTCACCAACAACATTCCGCAACGCGACGGCGGCACGCATCTGGCGGGCTTTCGCGGCGCACTGACGCGGCAGGTGGTCGGCTATGGCGACTCCTCCGGCATGACCAAGAAGGAAAAGGTGCAGATCACCGGCGATGACTGCCGCGAGGGGCTGACGGCCATCCTGTCGGTCAAGGTGCCGGACCCGAAATTTTCGTCGCAGACCAAGGACAAGCTGGTGTCATCCGAAGTGCGGCCGGCTGTCGAGAACCTTGTCAACGAGGCGCTTGGCTCGTGGCTGGAAGAGCACCCGACGCAGGCCAAGATTTTGATCGGAAAGGTGATTGAGGCGGCGGCAGCGCGCGAGGCGGCGCGCAAGGCGCGCGAACTGACACGGCGCAAGGGCGCGCTGGAATTCTCGTCGCTGCCGGGCAAGCTTGCCGACTGTCAGGAGCGCGATCCGGCCAAGTCCGAAATTTTCATTGTTGAAGGAGATTCTGCAGGGGGTTCGGCAAAAGGCGGGCGCTCGCGCCAGAACCAGGCGATCCTGCCGTTGCGCGGCAAAATCCTCAATGTCGAGCGGGCGCGCTTTGACCGCATGCTGGGGTCCGACCAGATCGGCACGCTGATCATGGCGCTCGGCACCTCAATCGGCAAGGACGAGTTCAACGCCGAAAAGCTGCGCTACCACAAGATCATCATCATGACCGACGCTGACGTCGACGGCGCGCATATCAGGACGCTGCTCTTGACCTTCTTCTTCCGGCAAATGCCGGAGCTGATCGAACGCGGCCATCTCTACATCGCTCAGCCGCCGCTCTACAAGGTGATGCGCGGCAAGTCGGCGCTTTACCTGAAGGACGAGCGGGCGTTTGAAAGCTATCTGATCGATCAGGGCCTTGACGAGGCGCGGCTGGAATTATCCACCGGCGAGGTGCGCACCGGCACGGATCTGCGCGGGGCAATTGACGATGCGCTTGCGGTGCGGACGCTGATTTCGGGCCTCCATTCGCGCTACAGCCGGACGGTCGCCGAACAGGCGGCGATTGCGGGTGCCTTGAACCCCGCAGTGCTGGCCGACACCGCCCGCGCGGTTGCGGCGGCGAACGAAGTGGCGCGGCGGCTGGACGATGTGGCCGACGAAACCGAGCGCGGCTGGACCGGGCGGATCAACCCGTCGAACGACGGCGGCGGCGGGCTGGTGTTCGAGCGCATGGTGCGCGGCGTCCAGGAAACCGCCGTGCTCGACGCGGCGCTGATCGGCTCGGCGGACGCACGCCAGCTGGACCGCTATTCGGCGCGGCTGAAGGAAGTCTATTCCAACCGCCCGAAGCTCATCCGCAAGGACGTCTCGGAAATGATCTCCGGCCCGATGAAACTGCTCGAAATGGTCTTCGCCACAGGCCGCAAGGGCGTCACCATGCAGCGCTACAAAGGCCTTGGCGAAATGAACGCCGAGCAATTGTGGGAGACGACGCTCGACCCGAACGCGCGGTCACTGCTGCAAGTGAAGGTGCATGACGCGACGGACGCGGACTCGCTGTTCTCACGGCTGATGGGCGATGAAGTGGAGCCACGGCGGGAGTTTATTCAGGAGAATGCGCTGAGTGTGGCGAATTTGGATGTTTGAAAATGTTCCTTTTGCCTAACTTGTTTCAGGCAACTTGATCCGAAGTCACCCTCCCTTCAGCTTAATTTCAATCTCTGTCGCTGGGCCATAACTCAGCTGAAACGCCATATTCATTAGATTCAACCAGGCAATTCGCGAAGCCGCGTCCCACGGGCCGTTCTTCGGTAGTTTCTGGATAAGAGCTGCAATCAGCGGGTCTTGTGGGGATAGTTCCGCAAGAGCGCTGTTTCCGTTTCCAACTTTGTCTTCGGCTGGGGGCGTATTTAATTTAGCCGCTATTACTCCGGGAGGAACCAGCTTATTTTTGCCGTGCTCAAAGAAGCCGGCCTGCTCGGCAGATTTTTCAAAAGCTTGGCGCGCACGATCTTTCTGCTTTTCTGCGACACCAAGCAGAACCATATCGCGCTCGAGTGCTGCGGCTGGAGGAATAATTCCACCTTTGTATTGCTCGTAGACTGCTCGATAAAGCGGAACCGTTAGAAACGAACTGACCTTTGCCGCACGACATCGGTCAGGATCTACAATCTGACGACCAAGTTCTGTTAGTTTGTGCCTCGCAGCTTCACCTTCTATTATTCCAAACATACGTGCGGCATAAACTTGCACCCGAAAGGTTGAGCTTTTCGCACTTTGATCTGTCCAAGCCGCAAGCTGATCGTCATTGCAATCGCCAATACCAACATTGCGATGGATAGCATCGGCGAACGCAATAGCTGACTTCAGATCCATATATGGGAACGCAATCGTAGAGCGTTGGCGCGCTCGCGGCTTCACCATATTGCCTGCCGGTTCCATTTCGTTGTCCAATTTTGGTTCCAATCAAAGCTATCCAATCAACGCTATCCATCGCTAATGGAATTAGTTTCCATAGTCAAATTTTAAATGCACAGTATGGTTTGTAACCATTGACGACGGTTTGGGAATCGGGCAGAAGACGTTGGGAAAGGAAACCGAGATGGCTGTGAGATCACTAGCCTCCGTGCCACGAGCACCGACACGGTTGGCTGTAACGAAAAGGGCCACAAAACAGACCGGTTCGCTCCCGGAATGAAATGTGACCCATGGTGTCAGCGGACAAGCCCTCACCCGCTGGGCGGATAAGCTGGGAATGCCGATAGCTGAACCCCTTGCAGGATAAGAATCGCATTTCCCGGCCTCCGTTTCAAGAGGGCATCTTGATAAAGGAGACATTGTCATGAACGACAATGGCAAGCCGAGCTATAAGCTGAATTTCGATGACGCAGTTGTAATCTGGATTCGCCACTGGAACGGCGAGTTTCAAAACCGGATTGCAGCAGGCTTTGATGTCAATCCGGGCCGAGTGAATGAAGTGCTCAAGGAGCGTCTTCATCCCGGAAGCAAAGAAGCCGCGTCCAAGAAGAAAGCCGCGTAGACAAAATCAAGCCAGCGCGTTCAAGCGCTGGCTTCCCATATCCTGAAACATAAGGAGGCCAGAATGGCCACAAATCCGCCTAAAGGCGACGGACATCGCATTGGCGCTGTCCGCGACCGAACTCAATTCCACAATCCCAAAACAGATACGTGGACCAAACGCGACTCTGACAACGGTCGCTTCATGGACGGCAAAAAAGATGGCACGCCGTTCAAGGGCGTCACCAAGGAAAAGAAGTGACGCCGACCACCTATCAAAGCCTTCACCTCTGAGCATTGCCCGCACGGGGAGTTTCGAGTCGCTTCCGTTGACGACCGCCGTCAGAGAGTTTGAAGATTGTTGATGATCGCAAAATGTTCAGTCCGGTCCGGCACCAATGCTTGACAATTAGCCGTTTTCTCCCCGCAGCTCCTGCGGGGGGAAGGTGCCGACAGGCGGATGAGGGGCGGCATGTTTGCAAAGGTGCTGGGTGAATCTCTGGAACAGATTTGTAGAATTTGGCCTTTAGTACTATGCTTGAGAAATGGCTTAACGTGCTGAAACTAAAAGGATATTTCTGTGCGAGGCCGCCCCTCATCTGCCTGTCGGCATCTTCTCCCCATTGGAGAAATGGGGAGAAGACGGCTCATCGCGGGGCTTCTGCATATGTTGGCGAAGTAGCTGGTTAGATTTTCCCCGCTGCCCTCTTCCGCGCCTCGCGTGCTGCTTTCAGCGGGGCGAGCCTTTCATAAAGCGCTTCGACCATCGCGATCTTTTCGGCGAAGGTGCGTTTTGAGGCTTCGCGTTTTCCTTGCGCCTTTCGGGCGAGGATATCGGAGATGTCGGGGTAATCCATTGCGGGCTTGTTCTTGTCACTGTCGCCATGAAGAATAGTCATCGCGTGGCACTCCCCTTCACCCGCTCCGACACCACCAGATGCCCAAACGCGAACACCATCGCGCCCGCTGCGGCCAATCCCAGCGCGTCTATGCCCCACACCTTCAACACCTGCCCGCCGATGAACGAGCCCAGTGATGCGCCGATGTAGATTGAGGCGGCGTTCAGGGCGAGGACTACGGATTGGCGTTCGGGGGTTTGCAGGACGAGGCGAGTTTGTTGCGCGGCCATGAAGGACCAACCGAAACTGGACCAGACAAAGCCCATGACGAACAGGATTATGACCGGCATGGGCAGGAACGAGAACAGCGAGAGCATGACCATCTGGCCGATGCAGAGGATTTTGAGCGTAAGGGCGGAGCCGAGGAGGTCGTTGAGGCGGCCGCCGATAAAGTTGCCGTTGACCGCGCCCAGACCCAACATCAGCAGGAACAGCGAGACGCCGTTGCGGTCAAAGCCTTGTTTGGCTTCGAGAAGCGGGGCGAAATAAGTGAAGAGGATGTAGATCGCTCCGAGGAAGGTGGCGGTGTAGAGGACGGAGAGCATCGAGCGCCAATCGGCGAGCGCCTCGCCGAGTGTCGCGAGCGAATTGACCTGAAACGCCAGAACTTTGGGCACCAGCACCGTGCACAGCGCGAAAGAGGCGGCTGCGAGGATGGCGACGACGATGAAGGCTGCCTGCCAGCCGAACGTGTAGCCGAGCCACGCGCCGGCCGGAACGCCGAGCGCCTGTGCCAGCGTCAGGCCGAAGAACACGTTGGACAGCGCCTTGCCGCGATCCTCCGGCGCGCTGACGGAGAAGGCGACGCTGGCTGCCACCGGCGTGAACATGCCCGACCCAGCGGCAGCGATGACGCGGGCGGCGTACAGCAGCGTTGTGTTAGTGGCCAGCGCGGTCAGCGCCGCGCCGAGGCCAAACAGGCCCATGCCAATGAGCAGGACAGTGCGACGCGACCATGTGCCGGTCAGCGCGACCAGAAGCGGC
>JANPEK010000285.1:0-6577 GCA_031422915.1 Phyllobacteriaceae bacterium | reverse complement strand
GTTCAGGATCAGTGTGGATGGCGAAACTGTCGATGGCGCAGGCATTTCTGCTGACGATCAGCGCAAGACAGATCTCGGACTGGATGCAGTTGACATTCAGGTCAAGTTTGATGGCCTCGATACCAAGCAGATTCTGTCCGTAAAGTCAGAGCGCACCAAAGACAGGAATGCCGCGGTTGTCTTCAAGGCATCCACAAATTATGCCGCTTTCGTCTCGGGTGGCGAAATACGTGTGTTCAAGGCGGGCAAAAGCGCAAATGGCGATCTGATCGAGACGATTGCGCTCGACGCAGATGGAAAGGCAAGCTGGAAGCCCGGCACGGCAAATCTGCGTGATTACACCTATATGCTTCGCGTCTATAATGACGAAGGCGCTTACGACGAAACCTCGATGCAGGATTTTGGCGGTCGCGCGCCGCGCATAGATGTGTTAGATTCAGTAAATGGCGGAACTCCCGGCGATCTGACCGAGGATCTCGGCAGCAAGCGCGGCATTCCGGTTTACGGCGGCGCGGTTACAGTTTTTGGGCGCAATGTTCCAGCGGGCTATGATGTGCGCGTCATGGGTTGGCCAGTGCCTGCCGACGCGGAAAACAAATTCCTGTTCCAGCAAATCCTCCCGCCCGGCGATCATGATGTTGATGTCGCGGTTTCGGGCGGCAAAAGCGACGGCTTGGCATTCACCCGCCAGGTCAACATTCCAAAGAATGACTGGTTTTACGTGGCTCTCGCCGACCTGACGGTTGGCCGCCGGTTCGGCGACTATCTGGAAACAGCAACACCGGGCGAGTTTCAAAAGACCTATACCAAGGGGCGGCTTGCCTTCTATCTCAAGGGGAAGATCAAGGGAAAATATCTGCTCACTGCCGCAGCCGATACGCAGGATGGACCGGTCAAGGATCTCTTGGACAGTGGCAACAACAAGGACCCGCGCCAACTCTTGCGCCGCCTCGACCCCGATGATTACTATCCGCTCTATGGCGATGACTCGACAATCGTTGAGGACGCGCCAACAAGTGGAAAAGTCTATGTCCGCTTGGAACGCGGTCAAAGCCACGTCATGTGGGGCAACTTCAAGACAACCATCAGCGGCACCGAGTTTGCCCGCAGTGAGCGGGCGCTTTACGGCGCGCATGCGCTGTACAAGTCCGAGAAGGTAACCAGCTTCGGCGAGCCCAAGACAAAAGTGGAAGCGTTTGCCGCGCAATCAGCGACGTTGCCGCAGCGCGATGATTTTCTGGGCACAGGCGGTTCGGCCTATTTCCTCAGGCATCAGGACATCACAACCGGCTCCGAGCAGGTCACTATCGAACGGCGCGACTCGATTACCGGCGCAGTCGTTTCGCGTGTCCAACTCACGGAAGGCAAAGACTACACGATTGATTACTTTCAGGGTGTGATCATCCTGTCCGAACCGGTGGGCAGCATTGCCAATTCAAATTCACCGGTCATCGGAGGCAATTCAGGTGACGATGAATTGCATGTCGTCGTCAACTATGAAGCAACGCCTGCTTTGACAACAGAAAGCGGTCGCACCTACGGCGGGCGTGCAGAGCAATGGCTTGGCGACACAGTCCGTGTCGGTGCAACCGCTCTGTCCGAGACGGTCAGCGATGAACGCAGCCAGAAGTTTGAAGCTGATCTTTTGCTGCGCATATCTGACAAAACCAACATTGAGTTTGAGGTTGCACAATCGGAGGGCCGCGGTGCAGGACAATCCTTCTCCACCGACGGCGGTCTGACGTTCCGCGATGAGACCATTGCCGGATCAAAGGGCAAGACTGCGCGAGCCTACCGGGTCAAAGCGCGGGCAGACCTTGGCGAACTGTCGGGTGACAGGCTGGCTGGCAAGGCTGACGCATACTATGAATTCCGCGAGGCAGGCTTCAGCGCGCTCGACAGCGAGACCGCCAGGGACAAACAGATATTCGGCGGCAATCTGACTTTTGACATGACGGAAAACATGCAGCTGCGATTTGGCGCAGAGGGCGTTGATTCAGGTCCAACAGATCGCAAATATCGCGCAGGCGCGGAGATTGAAGCCGAACTCAGCGCAGACCTGTCGCTCGTGGCTGGCGTGACATGGACAAGATTTGAAGTGCCGGCCGAACTCTATGCAAATGGTGACCGTGTCGATGTCGGCGCGCGTCTGGCTTATGCGGTCGATGAAGACACATCCGTTTACATCTTCGGACAGGCCACCGTCAGCAAGAAGGGTGACCGCTTGCGCAATGACCGGATTGGCGTCGGCGCAGAAACCAGCCTGACCGAACGCTTGGCGGTCGGCGCCGAGATTTCATATGGCACAACGGGCGTTGGCGGCGAAGCGACCGTGACCTACAAGAAGGACGCCGATACGGATTACTATCTCGGATACCGGTTGGATCCGGATCGGGGTTCATACCCGAACACGTCAACGACGCTGATCGGCACTGACAATGGTGTGCTGATCGCCGGGGCCAACATCCGGATCAATGACTGGACAACCGCCTTTACGGAGGCAAATGCCGACATGTTCGGCAAGTCGCGCAAGCTCAGCCAGACTTACGGCCTGACATTCACACCGGATGACATGTGGAGCGCATCGCTTGGCATGGCATTCGGCACGGTGAAAGACCCTGCCGCCAGCGACTTTGACCGCAAGGCATTCACCGCCCGGCTGGGCTACAACACGGATGAAGTAAAAGTATCGCTGAACGGCGAAGTGCGCCTCGAAGACTCTGCTGACAATCTGCGTGACAGGACAACCTGGCTGGCGCAAGCGGACGCGAGTGTGAAGACCAGCGACAATTGGCGGATGCTCGCGCATCTGGACGCCGTGATTTCGGAGTCCGATCAAAGCGACATTCTCGACGGCCGCTATATCGAGGCCTCAATCGCCGCAGCATTCAGACCGATCGACAATGACCGCCTGAACCTGCTGTTCAAATACACCTATCTCTACGACCTGCCGGGTGCGCAGCAGGTGAACACGGATGGCAATATTCTTGGACCCGCGCAGCGGAGCCACATCCTGTCCGTCGATGCCACATATGATCTCAACGAGTGGCTGACGCTTGGTGCCAAATATGGCTACCGGACGGGCGCAGTTTCGACAACCCGCAGCCTTGATGACTTTGAGTCCAGCTCGGCGCACCTTGGCATCTTGCGGGCGGACGTCGCGCTGGTGAAGAATTGGGATCTGCTGCTTGAGGGCAGGGTTCTGCACGGCGTGGAGGCAAAGCAAACCCAATATGGCTTCCTCGCCGCCGCTTATCGCCACATTGGCGAGAACTTGAAGGTCGGCGTCGGGTATAACTTTGGCAGTTTCTCCGACAACATCGCTGATCTGACGCATGATGATGGCGGTGTTTTCCTCAACGTGGTCGGCAAATTCTGACCATTTTCCGGTCTTGCGCTTGCTAACGCTTCCTTAAGCGCAGCCGCGTTATCGTCACGGCCCTGACCTTGGGGAACGACGCCATGCACTTTATGCCGAGTTTGCAGTCTGCGCTCGATTCTGTAATCGATTGGTTCATGCCTGCGCGATTGCGGGGCGATGTGCTGTCGGAACGGCGCGTCCGCATGTTCCTCATTAGCCATATCTTCGGACCGGTCATCAGCCATCCGATCACGCTGTTCCTGATGTTCATCGACCCGAACCCTTGGCCGCACGTGCCAATCCTCGGCGCATCGATCACGCTGTTCTGGGTGTTCCTGTTTGCAGTCAAATATCTGCCGGTAAAATACGAGACCCTGGCACTTCTGTCCGTTCAGAACCTGATTTTCGCGATCCTTTGGGGTTCATACCACTATGGCGGCGGGTCTTCGCCATTCCTGATGTGGCTGCTGATTGTGCCGCTGCTGGCCTTCTTCTATCTCGGCTCGACGCCCTTCACCCGATTGGCGATCCTTGCTGAAATCGGCTTGAGCATGGTCGCGTTCTATGCCTCCTATGTGACAGGCGGATTCCCGGTCCATATTCCGGTGGAAAACCTTGCTTCCGCCGGCATTTTGTCGGCGGTTTTGGCATCGGCCTACGTGTTCATGATGGCCATTTACTACGCAACCATCATCGACTCCCAGTCCGGCCTGATGCAGGAAGTAACGCGTCACCGCGAGACAATGACGGCATTGACGACCGCGAAGGAAGAGGCGGAAGCGGCGAACGGTGCGAAGTCCGAATTCCTCGCCAAAATGAGCCATGAACTGCGCACGCCGCTGAATGCCGTTATCGGCTATTCGGAAATCATGCTCGAAGACGCCGAAATCGACGGCCGCGGCGAACAGATTGCCGACCTGCAGAAGATCAGTGCGGCGGGCAAACATCTGCTGTCGATGGTCAATGACATTCTTGACATCTCCAAGATCGAGGCCGGCAAGATGGACCTGTATCTGGAGCGGATGTCACTGGACCGGTTCATCGAGGAAATCGAGTTCACCGGGCGTCCGATGGTCGTCAAAAACACCAACCAGTTCATTGTCGAACGTGGCGACAATCTCGGCACCATTGACGCAGATGCGACAAAACTGCGCCAGGCTGTGCTCAATCTTCTGTCAAACGCTGCCAAATTCACGCAAAACGGCAAGGTCACACTCTCGGTTGGGCGCGAGCATCGCGACGAGATGGACTGGGTGGTCATCAAGGTCATCGACACGGGCGTCGGCATCAGCAAAGAGCAACAGTTGAAACTGTTCTCAAACTTCCAGCAGGCAAATTCGGCGATTGCCGCCAAATTTGGCGGCACTGGTTTGGGGCTTTCGCTCAGCCAGAACCTGTGCCAGTTGATGAAGGGCAAAATCACGGTCGAGAGCGATCCTGGAAAGGGAGCATGTTTCACGATCAATTTGCCGGCGGTTCAAGTTGGCGGAAACGTTATGGAGCGCATGTCAGATCGCAACAAATCCATGACAAAGCCAATGGAAGGCGCGGCTTCGGTCACCGAGCAGAAGGCTGTCGTCGCAGATGCGGAATCGGATGACATGTCGGCAGAAGAGCTCGACATGATCACGCCCGCACCCATGGCGCGCTCGCACAATGCGGACAAGACGGTTGTCGTGATCGACGATGATCACTCGGTACTTGAACTTGCCGAGCGCGTTTTGACCAAGGAAGGCTTCAAGACAGTTCTCGTCGACAACGGCCAGACCGGGCTTCAAGTGGTGCGCACGACAAAGCCGGCCTTTGTCATCCTCGACATCATGCTTCCGGGCAGCGACGGGTGGAATTTGCTGCGGGAAATCCGCGCCGACCGCAATTGCGCTGAAACGAAAGTGCTTATGTTGAGCGTGCTTGACGAACGCCACCGCGCTTATCGTGATGGTGCAGACGGGTTCATCGCAAAGCCACTGGACCGGGATCGTCTGGTGCAGATGATTGAAGAAGTAGAAACCGGATCGCGTCCGACAGCCCAGAAAGCCGGATGACGCGGACCAAACGGGTAGACTTGCGGGTAACAAAATGGCTGTGATCCTGATCGTGGAAGACAATCCGATGAACCGCGACGTGCTCGGCAGACGCCTTGAGCGGCGCGGTTTTGAGGTGCGATTCGCTGAAGACGGTCCGTCGGGCATCGAGGCGGCAAGGATTGTTCAACCTGAACTGATCCTGATGGACATCGGCCTTGGCGAAATGGACGGCTGCGAAGCCACGCGCCGGATCAAGGCGGACTACCGGACAAAACACATACCCATCATCGCGCTCACCGCGAGTGCCTTCGAGTCCGACCGCAAAAATGCCATCGACGCAGGTTGCAGCGACTTTGACACAAAGCCGGTTGATCTGGCACGTCTGCTCGGAAAGATGGATGTCTTCCTGCATCGCGGCAAGGCGGCCTAAGGCGACGACACGGGCCTTTTGTTGCCAAAATTTGTCTGTAAGCGTGAAACTCCCGCACACTTTCGTCATTACGGGGCCGCGAAGCGGAGCCCGGAATCCAGAGATGGCAAGGTGCGGAGTTGGGCTTGACATGTGTTTTGGCAGGTTCTGAAATGGCAATGAAATCATTGGATTAACAGTCTTTTACGTCTGATGGACTGCGACACTTTCCACGGCCACGACTCTGGATTCCGGGTTCGGCTACGCCGCCCCGGAATGACGAAAATTATGGGATTTTTGGCTGTAATTTCAATCTCTTCTGAGATCGGGGACAGTTGCCTTTCAGAGTCCACTGTCCCCGGGTTTCCACCGGAACGCTTCGACGGCAAAATAGTGGACGTCTTTCAATATTGAATCGACGGGGTGAATGTCCTTGCGCCGGTAGCCCGGAGGTGGTCCGGGGCGGAAGGGGCTGATGCGGGTTGGTTTGTAAGGGGCTTTGGATGAAAGGATTTCGTCACGCCGTGCCCGCCATCTGGCGAGGCGGCGGGCTTGGCGCGGGAGATCGTTGAGCGCGTGGCGCATGGCGCGCAGGCGGTTGAAGAGGAGCGTGGCGTTGATGGGGGTAGCTGCGAGTGTGGCTTGATAGTGGGCAGTTACCGCATCGTAGGGGAGCACTTCGTGCATCGCTGCGGCTGCGTTGAGCTCGTTTTCCCAAGCGTCTTCGTCGAAATATTTGAGTGGGTCGATGAGTTGGAAAGACGGCGTGTATGAGCCGGT
>JANPEK010000284.1:0-2201 GCA_031422915.1 Phyllobacteriaceae bacterium | reverse complement strand
TGCGGCTGGCGATGCGTTCTCGATTGCCGACATAACAGGGCTGGTTGCCATGGATTTCATGAAGCCGGCCAAGATCGCATTGCCGGAAAACCTGACCAATGTGCTGCGCTGGAAGGCTGCGCTCACCGCAAGGCCGTCTGCAACGGCATGAGCGACAGTGCTGCGCTTGATGAACTCGTCAGGGCAATCAAGGCTTGCCGCATTTGCGTTGAGCACCCGGCCACAAAGCCACTTCCGCACGAGCCGCGACCGGTTCTTGTTGCCTCGCAAACCGCGCGCATCCTGATTGCCGGGCAGGCGCCGGGCACGCGGGTACATGCGTCCGGTGTGCCGTTCACCGATCCGTCCGGCGACCGTCTGCGCTCCTGGCTCGGCGTGACATCAGCGCAATTCTACAATCCAAACCTGTTTGCCATTGCGCCGATGGGCTTCTGCTTCCCGGGCCTCGATGCCCATGGCAGCGACCTGCCGCCGCGCAAGGAGTGCGCTCCGGCTTGGCGCGCGCGGCTTTTGACACTCATGCCGCAGATTGATCTTGTCTTGGCCATCGGCGGTTATGCGCAAAGGTGGCACCTGAAATCCGCGCGAATTTCGAGCGTCAATCGAACAGTATTGGAGTGGCGTTCGCACCTTGAAAACTCGCCGAAACTATTTGCCATGCCGCACCCATCCTGGCGCAATTCGACTTGGCTGAAGCGCAATCCGTGGTTCGAAGCGGACCTGCTGCCGGTGTTGCGGCAGGAAGTGGCGCTCAGGATCAATTGAAACAGAATTCCTGAAAAGACGATCAGTCGGATCATGATTGTTGCCAAATCACAAAAATTGCTCCAATAGAAGAAAATCATTCTCCGGAGCCGACCATGGACCGTCTCGACCGTAAAATCCTGCGCCTCTTGCAGGAAGACGCCACGCTTGCTGTTGCTGACATTGCCAAAAAGGTTGGCCTGTCCACCACGCCATGTTGGCGGCGCATTCAGAAGCTTGAAGAAGACGGCGTCGTCATGCGCCGTGTTGCCGTGCTTGATCCGGTAAAAATCAACACCAAAGTCACGGTTTTTGTCTCGATCCGCACCGGTTCGCACAATGTCGAATGGCTGAAGCGCTTCTCGGAATTGGTTCAGGAATTCCCCGAAGTCGTTGAATTTTATCGCATGTCCGGCGATGTGGACTATCTGTTGAAAGTCGTCGTGCCGGACATCGCCGCCTATGACGCGTTCTACAAGCGTATGATCGCCAAGATCGAAATCCGCGACGTGTCCTCGGCATTCGCGATGGAGCAGATCAAATATACAACGCAACTGCCGCTGGATTACATGATCCTGGACAAGGATAGCGGCAGCGGGGGCTAAAATGGGAGACAGCGCGTTCGTGCTCACTTCTGCAGCCGTGCCAACAGGCTCGACGTATCCCAGCGCGTGCCGCCGAGCTTCTGCACTTCGCCATAAAACTGGTCAACCAGCGCGGTGACTGGCAATGTCGCGCCATTTCGTGCGGCTTCTGCAAGGCAAATGCCCAGATCCTTGCGCATCCAATCAACCGCGAACCCGAAGTCGAATTTGCCGATGTTCATGGTCTTGTGACGGTTTTCCATCTGCCACGAACCCGCCGCTCCCTTGGAGAGGACGGCGATCAGCGGCTCGACCTCAAGGCCCGCCTTCTTTGCAAAGTGGATGCCTTCAGCCAACCCCTGCACAAGACCGGCGATGCAAATCTGGTTGACCATTTTGGCAAGCTGGCCGGACCCTGTCGGGCCCATCAGGCCGATCATGCGGGCGTAAGCGTCGATCACCGGCTTTGCGCGCTCAAACACCGTCTCATCGCCACCGCACATCACGGTCAGCACGCCGTTTTCCGCGCCCGCCTGTCCGCCGGATACCGGCGCATCGACAAAGCCGAGGCCGAGTGCCTTGGCGGCAGCATCAAGCTTGCGTGCGATTTCTGCCGAAGCAGTGGTGTGGTCAACGAAGATTGCGCCTTTCTTCATCGACGCAAACGCGCCATCCGTGCCAAGCGTCACCTGCCGCAGATCATCATCATTGCCGACGCAGGCGAAGACAAAATCCTGATCCTTCGCAGCCGTGGCAGGAGTCACCGCCATCGCGCCGCCATGCTCAGCCACCCATTTTTCTGCCTTGGCAGTGGTGCGGTTATAGACCGTGACCGCGTGTCCACCCTTGTTCTTCAGGTGCGCGGCCATCGGA